>DATLSE010000016.1:0-33784 GCA_035534295.1 Nitrosotalea sp.
ATGGCGGCCAAACCGTCCGGGGCCAGCGCCACCTCGTAACCCTGGCGCTGCAGGTAGGTGCCGATCAGTTTTCGGATCGGTTCTTCATCGTCAACCAGTAGGACTCGCTTAGCGGCCATCTGCGTTGGCTAAAGTACCAGCCTTTGCCTCCCGGGCGATCATGAGGGCTTCTGGGGCCCGGCCCCGAGGGGGAGCGGCAGGGGGGGCACTCGGCCCTTGATTAGAATGATCCTCCGGCGTGCCGAGGTAGCTCAGCTTGGTAGAGCACTTGACTGAAAATCAAGGTGTCCCCAGTTCAAATCTGGGCCTCGGCACCACCGGGGACCCGAGCGCTACTCCTTGGGTGGCTTACCCGGGAGTCGGCGCCACTGGCGCGGCCCCACTCCAGCGCTCGGATTACCGAGGACAAACGGGACCGCCTCACGATCGACCCAGCACAGATCCTTGCGCACCACGCTGCGCTCGGCGTCGGCGTGTTCGACCACGACGGTCCGCTCCAGCACCGCCCGGACCCGCACCGGCTGACCATCAACAATGGCGTCGAAGCCGGCGGCGACCTCATGGTTTTCCGGTGGAACGATGCTGGCCAGCGTGACCAAATCCAAACTGCTCGCCATCGGTGCTCCCCGCGTCCCGGACGCCTGATAAAGCCGCGCCGGTAGCGACGCGGCAGTAAGAGGGACGATTCTACCGAATCGGCCTGCGATTCCGGCTACGTGGACCCGCTCGGGCGGCCGGTCCGGGGAGGGATCAGCCCGCGCGGCGGCGCCACCCACCCCAGGGTCTCCAACCGTGCTCGAAGGCAAAAGCAAGAGCGATCACGATGGCCACGGCGGCCAGGGCCTGAGGCAGGAGATGGATCGGGAGCAGGTGTAGCAGGGCGTGGCTCTGCGCTCCCAGAAGGCGACCCAGCTCGAGAAAGATGCTCGCCCAGATGACCCCGGAGACCATTACGCTGGGGATGAATATGCGGCGGGGGACGTCGAAGATCCCGGCCAGGGCCGAGAGCACGACGCGAAGTCCGGGCACCTCGCGGCCCAGGATGATGGCCCAAAAGCCCCAGCGCTGGAACGCGATCTCGACCCGATGCAGACGCTTGGGTCGGAGCCCCATGTAGACGCCGAAACGGTGCAGAAAGGGGTGTCCATAGCGTTGGCTGAGGCTGAACAGGCAGAAGCTGCCGACCAGAGCCCCGGCGACGACGGCCAGATAGGCGCTGAGCAGGGACAGCGAGCCCTTGGTCGTGAGGTATCCCGCGTAGGCGATGGCGGCGTCGCCGGGGGCGGGCAGAGGCACCCCGATCTCTTCCGCCAGGATGATGGCGAAAAGACCAACCGCCTCGTGGCGGTGAAGCAGGTGGCCCAGGATGTGACCGGTCGGGGAGAGCCAGCGCGGGTCCAGTAGCCAGCCTGGGATGCTGGCTCCAGGTGGTGCGACGAGCGCCGGTAGGAAGGCGTCAAGCATCATCGACGGAGGGGACGGAGGGGCGCCGCGTCGAGCCCGCGGAGCCTAGTCTGCCGGCTCAGGGTCAAGGGTCCGCGGAGGCGTACGGGACTCGCTCGAGCGGAGCCGGTCGAGCTCCTGCCCTCGACCCCACTCAAGCTCCAGGCCCAGGCAGCGCGCGAGGTGGGGCGGTAGATCTTGGGCTGCCCGGTCGACATCGGGGCTGGTCCCCTTCAGCTCTCGGACCGAGGTCGCCCTCAGGCCGACGAGGCCGCAGGGCACGATGCCTTGGTTAAAGATGTCGAGGTCGCAGTTCAGGTTCAGGGCAAACCCGTGGCTCGTCACCGCGTGGGTCAGCTTGACCCCGATGGCCGCCACCTTGGCCTCGCCCGACCACACCCCGGCCCGGCCCTGCGCGCCCGCCTGGGCCTTGACGCCCAGGTCGGCCAGATAGCCGATCAGAGCCGACTCCAGGACCTGGACGTATTGCCATACATCGAGCTGAAGCAGGGCAAGATCGACGATCGGGTATCCGACCAGTTGGCCCGGCCCGTGGTAGGTGGCGTCTCCGCCGCGGTCGCTGCGAACGACCTCCACTCCCTCGGCGGCGCAGCGCTCCTCGCTCCAGAGCAGATTTGAAGCGTCGGCGCCGCGCCCCAGGCTGAAAACATGCGGGTGCTCCAGGAGCAGAAGCGAGGCTTCCAGCTCGCCCCTTTGGACCCCCTCGACCATAGCCAGCTGCAGCCGCCAGGCGTCGAGGTAGTCAATCCGCCCGAGCCAGTACGCGCGCAGCCGGGCCGAGGTGGTCAGATCCCGGCCGCAGCTGGGCGGCGCTCGATCGGCACCTGCTCATCGGCGTGATAGGAAGAGCGGACGAGGGGCCCGGACTCAACGTGGCGAAATCCCTCGGCCAGGGCCTCCTGCTTCATTTCGGCGAACTCCTGGGGGGCGTAGTAGCGCTCCACGGGTGCGTGCTTTGGGGTTGGGCGCAGGTACTGCCCGATGGTGAGGACGTCGATGCGGTGGGCGCTGAGGTCGACGAACACCTGTCTTAGTTCCGACCTGGTCTCTCCCAGACCGACCATCACGCCCGACTTGGTTATCAATCCAGGACGCATTGCTTTGACCTGATCCAGCAGCCCCAGACTGCGGGCGTAGACCGCGCGCGGCCGGATCGCGGCGTAGAGGCGAGGAACGGTCTCGGTGTTGTGGTTGAAAATGTCGGGGCCGGCGCTGACCACCGTGCGCAGCGCTTCGGGGTCGCCCCCAAAATCCGGGGTTAACACCTCGATCGAGGTCTGAGGGCTGAGTCGGCGGATGGCGCTGATGGTCTGGGCGAAGATGAAGGCGCCTCCATCGCGCAGGTCATCGCGATCCACGGAGGTGATTACCGCGTGTCGAAGCCCAAGCTCGCGCACCGACTCAGCCACCCGCATGGGCTCGCCCAGGTCGTACTCCGTCGGCCTGCCCGAAGTGACGTTGCAGAACCGGCAGGCCCGCGTGCAGACCCCACCCAGGATCATGAAGGTGGCGCTGCGCCGGTTCCAACAATCGAAGATGTTGGGGCAGGCGGCTTCCTCACATACCGTGTGCAGGCGCCTTTCCGACACCAGCTTGGCCAGACGCTCGTACTCGGGACCGCGATGCACGCGGATCTTTATCCACTCTGGTATGCGTCCAGAGGGAACGATCGGCGCTGCCGCCCCGACCGGCTGGTGGGATTGCGCGCTGGTTTTCGGATCAGTCATCGCTGTAGTTCCAATCCTCCAACCTCTGCTTTAAATCGGTGAGAAACCGCCCCGCAATCATGCCGTCGATGATCCGGTGATCAAAACTCAGGCAGACGTTCATCATCCTCCTCACCACCACCTGGCCGCCGACCACGACCGCACGAGGAACTATGGCTTCCATGGTCAGGATCGCCGCCTGGGGCTGATTGATGATGGGTTGGCTCAAGACCGACCCGGTGGCGCCCGTGTTGTTGAGCGTGAAGGTCCCACCTCGAACGTCGTCCACCCCGAGACGGTGAGTGCGAGCCCGCCCGACCAGGTCGGCAAAGCCCTGGGCGATCTGGGCCAGGCTCTTTCCGCTCGCCGAGGCCAGGACCGGAACCAGCAGGCCGTCGTCGAGGGATACCGCCAGCCCCAGGTTCACCCGATGCCAAATGAGGATGCCCTCCTCGCTCCAGGTTGAATTGAGCTGGGGGTAGGCGCTCAGGGCGTCGACCAGAGCCCGCGCCACCATGACCGGATAGGTCAAGGACGCTCCATGGCGGGCCTGGAAATCCTCTCCATGCGCGTTTCGGTGCTCGACCAGAGCCGAGGCGTCCACCTCCTGCATGGTCCAGGCGTGCGGGGATGTGGCCAGGCTGCGAACCATGTGCTGAGCGATCGATCTGCGCACGGGATCAAGTGGCACCAACTCGGCGTCGCGATCCGCGGCGCCACCGCGCCCCGCCGCTACGTGGGCCAGGACGTCGTCCTTGGTGATCCGTCCCTCGGCCCCCGTCCCGGCCACTCGGTCGAGATCAACGCTGTGCTCCAAGGCCAGCCGGCGCACGGCCGGGCTGAAGCGTGTGCTGTCCGCGCTGATGCCGGGGACGCTGCGCGCGGCACCCCCGCTGGCGACCGGCGCCGGGGTGGACGGGGCGGCCGGCTCCGGGGTCGGATCCGCCGCGTCCGCCGATTCGACCTCGAGCAGGGCCAGCTCGGTGCCGACCGCGACCGTGGCTCCCTCGGCGACGTTTATTCTCACCAGGCGGCCGGCCATGGGGGATGGGATCTCAGCGTTCACCTTGTCGGTCACCACTTCGAGCAGGGCCTCGTCCCGCTCGACCATGTCTCCCTCCGACTTGAGCCACCGGTCGACTGTGCCCTCGGTCACCGATTCGCCGAGCTGAGGCATCCTGACCGGAGCCAGTCCCATGCCCTAAACCTCCTCCTCAAATCGCAGGGAGAATGGAGGCGACGCCCAGAATCGAACTGGGGATGGAGCTTTTGCAGAGCTCTGCCTTACCACTTGGCTACGTCGCCTTAATCCGCTTCGGATTCTAACCGGCATCAGGACGTGGTCCCCGCGCGGCGGATCCCATGCCGTCCTCGGTTGGGTCCGCCCTCGGCCTGGTGCCGCGTCCGGGTCGGCGTCCTCCACGCCGGGGGTCAAGGGTTTAGAGTCGGTTCCAATTTCCGGCGCTGCCGCCACGCGGTCAGAGGTAATGGGAGGCTCACATGCAACGCGTCTCGCGGGTGGTGGTGGTGGGAGCTGGAACTATGGGGGCGCAGATCGCCCTTCAGATCGCCTGGAGCGGCATCGAGGTGGCGCTGGTCGACGCCTCCGCCGCGCAGGTGGCGGCCGCCGAGGACCTACACCGCAGTCTGTGCCAGCGCGCCCTGGAGCGGGGACGGATGTCCGCCGAGGGCGTGGCAGAAGCGCTCGCTCGGATCACGACGGGCACCGATCTGACGGCGGCGTCGGTGGGAGTCGAACTCGCCATCGAGGCCGTGTTCGAGCGGCTCGAGCCCAAGCGCGAGGTTTTCGCCGCCCTCGATCGTGCGACCCCCGCGGGCGCCATCCTGGCCAGCAACTCGAGCAGCATCGGCATCTCGCGGCTGGCGGAGGTGACCGGGCGGCCGGACAAATGCTGCAACCTGCACTTCTTCCATCCCGTCACCGTCATGCAGCTGGTGGAGGTTGTGCGCGGGCCCCAGACCTCAGATGCCACCATCGCGGCCGTCTTCGAGTTTGTTCGCAGCATCGGACGGATACCGGTGCTGGTCCGACGGGAGATTCACGGATTCATCGTGAACCGCATCCTGTTCGCAGCCACCGAGCAGGCCATGGAGCTCCTGGAGGGGGGGTACGCGAGCGCCGAAGACATCGACCTCGCGGTCAAGAAAGGGCTCAACTGGCCGATGGGGCCGTTCGAGCTGATGGACTTTTCGGGACTCGACATTCTGCATGCTGCCTTTGAAGACCGAGCGCGCCTGGAGGGTGGTCCACCCGTGCCGGCCAGCCTGCGTCGCTTGGTGGCAGATGGACACCTGGGCCGGAAGTCGGGCCGAGGCTTCTACGATTACGGCTCGAAACCGGCGTGAGATGGGCTGGGCGTCGACGCCTCGGTTGGCGCCGCGCAGCTGATTCGGGCACGAGCTCCGGCGGGTGTGGCGGAACCGGCAGACGCACGGCTCTTAAAAAGCCGGGCCTTATCGGCGTGTGGGTTCGAGTCCCACCACCCGCACCAATTTCAGCCAATCGATGCTTCGGGTCGGGCAGTCGGGTCCCCACAGCGCGGCCGGTAGAGCTGCTTCATCTGTCCCCGCCTGGCGCGGGGCGATCCAAGGGAGGTGACCGCGATGAGTAGCGAGGGGGTAGGCGGATCCCGAATTGAGGGTGTGCGCCGCCTGATCGAGGCTGAGGTTCGGCGCGTCGAGGCGGGGGCCGGGGAGCTTCATGCCCATCACCCGGTGCAGACGGACGACCACCGCGTGGGCTTCAACGGGCGCCTGGGGGCGGCCATCACGCGCGCGGTGGGGACGATGTGGGCGTTCTATGTTGCCGCGGGATTTATGGGGGCGTGGATGCTGCTCTCCCTGGTCGGCATCGTGCGCTTTGATCCCTACCCCTTCGCCTTCCTGCTCTTCCTGGGCAACATCGTCCAGCTGCTCTTGATGTTCGTGATCATGGTGGGACAGAACGTGCTCGGACAGGCGGCCGACGATCGAGCGCTCAACACCTTTCACGATGCCGAGGCAATCCTGCACGAATGCCGGCGCATCCAGCGTCACCTGGCCGAGCAGGACCGCGAGTTCTCGCGCATCATCTCGCACCTCGAGAGCCTGGTGCCGCCGAGCTGAGGCGGAGCAGCGTTGGAGCGGGGAGCCCCCCCGAGGTCGGATCCTCAGCACCTTACAATCGGATCATGCTAGAGCGCAGCGAGGAGGAGCCCGAGCCCGACCCGGAGATCGAGCCCGAGTCCGAGCCGCCTCAGGAGCCGCGGCTCGGTGCCCCGACCCCGGTGGTCGATTCCCCCCCCCGAACCTTCGAATACCGAACTGAGCGTGTGGCGATGGTCGAGCTGAGCGATGGGTCTACGCTCGCTGGGCTCCTGAGCCGTGAATCAGAGGCCGGGTGGGACCTGGTCGAACTGGTGCGAGGCGAGGCGGAGGTGGTGGTGCTTCTGCGCCAGGCCAAGCGCGCCGACCCCAAGATCCGCCCCGTCGGGTTCACCCTGCCCGGGCGCTAGCCGGCGCCCGGACGGGGTGCCGAGTCGGCCTCGAGCGAGTCCGCGCTGATGGGTGATTCTCGGCCGATCGGCATCTTTGATTCCGGCGTCGGAGGACTCACGGTTCTGCGCGCGATCCGCGAGCGCATGCCGGCCGAGTCCACCGTGTACGTGGCTGACCTCCTGCACTTTCCCTACGGGCCCCGGCCCCTGGACGAGGTCAAAGGGTTCGCCTTCGATCTCATCGAATATCTCAATTCGCGCCAGGTGAAGCTGATCGTGATCGCGTGCAACAGTGCCACCGCCGCGGCCCTAAGTCAGGCCCGCGAACGCTATGACGTGCCCATCGTGGGGGTGATCAGCCCTGGTGCGCAGACCGCGGTCGAGCGCACCCGAGGTGGGTTGATCGGTGTCATCTGCACCGAGGCCACGCTGCGCGCTCAGGCGTACGTTCACGCGATCAAAGAGCTCGACCCCATGGTCAGGGTGTTCCAGAAGGCGTGTCCCGAGCTGGTCGAGATCGTCGAGGCCGGCGAGGCCGATTCGCCCCGGGCCGAGGCCTCGCTGCGGGCAGACCTGCAGGAACTGGTGGAGATGGGGGCCGACACCCTGGTCCTGGGCTGCACCCACTACCCGCTCTTGAAGCCGGCCCTTGAACGGGTCTATCCCGGCGCGTTCGAAGTTGTCGACTCCGCCCAGACCACGGCCGAAATGGTGCAGCGTCGCCTGGAGCACGCCCGAATGGTGGCTGATGCCAACAGCAGGGCCGACCACCAAGTGCTGGTCACCGCCAGACCGGAGCATTTTCAGCGCGTGGCGCGCAGCCTTTTCGGGGAGGCGGAGATAGACGTGCGAGAGGAGCGGATCTGGCCGTGAGCCAGCACTCGGCCGTGTCCGCCGACCTGGCCCAGTTGGAGCAGGCGTTGAGGGAGACCTGGGAAGGCGACCCCGACCTGGCGTCGGGACCGATGCGAGATCTGATGGAGGCGGGAGGCAAGCGAATCAGACCGACCCTGCTCCTGCTCTGCTCCAGGCTTGGCGTTCACGACCTGACACGAGTGCAGCCGGCCGCGCTCGCGATCGAGCTGACCCATGCCGCCACCTTGGTTCACGATGACGTCATCGATCGCTCCGCGTTGCGGCGAGGACGTCCCAGCGTGTTCGCTTCCTCCGGCGCCTCCGACGCCATCCTGGTCGGCGACTACTACTTCGCTCGAGCCTATCGAGAGGCGTCGAGAACGGGGTTGGCGGTGGTGGTGGAAACCCTGGCTCAGAGCGTGATGGCAATCTGCGAGGGCGAGCTCGAGCAACAGGCGTTCCGTTTCGCCTATGGTCCGACGATTGAGCGCTATCTGCGGCGGTGCGAGCTCAAGACCGGGCGGCTGATGTCAGCCGCCTGTTCCATCGGAGCCGATCTCGGTCAGATGGACCGCGCCGGACGGGAGGCATGCGCGGCATATGGGCTCGAGCTTGGCATCGCGTTCCAGATCGTGGATGACGTTCTCGACTACCAGGGCGACCCGCTGGAGTTGGGGAAGCCAGCCGGCCATGACCTCCTCGAGGGCAGCGCGACGCTGCCCCTGATCCTGGCCCGGGAGGACCCGGAAGTGAGTCGCATGTTGGTCGACGGCCAGGCCCTGGACGAGGTCACGGTGGCGGACGTTGTGCGCCGAGTGCGGGATTCGGGCGCGTGCGAACGCGCCCTTGAGCACGCGCGCGCTCACGCCGAGCGCGCCAGCGAGCACATCCGGAAGGTGGCCGCCTCGCCGGCTCGGGCTGAGCTGGAGCACGTGGCGGCCCAGATGTTGGGGCGAAAATACTGATGACGGCGCGGGTCTGGCTGGTCGGAACGGGGCCCGGGCAGGCCCAGCTCTTGACGCGCCAGGCGGCGGCGGTCATCGCCGAGGCTGAAGTACTACGCCACGTCGAGGACTGCGACCCTGGAATCCTGCGTCTGGCGGCGAGGGGGGCCGACGTGGGTGCCTATCGCGGAGTCGAGGAGATCCTCGGACTGGCCGAGCTGGGCCGCCGCGTGGCGGTGCTGTATCCAGGGGATCCGTACATCTTCGGTTCCGGTGCCACGCTGGCCGATCGGCTGGCCCGAGCCGGCCACGACTTCGACGCCATCCCGGGGCTGCTGATGGAGACGGCCGCCGCGACCATCGGGGGGGTGCCGCTGAGCGTCGAGGGACGCTCGGCCTCGGTCATGCTGGGCATCGGTCGAGGCGACTCCGGTGCCGTCCGTCTGGCCCCTGGCTGGTGGGAGTCCGGGGTGCGCGCGGTGCTCGATTCGGGGCGTTCCCCGCAGAGTCCGGCGGCGATCATCACCCATCCGGGCGAGAGTGGACAGCGCCGCGTGACGGCCGCCTTGGGGAACGTCGTGGAGGCGGCGCGCAGGGCCGGACTGGAGGGGCAGGCCGTGCTCTTGTTGGGGCCCGGCGTGGAGCTTGGGGACCGGCTGGATACCGGCGCTCGCCGTCCCCTGCATGGGCGCCGAGTACTGATCACGCGCGCGCGGCACGAGGCCGGCCCCCTGGGCAAGGAGCTATCCGGACTCGGGGCCTCCGTGCTCGAGGCCCCAACCATCGAGATCCGCGCGCTACCCGTGGGGGCCCGCTTTAAGGCCGCGGTGGAGCGCCTGCCGCTCACCCGACTGTTGGTCTTCACCACCGCCAACGCCGTCACCGCCTTCTTTGAGCAACTCGGCAGCCTCGATCGGGACGCCCGTCACCTGCATCAATGCCGGGTCTGCGCGATCGGCTCGGAGACCGCGCGTGCGCTGGAGTCAAGAGGCGTGCGCCCCGACATGGTGGCGGACGACTACAGCGCCGAGAGCCTCTCCCGCGTTCTCCAGGGCGAGGAGTTGGAGGGCGCGCGGGTGCTGGTCCCGCGGGCCGAGGGCGCGCGGGATGCGCTCATGGGACTGCTGGTCCGGCGCGGCTTCAGAGTCGACCAGCTGCCGGTCTACCGAGCCGTGCGACCGGCCGGGTGCCGACAGCAGATCATGGCCCACATCGACGCGGGCGGGATCGACGTCGTCACCTTCACGTCCTCGGCCACGGCGATCAATTTCGTCAGCGCCTTCACCAACGGCGAGCTCCCGACGCGATTGCGGGAAACGCTGGTGGCGTGCATGGGCCCGGTGACGGCCGACACTCTGAGCCGGATCGGGATGAGGGTGGACATCGTGGCTCGGGAATTCACCATTCACGGGTTGGCGGCCGCCATCGCCGAAGCCTTAGGATGACCTGCGGTTATGTCTTCTGGTGGACGTCCGGCGCGCTCAGAGCAGGCGCGCGGTCGCGCGGCTACCGCTTCTTCACGCTCGGCTCTGGCGGTCGTGGCCGCGCTGGTGGCAATAGTGGCCCTGGCAGGAGTGGGACTGGGGCTGGCGCTCTATCCAAGGCCGGCGGGTGCCTTCTCCTCCTGCCGGACCGCGGCCCAGTTAGCGCCCAAGGTCTACGCCGCGCCTCCGCCCATGTGCATCGACACCAGGGCTTCTTATGCGGCTGTGATCGACACCACGCAGGGGCCCATCGGGATCTCATTCCTGACCGGTTCGGCGCCCCGAACGGTGAATAATTTCATCGTCCTGGCGTTACATGGATACTTCGACGGACTTGCGTTCTTTAACGTTCAGAGCTGGTCGATTCAGAGCGGAGACCCGAGTACAAATGGTCGCGGGGGACCCGGGTACACCATCCCGGCGGAGAAGCCCCTGGCCGCCGACACCTGGCCCGCGGGTTCGCTGGGCATGGCCCGCTTTCCCGATGGCAGCATCAGTGGCGGACAGTTCTTCATGGTCAAGGCGGCCTGGCCGGGAGGCAATCCGACGGTGTCTTACGATCACTTCGCCAATATCACAAGCGGCATCGACGTTCTGACCCAGTTGACCGCCTCGGACAGCATCGTAGACGTCAGCGTGACCCGGCACTGAGCGTTCGGCCAGCGGAGGGTCGGCCCACCGGAATGGAGAGGAGAGGACATGTTCAAGCGCGTTGACCACATCGGCGTGATCGTGGACGATCTGGCAGAGGCGCGGGGCTTTCTGGTCGACGTCGGGCTCGAGCTGGATCGTGAGTTTCACGATCCAGGCCGCCTGGATGCCGCCTTCTATCGCTGCGGGGACACCATGATCGAGGTCATCGAGATCAATGATGTCAAGGAGCGTGAGGAGCGCCTGGGTGGAGACCGGGCCCGGATTGAACACCTGGCGGTCGAGGTCGCGGACATGGAACAAACCCTGGCTGCTCTGGCCGCGCTGGGGGTCAGGACCAAGACGCCCGAGGCGCGCAAGATCGGGGCGACGTTGAACATCTGGACCGAGCCCCAGAGCTCGGATGGGGTCGTGTACCAGCTGGTCCAGAAGCTTTAGGGCTGAGATCTCGCCATCGTGCCCGGGCGTTGCGGGGACCCTGGGTATAATCGCGATTGAACATGCCATTCAACATTCATCCGCTCTTCCTGATCGTCATCCTGGCGATCGTCCTCATCGTCTTCGGCCCGGGCAAGCTGCCCGAGGTGGGAGGCGCCATCGGCCGCGGGATCAAGGAGTTTAAGAAGGCTTCAGCCGACGTCACGGCCGAGGTGACAAAGGCCGTCTCAGAGCCGGAGAGTGCGCCCTCCAGCCCCAGCCCGGCCCCGAGTTCGAGTCCGAGCGCGAACGCGAACTCGGCCCCTTCGCCCGCCCCCGACCCCGCCAAGATAGACTCGCCGCCGAGCTAGTACGGCGGTCAGCATGCCCCTCCTAACTCGGGGCCGGAGGCCTGCCTCCCAGCCTCCCGACCCCGAGTTGCGCATGTCCGTTATCGAGCACCTGGAGGCCCTGCGCCGGGTTCTGATCGTCTCCGCGGTGGCGGTCGCGGCTGCCTCGATCGTGGCCTGGTTCCTGCACGCGACGGTGCTTGATTACCTGATTCATCAGGCCCACCTGCCTCAGGGCCAGGCGTATTACAACTCGCTCACCACCCCCTTCCTGATCGGTCTCAAGCTCTCCTTGTATCTGGGCCTGGTACTCGCGTCACCGGTGGTTTTTCAGCAGATCTGGTGGTTCGTGAGCCCCGGCCTGCACCTCCACGAGCGCCGCCTGGTACTTCCCCTGGTCATCTCGAGCAGCATCTTCTTCCTGATCGGGATCAGCTTTGCCATCTACGCCCTGCCCCTTTTCACGCGGGTCCTACTCAGTTTTGCCACGCCGGATCTGAAGCCACTGATTCAGATCGACAGCCTGCTCGGCTTCGTGATCGGGATAATCCTGGCCTTCGGCATCGTGTTCGAGCTCCCGGTGGTGCTCTTCATGCTCGGTCAGCTCGGAATCGTCAGCTCGCGTTGGCTATACCACACCCGGATCTACTGGATCATCGGCATGGCGGTGGTGGCCAACGTGCTGACGCCCGGAGCTGACCCCCTGACCCCGATGCTTCTGTTTGTCCCCCTCATGATCTTCTGGGAGGGCACCGTCCTCGTGCTCCGCCTGATGGGGCGCTGATGCCACGGCCGGACGGGAGGGCGCGGGCGGACGAGCTTCGAGCGGTGCGTATGGAGCTGGGGGTCAGCGCCCATGCTGAGGGCTCGTGCCTGATTGAGGTCGGACGCACCCGGGTGTGGACCACCGCCAGCGTCGAGGATCGTGTGCCGGGCCACCGCAGGGGCACCGGACAGGGCTGGCTCACGGCCGAGTACTCAATGCTGCCTCGGGCAACCCACGACCGCGGCCAGCGTGAGTCAATGGCGGGACGGGTGTCGGGCCGCACTCAGGAGATTCAGCGGCTGATCGGACGCTCGCTGCGCACCGTGCTTGATTTGCGCCAGCTGGGGGAGCGCACCATCACGCTCGACTGCGACGTGCTCCAGGCCGACGGAGGCACTCGGACGGCGAGCGTGACGGGAGCCTTCTGTGCTCTCTACCAGGCGCTGCACCGCATGCAACGAGCCGGGATGCTGGCGGGGATTCCGCTCCGTCAGTACGTTGCGGCGGTCAGCGTGGGCATCGTAGACGGTGAAGCGCGGCTCGATCTGGACTACGCCGAGGATCACCTCGCGCACACCGACATGAACTGCGTTGTTACCGAGGACGGCCGATTGATCGAGGTCCAGGCCACCGCCGAGCGCGAACCCCTGACGCGGGCCGAGATGGACCGATTGCTGGATCTGGCAGCCCAGGGCGTGGGAGAGCTGATCAGCGCCCAGCGCCGGCTCCTGGCCGAGCTGGACTGAGCGAGGCTTGGAGCCAGACCTACTCGTCGCCACCACCAATGGGGGCAAGCTGGCCGAGTTTGAGCGTCTCCTGGGGCCGTGCGCGGTTCGCCTGATCGCGACCGATCCCCAAGTGGAGGAGGTGGGGGAGAGCTACAGCGCGAACGCGCTCTTGAAGGCCGAGGCGGCATCGGCTCAAGCCGAACTGCCCGCCTTAGGGGACGACAGCGGCCTGGAGGTGGAGGCCCTGGGTGGCTATCCCGGGCTCCATTCCGCTCGGATAGCACCCTCAGATCGAGAGCGCATAGAGCTCCTCTGGGGCCGTCTGCGCGAGTCCGGGCGGCCGAGGCCCTGGCGCGCGCGATTCGTCTGCGTCATCGCCCTGGCGGTGCCTGGGCGCGTGAGCCAGGTCTACCGCGGGGAGTGCGAGGGAGAGATCGTCACACCCGCTCGCGGCCGCTCCGGCTTTGGCTATGATCCGATTTTCGTGCCCGATGGAAGCGGTATGACGCTGGCCGAGCTGGGTCCGGGCTACAAGGACGTGTTCGGCCATCGAGCTCTGGCCGCGCGCCGCCTGATGGAGGCCGGCGAGCTGGAATCGATTCTTCATCGCTCCGGGCACTGAGGAGAAAGCCCGGATAGCATGGTCGGCGGGGTGGTGGACTACCGTGGACTTGATGCTGTAAATCGTCTGGTGCGACGTTTCTTCGAGGTGCCATTGGCGTTCATCAGCACCCCCGAGGGCGATCTCGAGCGTTTGATCTCACGCCACGGGATCGAGGTCGACAGCCTGCCTGCCGCCAGCGGGCCGACCGTGGCGGTGCTGGGCTCGGGCGGTCGGTTGATCGTGAGCGATGCCAGACGCGACCTCCGTCTGCGCCAGCACTGGCTGGTGACGGGCCCCCCTGGGGTCCGCTTCTTCGCCGGCCAGGCGCTGCATTCGCCCAGTGGCGAGGCGATCGGGATTCTGGCCATCGCCGATCGTGAGGTGCGCCAGATGCCGGACGATTACGTGTCTGATCTGGCCGTCTTCGCCGGCATGATCGAGCTTCAGATGGCGGGCGGCGCTGATCAGGGTGACGGCCGCCGGCTCCCCGAGACCGCACCTCCACGTCCGCCTGAGCCGCTCGCGGCCCCATTGAGTGAGGAGGGGATGGCAGCGGAGCTGGAGCGAGCCACAAGGGTGAACGCTGCGCTCGTGCGGGCCCTGACCCAGGATCTTCGAAGCGTGGTCACCGGCATTCACGGCTTCAGCGAGATGTCGCGTGACCAGCGCCTCGATCGCCACGAGATTCAGGACTTCGCCGACGAGATCAACCGTGGTGCCAGGCAGATCGATGCCATCATCGCCGACCTGCTCGATCTACAGCGACTCTCAATCCGGGAGCATCAGATCGCTTTCGCCATGGTGGACCCCGCTCACCTGGTGCGCGAGTGCCGGGATCAGGTCGCGAGGGAGAGCCCGGGCCACCTGGTGGAGGCCTTCTGCGAGCCGGGGCTGGCTCAGATCGTGGGCGATGCCGACATCCTGCGCTCGGCTTTGCTCTCGCTCCTGCGCAACGCGGTGAAATACACCCCGATTGGATCTCAGGTCGAGGTCAGGCTGGCGCAGACGGGAGATCTGGTCGAGTTCACGGTTGTTGACCACGGACCCGGCATGACGGCGGCCGAGCTCCAAGGCGCGCTGACCTGGAGCGGACTTAGGTCCGAGCGCGACCCGAGCCACGTTCGCGGCACCGGACTGCCCCTGCCCGCGATCGCGGAGGTGGCGCGCCTCCATCGGGGTCAGGCCTGGGCCGAGACCGCACCCGGCAGTGGATTCAGCTTTCACCTTGAGCTCCCCCTCTCTCAGGAGCCCGCTTGACTTCACCCGCCGGGCGGGTTGCTCAGTCGCGCAGTACGGCAAAGATCCTGGCCGGGGCGCCCTCGACGTCGACCAGCTTATAGAACGGCGCGAAGAAGTCGAAGCGGCGCCCGACCAGCGCTCCCAGACCAGTCGCCTGTTCGATGATCACAATGCCGCGGCTCAAGAAGACCCGATGGACGCGAAAGTCCTCGGATGTGAAATCAGGCAGGCGAGCGGAGTACTCCTCGAAGAAGTCGAAGCAGACCGCCTTGGGTTGCTTGGCGGCAAGCCATTCGGCGGCTTCAACCGATAGGAAGGGCGAATCTACGAAGAAGCGAGGGAAGTCGCCCCAGGCGCGGTCGGTCCAGGCCGTGCGCACGACCGCGATCCGTCCCTGCGCCTCGCCAGGATCAGCCGCTTCCAGCATCGTCGGGCTGATCTCGGTGCCGGCAGGGACCTCTCCCAAGTCGAAGATCACGGCCTCGCCGCACACCGTTTGCAGTGAGATCTCCTCGGTCGTGCCGCCCGCCTCAAAGCAGTGCAGGGCTGAGTCAACGTGGCTCCCGGTATGCACACTCTGATGGATCGAGGTCACCTGCCAGAAGCCGGGCCCGCGCCGATGGCGTTCGAACTCGACCTTCATGTCGGTCGAGGGGGGACTCTTGGTGGCCATGCCGACGGGCACGGTTAGATCAAGAATTCGGGACGAGAAGTCGCTGGCGGCTGTGGTCATGGACGCCTCCACTGTCTTGGTCTACCCGCGGCGCCCGTAGTCTGGGGCCGGCATCAAGGCATTTTAGGCCGCGCCCTCGGCGCGCCGCGACGCCGGGCGCGACACAATGATGGGCTATGGATCCAGCGCCGGCCGGAGGCTCGGAGGACGCGCGCCAGGCATCGATCGACGTCCACGTTCATTTCATACCGCCGTCAGCTCAGCGCACCCCCGCCGAGCCCTGGCTCCCGCTTCTGCGCTGGTCGGGGGATCGGCAGCTGGTGGAGTTCGAGGGGGCCACGGCGCGGGCCGTTCTGCACGAGTTCGGGCAGTTGGATGGTCTACTCTCCGGCAGCGCAGGCGTGGGCCTGGAGCGCCTCGTCCTCAGTCCATGGGCCAACCTGCTGGCCGACAACTTTGACGGTGCACGGGCGCTCCAGGTGGCCGACATTCTGAACGACGGCATGCGGCGAGCGAGCGAGTCGGCGCCGGCTCGCGTGATGGCCCTGGGCACCGTACCCATGCGCGACCCCGTGCGCGCGGCCCGCGACCTCCAGGAGCTGATGCTGGACGCCCGCTTAAGTGGGGTGGAGGTCAGCACGACCGTGGCCGGTAGATTCCTCGGCGACGCGGTATTCGAGCCCTTTTGGGAGGCAGCCGAGGCCACGTCGGCGCCCGTCTTCATCCATCCCAGCCAACAGGGCCTGGAGCTTCCTGCTCTGCGCCGTCACCGGCTCTGGAACCTGGTGGGCAATCCCACCGAGACCGCCTTCACGGCCGCCGACATGGTCTTCAGTGGTCTGCTCGAGCGACACCCGGGGTTGCGCATCGTGCTCGCTCACGGCGGCGGCTCGCTGCTCGCTATGCGCGGCCGCATGTTGCACGGCTGGAGGGTTGCGCAGGAAGCTCAAGCTGATCTGCTCGACTCCCCGGACGTCTCCCTGGCCCGGTTCTACTACGACACCATCACGCACGACCCGATGACGCTCCGGATGCTGGTCGCGCTCGCTGGCGCCGACCACGTCTTGCTGGGATCCGATTACCCCTTCGACATGGCGCCCGAAGACCCGGTGGGCTTCGTCCAGAGCGCGGGTCTGGCTCGGGCGGAGCAGGAGATGATCCTGAGCCAGAACGCCGCCCGCCTGTTCGGGGTCACCTGACCCAACCGCCGCGTTACCCTGCTCGACTCATCCGCCCGCCATGGCTCCCACGACTAAGAAGGCCTCCGCTCCGAGCCTGACCTCATCCGGCAGGGGCTGGTCCTGCGGCTGATGGGAAAGATCCTGCTCGCAGGCGAAGAAGCGCACAAAGGGTCGTCGGGCCAGGGTCTGCTGGTCGCGGATGGCCCCCCGCAGCACCGGGTAGCTCGCCTCCAGCGCATCGAGCAGGGTGCGCTGCGTGAGTGCCCCGCCGACCTCGAGCGTCACCTCCCCTTTCACCTGCGCCAGGGTCTGCAGGTGAAAGGGGAGCAAGACACGTATCACGGCAGCGTTTGGGCCTCGACCGAGAGGACGGAGGGAAGGTCGCGTACGATCGTCGACCAACTGTCGCCGGCGTCGGCCGAGGCGTACACCTGGCCCCCGCTGGTACCGAAATAAACGCCACACGGATCCATGGCGTCGACCGCCATGGCGTCGCGGAGTACGTTGACGTAGCAATTGCTCTGGGGGAGGCCCTTGGTCAGAGGCTCCCACTCCTGGCCGCCGGTCCGGCTGCGATACACGCGCAGCTTGCCCTCGGGCGGGAAGTGTTGTGAGTCACTGGTGATGGGGACGACGTAGACGGTGTCGGGCTCATGGGAGTGGATGCCGATCGGGAACCCAAAATCGGAGGGGAGATTCCCGCTCACCTCGTACCACGAGGAGCCGCCGTCGTCGCTGCGCATCACGTCCCAGTGTTTCTGCATGAAGAGCACGTCAGGGCGGGAGGGATGCATTGCGATGCGGTGGACACAGTGGCCGACGAAGGCGTCGGGGTCGGGTATGCCCTCGGAGCGCAGCCCGCGGTTCATCGGCCGCCAGGACTCCCCGGCGTCATCGGTGCCGAAGACGCCGGCGGCCGAGATGGCGACAAACATCCGCGCCGGTCGGGCGGGGTCGATGACGATGGTGTGCAGGCACATGCCGCCTGCTCCTGGCTGCCAGGCGGCTCCCGAGGGATGACCGCGTAGACCGGACAGTTCGCTCCAGGTCTCGCCCCCATCCTGGGAACGGAAAAGAGCCGCGTCCTCGACGCCGGCGAAGACCACGTCGGGGTCACTGGGGGATGGTTCCAGGTGCCAGATGTGTGCGAACTGCCACGGGTGCTGGGTGCCGTCGTACCACTGGTGCGTGCCGGGGACTCCGTCGTAGGCAAAGTTGTTTCCGACCGGATGCCAGCTATTGCCCCCGTCCTCCGAGCGCTGCACTGTCTGCCCGAACCAGGAGTTTGACTGGGACGCGTAGAGGCGGTCGGGGTCGACCGGCGAGCCGTTGACGTGGTAGATCTCCCAGCCCGCGAAGTGTGGTCCGCTGATCTTCCAATCCTGGCGTCGCCCATCCGAGGTCAAAACAAAGGCGCCTTTGCGCGTGCCCACCAAAACTCGTACCCGGCTCATGCGGCGACTCCTCTATCAGCTGGCGAATCCAACGTGTTCGTCCAGGACGTGGTGCACAATTTATTCGAAGCTGAGCGCTTTGCGCCGGCTTTGATCAGGAGCTTCTGGGTCCGGATGGTGACTGTCCTCTCGCATACGTACCTGAGCTTCAAAGGTGGCGGCTGGAGCCAGCTAGCCTGGCTCCGCAGCCAGGATCCGGAGCACGGCCAATCCCCAGCGGGCGGACTTGGCCGGACCGATACCGGGCACCTGAGCCAGTTCCGCCAGGTCGTTCGGTCGCCGTCTGGCCAGCTCGGCCAGGGTTCGGTCATGAAAGATGAGATAGGCAGGCATGCCCTGGGCCCGCGCCACCTCCGCCCTCCAGCGGCGGAGCCGGGAGAGCACGGGGTCGGTTCCCATCCCCCCGTGGCCGCTCCCGACGACCAATCCGGCGCCGCTCTCGGCCTTGGCCTGGGATTGGCGGGCCGCTCGGGTGATCGAAAGCGGGTGGCTGCCGGTGAGCGCGTCCCGGCCCCGCGGAGTGAGGGCGACGACCGGATACTTACCGCTGCTCTGACTCAACGCGCCGGCCTCGATCAGGCCCCGAATCAGGTCCCGAATCTCATCCTCCGAGGTGCCGCGCAGGGAGCCGAAAACGGCCAGGTCCAAGATCCAGGGCTGGGAGCGGGAGAGAGAACTCGAGCGTCCCCCCAGCACCGCGGCCAGATTCGAGGCCCCGGTTCGGCCGCTGAATTGGGCCACGGCGCGGAGTACGGTGCCTACGATCGCGCCTGGGATGACTTGCTCCGGGCCGCTCCCCTCCAGGCAGTTATCGCAGGCCGAGCATGTACTGGGTACTGCCGACTCACCGAAGTACTGGCTTATCCGCGCGTGCCGGCAGGTGCGCACGGAAGCGTAGGAGAGCATCTGCTCGAGCCGGCTGTAGGCGGCCCGCTTGAGATCAGTCTCGGGGCCTGGCTGGGCCTGCTCAATGAAGTACGAGTGCAGGTCCCGATCGGCCGGCGACCAGAGCAGAACGCACTCCGAGGAAGCACCGTCCCGGCCCGCGCGCCCCGCCTCCTGGTAGTACGACTCCACACTACCCGGCAGGTGCAGATGCACCACCTGTCTCACGTCGGGGAGATCGACTCCCATCCCAAAGGCTATGGTCGCTACTAGCACGCGGATCTGGCCGGACCGAAATGCAAGTTGAATTCTCTCGCGCTCCTGGTCCGGCAGTCCGGCGTGATAGGCGGCGGCGTCGAATCCGCGGTTGACCAGTAGCAATGCTGCCGCCTCGGTCGCGGCCCGAGTGCCGGCGTACACGATCGCGCGCCCGGAGCCCGGGCGCAGAATTCGAAGCAGCTCGGCCATCTTGCCCTTCACACCCCGGCAACGCTGTGCGCGCAAGGTCAGGTTGGGGCGGCTGAAACCGCTCACCGATAACAGAGGGTCGCGCAGGAGCAGGCTGGCCACTATGTCGGCACGCACGCGCGGGGTCGCCGTGGCTGTGAATCCGGCTGTGGGCGGATGTCCCAGAGCCCTGATGGTCTGACCCAGAAGGCGGTAGTCGGGGCGAAAGTCGTGGCCCCAGCTCGAGATGCAGTGAGCCTCGTCGACCACGATCCGAGTCACGGTAATCCGCCCCAGGAGGTCCTGGAATCCGGGCTGCGCAAGTCGCTCGGGCGCGACGTAGAGCAGTCGCAGGCGTCCCGACTTCGCCTCGGCCAGGGCCTCCTGCTGCTCCGCGCGCCCGATGCTGGAATTCACGCAGGCGGCTGCCACGCCAAGCGAGTGGAGACGGTCAACCTGATCCCTCATCAGTGCGATGAGCGGGGAGATGACCAGGGTCAGGCCTCCCCCGGCGACCGCTGGAACCCAATAGGACAGGCTCTTGCCAGACCCGGTGGGCGCCACTACCAGCACGTCCCGACCGGCCAGCATCGCTTCCACCACCGCCTGCTGCCCGCCCCTGAAGCCGGTCAGCCCGAAGACGTCGCGCAGGGTCTCCTCCGCTCGGTTCACCACCAGCTCAAGCTCGGGGGTGAGCTCGGCGCGTGAGATGGAGGGGACGAAATCTAGGCGGGAGCGCGATCAGGCACACGGCCGGCGTAGAGCAGGTGGCCCGAGATGCCGGCGATCGAGGGATCGTCTGCGGCGGCATAGGCGATGTCGAGCAGGGCCGCGTACGCCTGAGGATCGCGTTCGGCAAGCTCGGCCACATCCTCCTGGACCAGATTGAGGAAGCTCTGCGAGGCCAGAAGGCGCAGCGTCGAAAATCCATGACCTTCAAAATACGGGGCCACCTCACCCGGCGCGTGCATGTGCGCTTCCGTGAAGCGCCCGGCATCGGGGTGACGGTATATCCCGGTCGCGAGCAATTCTCTGACGTCGGCGATGCGGCTCGATCCTGACTCGAGCAGGACTCCGAGCGCCCATGCGTAGCGCACCATCACGGTGGCCACCAGGATTCCCCCAGGCCGTAATACCCGCGCCGCCTCGCGGGCGGCTCGGTCTCTGTCTTCGGCCGCGGTCAGGTGGTAGAACGGGCCTAAGGCGAGCACGGCGTCGAATTCCCCGTCAGAGAACTGGCTGAGGTCGCGTGCGTCGGCCTCGACCACGGAGTCGGCTCTCAAACCGGCAGCCCCGAGCTCGCGGCTGGCGATGGCCAGCATGGTGGGCGATATGTCGGCCAGCACCACCTGGTGCCCTCGGCGGAGTAGCCAGATGGTCCATCGACCAGGGCCTCCACCCAGATCCAGGACGCGCGCACCAACGGGCAGGAGGTCGGCCAATGCGCGGCGATGGATCTCTTGCTCGATCGCGCCCTCATACGGGTTGTCAAGTCGATACCACTCGCTCTCTCCCCGCATTTGGTAATAGGAGCGGACCGCGTCCAGCGCGTCTGCGTGCCGCTTGCCGGCATCGTTCGACGGACGCGAGGAAGCATTCCAGCTCCCAGCTTGCTTGCGCATGTCCTAGTTCACACCCCCACGTGCCTACATGGCCGGCCACCCTGGATGTTATTAGAACTCGGCTACGCGACGTAGCCGACCCAGGTGTCGAGCGGTCGCGCTCCTGCTTCGCAACTGATGGCGCGGGCTAGGCGCGGGCTGCCAACTCGTCCCATCAACACCTTGGCATTCGAGTTCTAAGGCCAAGGTCAAAGCTTGGCTTTGGTCGGGGAGGCGGGACACTATTTGAACTCCCGAGCTGAACTTGGCGGAGGCCTCCTCGGCCTCATCAAGACTCATCGCGCCCACCTTGATCGAGCGGCCGCCGTGGCCTACAGGTGAAGAACCTATTGGCAGGGTCCGGCAGGGATGCCCGAGATCGTCGCGATCTTGCGGAAGCCGGCGGCGTCGTAGATATAGAGCCCGTCCGACGCCCCAAACCACACTCCGTGCTCATCCGCTACCAGCAATCCCTGCTGCATCTCGGGCCCGAATATCGCCGGCGCTCCCGTGTAATCGATCGAGTAGACGTTGGTGGCCTGGTTGGGCGCCGCGACGTGCCAGATCTCCAGGTGACCACCGGCGAACGTCCACACGATCGGCAGTCCGGCATGATCGACCCCTATGAACTGGATCATCCGGCCCGGGTCGGTGAACCAGACAGTCTGCTGCCCGGTCGCCACGTCGATGCGGATCAGACTGTCACCCAGCGTGTAGCCGCTGACGGGCGTAATCCACAGGGCGCCGCCGCCCAGTGATCCCACATTGTCTGAGGTAAGAATCCTGCTACCGGTCCCGGCGACGACGTCGATCCGCCAGACACCAACCCGGTCGGGCGGATTCGTGATAACGCCGCCTGCACCATCCTTGACCCCAGAAGGAAAAACGATGTACACGTCGGCCGGATATCCAAGGACCTGGCCGCCAAGCACGCCCTGTGGCCGTCGATACATCAACTGGTCGGCGCCCGTGGCGACGAGCACACGATGGAGGCCATCCTCAGACAGGTAAACGTAGCTCTGGCCGTCAGGACTGACTGATGACAGGTCAACGAATACCCAGCGCCTGGCCTGCGCATCCCATCATGGCTGTGTGCCGCCCGGTACCGGGCTTGCCTGAACCCCGCCCGGCGGCAAGGCGGAGCCGGCGGTCGGATCCGTGCGGAACAGGCCGTCGGGCAGCTTCAGGAATCCGACTGTCGTGAGTGGTGACGGGCCATTGGTGGTCAGGTAAGGGAGCTCGCACGCGACCTGGGGCGTCGGTGATGGACTGGGCGTCCGGGCACTGGTCGCTGCGGCCGCCGGCGTGGGGCGGGAGCCGAAGCTGGGCCCGAGCTCGTCGCCGTGCAGGACGTCAGCATGCCGACCACTAGCAGGCACACGAAGCCACGCACCTGAGCTTCAACGGCCGGACTGGGTTCGGGTTACGAGGCCGCCCGCCCGTGTGGTTACCAAAATACTGGCTGCCGATCGGAGCAGAGAGTTCATTAAGTAAACACTGGTCGGAAAAAGTCGGGGGCCCGGGATTTGAACCCGGGGCCTCACGGTCCCGAAATCTGGGCGGTCTCGTCCACCAAGGTTGATTTCGAGGGTTTTGACCTCGATGGCGGCACGGCGGATGTTCGCCTGACTCATTTCGAGCCCTTACCGGCGCCCGGATTACTACACTCCCACGGCCCGGCGACTGCCTCTAAAGCCGTGCTAGTCCTATGCCGCCTTATGCACCTCGCTCACCTTTGGCTTTTCACCAAACCGCGCGCCCCTGACAGCCACCTGCTGGAAGATCAGTCCCCCGATCACTGCATAGCCGATCATGGAGACGATCAGGATCGGGCCGACCCAGGCGGCGTTCGAGGTCGTGGTGAGGAAGCGGTCGACGCCTGACATCCCGCTCTGCGACGTGGTCTCGATAGCGAAGATCTGCGGGATCAGGTAGAAGGCGCCACCGAGCGCGAGCAGCACTGTAGCCACGCGATAAGCCTCGAAGTCGTCGTCGGTGTCATAGAGCAGCTTCACGTAGAGGCTCGCGAACAGCAGCAGGCCGGCCAGTGGCGCGGTCAATGGAAGCGGGATCGTGGTGAGGAGATTTGGAAACAAGAAGATCAGGCTCAGGGCGAATGTGATGAGCATCACGGCGTCGCGCACGAGCACATAGCCGAGCCACCAGATATCGGCTCCGAAGCGCAGTGAGAGCTTCTTGATCGTTCGCAACATGTATGGACGCGAGAGATGGAAGATCACCGTCAATGCCCACAGCGACGGCAGGAGGGCCGCGATCGTGGAAACGACCCACTGTTCGCCGCCGTGAAGGATGGCCTGGATTATCGCAGCGGTAACCTGGTCTGGGGTCATCTCATCTCTCCTTTCAGGCTCGCACGCGTCCCGACTGCGCCCGCAGGCTCGCGTCGGAAGGACCGCGCAGGTTGTAGGCCACCGCTACCAGGCCCATGACCGCAATGGCGGCGACAGAGAACCAGCACAACCCAATGGCCACGGATTGATCGGTGGTCGTGGTCAGGGCTTTGCCAACGTCTGTCCAGACGGGACCCCACTTCACCCCAGACAGCTGGACGCCGAGCATTGTCGGCACCAGGTATAGGGCGCTGCCGGCGGCCAGCAGCGTGGAGACGAGTTTGAACGCCTGGGGGTCGTTGTCTGCGTCGGCGAAGAGCTTGACCATGAGAGCGCCGAAGAGCGCGACCGTGGCGAGCGAACCCCCGATCGGAAGCGCGTTGGACACGAGAACGTCGGGGTACAGGAACATGAAGCTGAAGATCGCCGTGAGCGCGATCATCAAGTCACGCAAGCCGATGTAGAGCACCCACCAGATGTCGGCGCCCAATCGCAGAGAGAACTTCTGAGTCGTCCGCACCATATATGGCCGCGCCAGGTGAAGGGCCACGACCAGCATCCAGAGCAGCGGCAGGGCGGCCGCCATGGTCCCCTCGAGAAACTGCTCCCCAGCCTGGAGGAAGGCGTTGACGATGGCGTGGCTGAGCTGATCTACGGTCATACGGACACCATCCTTTTCACCTGGATTAGCTGGCAACTGGTGACGACGTCGCAGCGAAGGCAGCGCTGCCCTTCGGCGTGCGCCATCTCTGCGGTAAAGCCAAGCGAGACCTCTCCGTGACGTCCATCCAGCGCGACCTGCCCGAGCTCGCTCTCGGCCCGCTCGCGGTTGGCCAGGTCGATCGCCACCCTGTCGGTCACCGGCAGCAGCGCCTTGCTGCGCCAGGGCGCCACGTAGCGCGAGGCAGGCAGCCCGCGCAGGTAGCGATCGATCGCCCATGCCGCACGCTGGCCCTGGGCGACGCCCTCGATGATGCTCTTCGGGCCGGTCGCGACATCGCCTCCGGCGAAGACGCCGGGCTGGGCCGTCATCAGCGTCTCGGAGTCCGTCAAAAGCCCGCCCCACTCGCCGAACTGGATGCTCGAGCCTTCGGGGAGTATCGACGGGTCCGGTGCCTCACCGATGGCGACCAGCAGGTTTCGCGCCCGGATGGTGAAGGTTTCGCCTGGCACCGGCGCGACCTTGTTCCGACCGTCCGGTCCCTTACCGACCACCTCGAACCGCTGGCAGCGAACCTCGGTCATGACGCCCTGCCGGCCGAGCACCTCGACCGGGACGACCAGTGGCTCGATGACGACGCCCTCGTGCTCGGCGGCGCGGAGCTCCTCGTGCTGCGCCGGCATGTCCTCCCTGGTCCGGCGGTAGAGAACACGCACGCTGCTGGCACCGGCTCGCCACGCGGACCGTGCCGCGTCCATCGCCGTCGAGCCTCCACCGACGACCAGGGCGTCGCCGCTGAGTTTCACGTTCTCGCCCAGGTTGACGCGCTTGAGGAAGAGCGTCCCGGGCCATACGCCGTGCAGGTCCTCGCCAGGCACGCCCAGCGGCTGGCTCTTGGTCGCGCCAGTGGCAATCAGGATGGCCTTGTAACCCTGGCTCTTGAGATCGTCGAGGCTGAAGTCCCGGCCCAAGGCGCTGTTCAGCTTGAGCTCGACCCCGAGGCCGAGGATGCGGTCGATCTCGGCCTGGAGCACATCCTTGGAGAGCCTGTATTCGGGGATGCCGATCGCCATCATGCCGCCCGCCACCGGCATGGCCTCGAAGACTGTCACCCCAAAGCCACTCCGGACCAGCTGGTACGCGGCGCTGAGGCCGGTCGGGCCGGCGCCGATGATCGCAACCCGCTCCGTGCGGCGAGATGCCGGCGGGGGCGGGGTCGGGTAGCCCTCCATGCCATGGTCGGCGGCAAACCGCTTGAGCTCGCGGATTGCGATTGGTTCGTCCATGACCCCGCGGCGGCACGCCGACTCGCAGGGCGCCGTGCAGACGCGGCCGCATACGGACGGAAACGGGTTGTACTCCGCGGCAACGGCCAGCGCTTCCGCGTAGAGCCCTTCGCCGACCAGGGCCACGTAGCGACCGGCGTCGGTGCCGACAGGGCACGCCTCCTGGCACGGGGCAAAGAGACGCTCCTCTCCTTCTCCCTGGGCGTTCCATGTCCGCCATGTGCGCCAACTCTCCGGCCGCTTGGCCGGGCGCCAGCGCGCAAGGTCCCCCCAGGGATCCGTGTGCAGGTCTTTCAGCGACTCGGTCGTGTAGTCGGTTAGCGCCGCCCAGCCTGTCTCGGACTCAGGCCCGTGGCGAATCGGACCCTGGGCCGACGCCAACTCGGCCGCGCCGGCAACCTCGTCGATCGTGATCACAGCGGTCGGACACTCCACGAAGCACACCTGGCAGCCGATGCACTCTCCGGACTGGATCGGGAACTCCATCATCCAGGGCTGCTGGCTGGTCGAGCTTTCGACGCCCGACTCTATCGACGGGGTCAGGGTGCGGGTCATGTCCAGGGCATGGACCGGACAGACATCCATGCAGACCCCGCAATTGAGGCAATTGGACCGGTCGACTTGAAACCTGTAAGCCATCCCCCGTCAGTCCTCTATGCACACGTTGAGCAGCCGCGGGCGGCCCGAATAGGGTCTAAGGACTCTATTCGAGGCATTGTTAGAACCATGAGCTTGTACGTATGCCCCGCAGCTACCCGGCTATTTCTGCAGTATCCTCTATATGGTTATCTAGGTATGCCAGGCACAGATCCCAGGCCGGCAGTGGTGCGCGTGATGCTGGTGGAGGAGCACGCCCTGGTCCGCGAAGGCATTCGAAGAATCCTGGAAGCCGAGCCGGACCTCGAAGTCGTGGGAGAAGCGAACCGGGGTGACGACGCACTCAAGCTGCTCGACGAACTGCATCCTGACGTCGTGTTGATGGGAGCTCGTCTGGCTGGGATGAGCGGCATCGAAACCACGCGGAGGATTCGCGGTGCTTCCCCAGATGTCCGTGTCCTGATCCTGTCGGCGCAGGCCGACTTCGCACTGGAAGCCCTGCGCGCCGGCGCCTCCGGGTACATCTTGAAGACGGTCACCAGTCGTGGGCTCGTCGCGGCGCTGCGCAGCGTCTTCCTGGGTTCGACGGTCATCCAGGGGGAATTGGCGGTCGGCCTCGGCATCTGGGGGCCAAGCGGCAGATCTCAGCTGACGGACGTCTTGAGCCACCGAGAGGCGCAGATCCTGAGGCTGATCGCGAGGGGGCTGACCAACCGGGCCATCGCGCGCGAGGTCGGCATCGCGCCTCGCACCGCTGATCAGCACGTACACAACATCTTCATCAAGGTCGGGGCGAGATCGCGCGCCGAAGCGGTGCGTTATGCGGTCGAACACGAACTCGCGTCAGCGACGGAAGTCTGCGTGTAGGGCACGCTTATTCGTCAGGCCCCGTGCTGATGCCTATCGAGCACCGGCGGGTGCACTTCTGGGGCATGACGACTCTACGATCCCGCTCTCAAATGCGGATCAGGCTGCGACGCGCAGCGGCTCGAGCTCGTACTCGCGCAGCAAACCGCGTTCGCACTTTGCATGAATCCAACGGAGACATTGTTGCGGAAGGCACCTTCTTCGTCCTCGAATTCCATTGCATGCGGGTCGGGCCGACCGGTGGTCCCGCGACGCGGGAAGCCGAGGAGATGGTGCACATTGTGGCCAGTCAGTTCTGCCGGGAGTGCACTAGGGAGGCGCTTAACGCGCTGGACTTTTCAGCCCTATCCTCGGTCACTGCGCAGCCCGAACGTCACCACTAGGGGATCAGCAGGTACCGCAATAGGCGCTCGGATGACCGGATTCGAATCCATCCCAACCCGCGAGGAGATTTCCTTCCCCGCAGCAACAATGCTTTAGAAATGCTGTAGTGACACAACGACGATGTCACGTTAGCTCCGCTCACCGGCAGAAGCTGAATTCAGAATCTGGTCGGGGAGCCGGGATTTGAACCCGGGACCTCCCGCTCCCAAAGCGGGCGCGCTGCCGGACTGCGCCACTCCCCGCGTGCCGGGCCGATTCTATTGGGCCGGGTGCGAACGGTGCGGACCCGTTTGGTGGGCCCGCCAAGGACCAACTATATCGGCGCCCCGTCGGCGGACGGGGCGCCCGGATGGGGTGGGACGCAAAATCGAGTAGCGGCCAGATGACCCCCGTATAAGGTAGCACTCACCAGTTATCGGCACAATATGTGCGTGTACGGATGGGCGCGCTGGCGTTGATCACCCAAGATCCGACCCGCCAGCGGATTTGGGAGCGGTCGTCGGCGCGGATTAGCCTTCGGTCCAGGGGGCCCCCGGGTGGCCGATACTGCATCGGATGGCAGAGCCGGGGCGCAAAGAATCGGGGCTTGCGATTCCGGATGAACTTGAGCCCATGTTGTCGGCGCCCGTAGCCGAGCTCCCGACGGGATCCGAGTGGACGTATGAGCCGAAGTGGGACGGATTCCGCATCCTGGTTCGTGCCGACCGCGACGTGACCCTGACGAGCCGGGGGGCGCGCCCGATGACGCGCTACTTTCCCGAGGTGGCAGCTGCCATGGGGTGGCTCGGGGCGCGGCGTGCCGTTCTCGACGGGGAGCTGATTCTCGTGGGCCCGGACGGGCTCGACTTCGATGCGTTGCAGCAGAGGCTGCACCCGGCAGCCTCGCGAACCGAACGCCTCAGTCAGCAGACGCCAGCTGAATATGTGGCATTCGACCTCTTGGCGATGGACGGATGCGACCTGCGCTCCTTGGACCTGCGACTGCGCCGCGATCGGCTGCGTGAGCTGCTGGTCGATGCGCCCACGCCACGACTCACTCCCTGGACGTCGAGCCCGCTAGTCGCTCGACGGTGGTTTGAGGATTTCGAGGGGGCGGGCCTGGATGGCGTGATTGCCAAACGTCTGGACCAGCCTTATCTGGGCGGGCGACGGGCTTGGGCCAAGCTCAAGCACCAACGCAGCGCCGACTGTGTGCTGATCGGGTATCGCCAGAGTGGGAGCGAGCTGGAGGTCGGCTCGCTCCTTCTGGGCCTCTACGACGCTGAGGGTCTGCTCCACTACGTCGGTCATACATCTGGACTCGATGCCCGCTCGCGGCGCGAGCTGACGCCGGCGCTGCGTCAGTTGGAGGCCCCGCCGCCCGCTATGGGGAGAGCACCAGGGGGCGTCAGCCGCTGGTCGCGAGGCCGCGACGCGAGATGGATCAGCGTGCAGCCCACCCTGGTCTGCGAGGTGTCATTCGACAAATTGCAGTCGGGAGAGCGTTTCCGCCACGCCGCGCGCCTGCTGCGCTGGCGCACGGATCGGGATCCCCGATCGTGCACCTTCGACCAGATCCGTTCTCCGCTGGACTTCGATCTGGACCGAGTGTTCAACAGCGGGGATTCGATCTGACGGGCTTCCTGCTACCGACCTAGCGGCACTGCCATTGCGAGGGACCGTAACGCTGGAACAACCAGGCCGCTGCCTTGGCGTTGGCCTGCGGATCGAAGACCGACTGGCTCGAATACGGCGTGCCGGCCCAGGTCGAGGGCAGGAATTGAAAGAGGCCGGATGCTTCGGACGAGGAGTTGACGGCGGTCGGACTGTAGCTCGACTCGCACCGAGCGATGCGCTCAGCCCAGGTCACTCCCTGCGGGCCGAGAGGAGTAAAGGCGGAGTCGATGATGGCTAGGATGGTGGCTTGGTCAGGGACCGCGGCGGGCTGGGTCAGAGTCGCGGGGACCGCCGCCGGGGACGGCGGAGCGGCTTCCAGCGCCCGCTCGGAGGCCACCGCGGCCCTCTGCAGGCGCAGCTCGTCGGTCGCAGACATGGTCGTCCCGGGATCAGGAGCGGGTGTCAGAAGGGCGAGGTTGAAAGCGGCGCTGGAGGCGTCTTGAAGTCCTGGAATGCCACCCTCGAAGGCCTCGCTGAGCATGACCGCAACCGCCAGAACGCCGAACAGAATTACGGTCAGGCGTCTCAGGTCTCGGTCCCCCCACGGGCGGTCGGCTCGACCGCGATGACAACGGGTCCTGAGAGCGTTGCAGGGAAGGTGAGGACCCTATTCGGCTTTGATTCTGCAAGAGGTTTAACGGGACCACTCGCGAACCTTGCGCCATCGCCCCAAAGGTTCAGCGGCGATTAATCTGATTCAGGCCATGGCTTTTCGCATTCAGCTCGAGAGCGATGAACCGATTGACGAGGCGGGGCTGGGCACGGATCCACTCGCCGCTGTTGGGCGCTGGATAGAGGAGGCTCGCGAGCGGGGACAGCCATTCCCGGGGGCAGCCACACTGGCGACGGTTGGGCCGGAGGGAGGGGCCGACGCGCGCATGATCCAGCTCCACCGAATATCCGCCATCGGCCTTGAGTTTCACACCAACTACCGAAGCGTCAAGGGTCGGCAGGTCGACGCGCAGCCGGGCGTTGCTCTGGTCTTTTACTGGAGCCTCCTCCACCGCCAGATCCGTGTCCAGGGCCAGGCGCGGCGGTTGGATGCCGACGATTCAGACTCCTACTGGTCTGGTCGTGACCGCCAGAGCCAGCTCGCCGCGCTCGCCTCCCAGCAGTCTCAAGACCTCAGGTCACGGGAGGATCTGGAGCGTGACTTCGAGCAGGCGAGCATCGGTAACCCCGGGCAGGTGCCGCGTCCGAGCTACTGGGGCGGCTACGTCGTGGTGCCAGACGTGATCGAGTTCTGGCAGGGACGTCGCAATCGGCTCCATGACCGCGTCCGATTTGATCGAGACGGCGCCGGGGGAGAGTGGCGAAAGCATCGCCTGGCCCCCTGATCCAGCCGACCAATCGGTCGAGGAACCGCGCCTCGGCCTAGGCGGCAGAAAAGTGTTCGAGCAGGAGCTTGGCCTTGCCCTCGTGGCGCAGACGAGCCAGCGCCCTGCGCTCCGTCTGCCGGATCGCCTCGCGTCCAACGCCCATGCGCTTTGCCACTTCGTCAAGCGTGCGCTGCTGGTCGTCCAGGAGGCCAAAGCGAAGCTGGATGACGCGACGCTCACGAGGCGTGAGGCTCTGCAGAGCATTGTCGAGCTCCTCGTGGAGTAGCGTCCGCGAGGCGGCCTCCTCGGGCGACACGACCTCGGCGTCCTCGACCAGATGGCCCAACTCGGTGTCGCCGTCCTCGCCGATTGGAGTCTGCAGTGAGACCGGCTCCTGGGCGACCTGCATCAACCACGTCACCTTGTCCGGTTCCAAACCCATCTCCATCCCGATCTCCTCGGGTCTGGGATTGCGCGCCAACTCCTGGCGCAGCCGGTCGGCGACGCGCACCAGCTTGTTGATCACGTCGGCATTGTGGGTGGGCACGCGGATGGCGCGGCCCCGGTCCGCCACCGCCCGCTGCACCGCCTGCCGTATCCACCAGGTGGCGTAGGTCGAGAACTTGAATCCGCGCCGGTAGTCGAACTTCTCCACCGCTCGCATGAGGCCGATGTTGCCCTCCTGGATCAGGTCGAGGAGGGGCAGGCCGCGATTGGCGTACTTCTTGGCAACCGATACCACGAGCCGCAGGTTGGCCTCGATCAGATGGGCGCGGTCCTCTTCCGAGCCGGCTTCAATGGCCTTGGCCAGGCGAACCTCATCGGCCGCGGTCAAAAGTTTGACGCGGCTGATCTCCTGCAGATAGGCGCGCACCGAGTCGTCAAGGTTGGCAGACGTGTCTGCCTCAGCCTCGACCTCGTGGAATGCCTCCTCGGCCGGAATGGCGTAGCGGGTGAGGGCGTGGTCTTCTGTAATCAATGTCTTAAATAGATACTGGACTAGTATCGAATGTAATCCGGGCTCAGAACTTTCAATTGTCCATCAAATCGCACCGTCTCCACTCAGTAACGGCCGCCACCGGCTCAGGTTATGGGGCTGATAGAAGCGGTGGCGCGGTCGGCGAGTTCGACTGCGATCAGGTCATGACCACGCCGGCGGCCAAGCGGCCCGGACCGGATTCGATCTTCTGGAGGGTTAACGCCGATCCGCTGGTGCTTCTTGCAGGTGGCCGCGCGCTGCTGATGCAACTGGCCCACCCTGCGGTGGCGCGCGGGGTGGCCGATCACTCCGACTTCAGACAGCGGCCCCTGCGTCGGCTGCGTCGAACCTTGGACCTGACGAGCCGGCTGGCGTTCGCGCCTCCTCAGCGTCAGAGCGAGGCGGCCGACGCCATCAGGCGCGCCCACTCTGGCGTTCGTGGCCCCGGTTACTCGGCTTTGGACCCCGATCTTCAGCTCTGGGTGCACGCCACCCTGATCGATAGCTCACTTGCGGCCCAAAGGGCCTTCAATCGGCCACTGAGCGACGACGACGAGGAGACGTACTACCAGCAGTCAATCTCGCTGGGCCCCGTCTTGGGCATTCCGAGATCGGTGTATCCGACTGATTTCACCGGCTTTGTTCGATACGTGGAGCAGATGCTCGATCTCACGGCCAAGCCCACTGCCGAGGCCCTTGCCCTATGCCCCCACGTTCTCCGACCGGTGCGAGGCGTGCCTCGGGCTCTTTTTGAGCCCCTGACTCAAATCACGTCCGGCCTATTGCCAGACCAACTCCGAGAGGCGTATGGGCTGGCTGAGCCCGGACCATGGTTCCGCTGGGCTCGCTCCACCGCACCTGCGTTGCGGCGCCTGGTTCCTTCCTCGATGTGGGAATTGCCCGAAGCCCGCCGAGGACGTCACTCCCATGCGGCCTGGGAAGTCGACGCCAGACTCTGACGGATGGGAACGCCTCGAGGGAGAGCAGACCCGGCCCGACCTGGATCGAAGAGGTCTGAGTTCGGGAGTTGTGCATAATTCCTTGAGGTTCACATCAGCTGTGGCGTCCGGAGCATTACGCCTCGGCCGGGCGGTAGCCGCGTGACTGGGGAATGACGCCACGGCAGTTGATCGGGTCTTCGGTTTGAAAGCTGAGGGTGCCCTCTGTGCAGTTCTGCACCAGATCCGACACACTCGCCGAACCCGTGGCTCCAGTGAGGCTAGATAGGCGGAGGTTTGCTGGCTGACTGCGGATAGGCCCGCCGCATCCGCAGCCGCAGCCCCGCCAGCTAGGCGAGGTGACAGCGCCACCCCCGCTGTCGCAAGTGTCAGTACCAATTCGTCGCAATCGTCGGCACGCCGCCACCGTGCGTAATTATCCGGATTCGCTCAGTTCAAGCCTTACGCCTCAGATTCGTCCTGATAATTACGCGCTGTTGCTAGATTTGGTGGAGTCGGGCAGAACATGCGCGTTACTCGGGTACGGCACACCGGAAACGGCGAGCTAGCCAACCGGAGTTGTCGATCAGTAAGGACGAGTGCCTTACTCCGGCACCGATGCCGGGACCCCCAATCCTTAGGGCTGTTCGCCGTCTACGCTGCGGGGAAGGTGACCGTCGCTGTGGTTCCGAGGTTCTCGACGCTTTCCAGGCTGATCGTGCCATCCATCGATTCGACCAGCTCCTTTACCAGGGCGAGGCCCAATCCCATGCCGGATTTCGCCTGGCGCACCGCCAGTGATCCCCGAAAGAAGGGCTCGAAGGCTTGCTTGCACTCAGCCTCAGGCATCCCTGGGCCGGAGTCTGCCACGGAAATCTTGACCATCCCGCCAGCCCGCTCGGTCAGCACCCTCACCTTCCCCTCGTCCGTGTACTTGACCGCGTTTGCAATCAGGTTCACGGATATCTGCCAGAGGCGACGCTGGCTTCCTAGGATGCTGAGCCCTCGCGCCCCCTCGCGCTCCAGATAGAGGCCTTTGGCCTCTACGTCAGTCTCAATTGACTCCAGCACTTCGTCGATCACAGAATCGACGCCCACCTGTTCCCAGAGGACCGCGCTTCTACCGGATTTGGCCTGCTGAAGCTCGACGACTTCGTTGAGCAGCTCCAGCATGTGGCTGCCGGACCTGTGGATGATGTCCACCCACTTGTGCTGTTCGACTGTCAAGTTCTCGGTCCGCCGGGTCCCCAGGAGCTGGGCGAAGCCGAGCACAGCGTTTAGAGGGTTCCGAAGTTCATGAGAGACGACGGACCAGAAGTTGACCAATTGCCGCTTCTGCTCATCCGCACGAACTCGCTCCTCGCGGTCGGTGGCGTCGGTGACTACCGCGATGGCCCTGAGCCCGTCCGGATAGCTGAGGGTGCTGAGCGATATGTCGACGGGGAACTCGGTGCCGTCTTTACGCCTCGCGCTCAGCCGCAGGCCCGAGTGAGGGTGGCGGACATGGGGCCGTTTGAGGAAGCCTTCAACCACCGGTCCGTGAATCTCCCTCGCGGTCACGGGGACCAGGTCATTCAGAGATCGTCCCACCAACTCGCTCAGCCTGTATCCGAAGAGCTTTGCCGCCTTCTCGTTCACGGCTGTGATCCGCTGATCCGAATCGATCATGACCAGCGCCCCAGGAATCCACGCAATCAGAGCCTCGAAGGCATCGACTGGCATCTCGACCGGATATAGGCTTAGGTCCGCCATTGCTTTACGTGCGAATTAACCACCAGAAGTCAAGCGTACTGCGATATC
>DATLSE010000017.1:0-22024 GCA_035534295.1 Nitrosotalea sp.
GGCAGGGCGAAGCGCTGGGGCTGCGGTGGGAGGACATCGACCTCGATGGCGGGACGCTGACGGTCTCCTACGCGCTCCAGCGCATCGACGGCGAGTACCGCCTGGTGAGGCCCAAGACCAAGAAGTCGGAGGGGCGCGTTATCGCCCTGCCCGACCGCACCCTTGCGGCGCTGCGCGAGCACAAGATCCGGCACCGCAAGGAGCAACTGGCCTCCAAGGTGTGGGTCGGCACCGAGCATGACCTGGTATTCACGGACGACCACGGGCTGCCCCTGAGCGGGGTTGACCTCACCAAGCGCTTCAAGCGCCTCCTGAAGTCTGCAGGGCTGCCCGAGATCCGCTTCCACGACCTGCGGCACTCCTGCGCCACCCTGTTGCTCGTGCAGGGCATCCCGGCCAAGGTGGTCGCCGACATCCTCGGACACTCGACCGTGAACCTCACGCTGAATCTTTACAGCCATGTCGTGCCGTCGCTCAGGCGCGAGGCGGCGGCGGCCATGGACAGGGCGCTGGGCGGTTAGGCAACAGTTAGGCTACAAAGCGCCCCGGGACGGACCTGGGAGCGCAGCCTTCGAGGGGCTAGAAAAGCCCCGATTCGTATTCGAAACTGGCGGAGGGAGAGGGATTTGAACCCCCGGTGGCCTTTCAGCCACGGCTGTTTTCAAGACAGCTGCCATCAACCGAACTCGGCCATCCCTCCCGCGCCTCCCGAGTCTAGCCCGGGCCGGCAATGCTCTTTGCTCCGCCCCCTGCGATCAGGCGGCGATCGGCCAACTCCGAATAAATCCGAACTACGGTGGTCCGATGCGTGCGCGTCCACCCATGTAGGGGACGAGCACTGGCGGCACCCTCACCGACCCATCCCCACTCTGATATGTCTCCAGCACCGCGTCCCAGGTGCGCGCCAAGGCCAGTCCGCTGCCATTTATGGTGTGGGCATATCGCGGTGACTCGCCTGGATTTGCCCGGTAGCGGAGATTCGCCCGGCGGGCCTGGAAATCATTGAATAGCGAGCACGATGAGACCTCGAGGTACCGATTAAGTCCCGGGCACCACGCCTCGAGGTCGTACTTCTTGTACTGCGCGAAGCCCATGTCCCCAGAGCACATGGACAGGACGCGATAGTGCAGCCCGAGGCGCTGCAGCACATCCTCGGCGTCTCGCGTCAGGGCCTCAAACTGGGCCATCGAGTCGTCAGGTTCGGTGATCTTGACCAATTCGACCTTTTCAAACTGGTGTTGACGGATATACCCGCGGGTGTCGCGGCCAGCAGCTCCAGCCTCGGAACGAAAGCAGGGAGAGTACGCGACATAGGAGATCGGCAGACGGGCCCCGTCGAGAATCTCATCGCGGTGGAAGTTCGTCACCGGCACCTCCGCCGTCGGGACCAGCCAGAGGTCTCTGCCCTCTACGCGGAATGCGTCCGCTCCGAACTTGGGCAGGTTGGCGGTTCCCACCATGGCCGCACTGTTGACCAAAAACGGGGGCCGCAGCTCGGTGTATCCGTGTTCGTCCGTATGGAGGTCGAGGAAGTACTGGACCATGGCTCGCTCGAGGCGGGCGCCATCGCCCGCGAGGAAGGCGAAACGCGATCCCGATACCCTCCCGGCGCGCTCGAAATCAAGCACTCCCAGGGCCTCTCCGAGCTCGTAGTGGGTCTTGGGCTCGAATTCGAATTCGGGCTTCTCACCCCAGGTCCGAATGACGACGTTGTCAGCCTCGCTCCGGCCCAAGGGCACGCTCTCGTGAAAGATGTTGGGCACCTGGAGGAGCAAGTCGTCCCGAGCACGAAGGAGCTCTTCGGACCGTGAGCCCAGAGCCTTGGCGCGCTCACCGAGCTCCCTCATACGGGGGATGAGCTCAGGGTCACGCTCCTGGTCGAATCGACGCGACATCGCCCGCTGCTCCGCCCGCGCCGATTCGGAGGCCGTGGTGGCCGACCTCCATTGGAGGTCCAGGTCCAGCAATTCAGCGATGGGCGACGACTCGCCCTTGAGCTCGGCGCAGCGCGTCACCTCGTCGGGTTGGCTGCGAATCAGCTCGATTGGAAGCACGTCAGACCTCGGCACCGCGCATGGTGGGGAACAGGATCACGTCCCGAATCTGGGGCCTGTCCGTCAAGAGCATCACCAGCCGATCGACACCCATACCCAATCCGCCCGTGGGCGGCAGCCCGTACTCCAGGGCGCGCAGATAATCCTCGTCGAAGGGATGTGCCTCCTGGTTACCCGCCGACCGCTCTGCGGCCTGGGCCTCAAAGCGCTGGCGCTGATCAATGGGATCGGTGAGCTCGGTGAAGGCGTTGGCGAACTCCCGGCCCCCAATGATGAGTTCGAACCGCTCCACGAATCCAGGCCGATCGGGACATGGACGCGCCAAGGGCGAGACCTCGATCGGGAAATCAACCACGAATGTGGGCTGACGCAGGGTGGGTTCCACGACCTCCTCGTAACGCTCCACCAGGCGCTTGCCGTCCAGGCGATCTCCGGTGGCCTTCAGAACCAAATCCTGCATGCCTCGCCTGGGGTAGGGCGGGGTCAGATCCAGATCCTCTCCCTGGTAGACGAGCTGTAGTTCTCGCTCCGCGGCCAGCGCCGCGTTGGCGACCAGCGCTTCGGTCAGGGTCATCATGTCGGTGTAGTCGGCATATGCCTGGTAGCACTCGAGCAGCGTGAACTCGGGGTTGTGCCGAGAGTCGATGCCCTCGTTTCGAAAGACGCGTCCAATCTCGAAGACGCGCTCCAGACCGCCCACCACCAGGCGCTTTAGGTGCAGCTCGAGGGCGATGCGCAGATGGAGGTCCCGATCGAGCGAGTTGTGATGGGTCACGAACGGCCGAGCGTGGCCTCCGCCCGGCACCTCCTGCAAGACCGGGGTTTCCACCTCGAGAAAGTTCTCCGCGGCGAGGTGACGACGCAGAGAATCGACGATCCGAGCTCGGGTCACGAACAGTGCCCGCACCTCGGGATTGGCGATCAGGTCGAGATAGCGCTGGCGGTAGCGGGTCTCGACGTCGCGCAGGCCATGCCACTTCTCCGGCAGGGGACGGAGCGACTTGGTGAGGAGTTGGAATCGCTCCACGAACACGCTCGGCTCGCCTCGGCGCGTCAGGCCCGCCGAGCCGCCCACGGCGATGATGTCGCCAACATCGAGGCGCATGAACTCCTGGTGGGCAGCCTCACCCAGGCGATCGCGCTGAGCCACGATCTGGACCTCACCGCTGGCGTCGCCGAGGGCTCCAAAGGCGATTCCGCCAGCCAGGCGTTTTGAGATCAGGCGGCCGGCGATCGAGACCTCGGATTTGAGTTCCGACCGCGCCAGCTCGCGGGCCACAGCCGCGCTGTGTTCGCGCCGACCGCTGGCGTAGGCGTCGATGCCGTCCGCTTTGAGTTGGGCCAACTTCGAGCGTCGGTCGCGCATGACGGCAGGCAGGTCGATGTCAGCGGAGGTGTCCAACTTGGGGGCTAAGGGTACGGCTCAAGCGGACCCGAGCGCGGACGACACGCTCAGGCGACGGAAACGATGGTGACCCTGCTAGACCCGATGGGAGCGCTCCAATCCACCTCATCGCCGGCCCGGTGACCGAGCAGCGCGCGTCCCAGGGGGCTCTCGTTAGAGATTCGCCCGTGCAGCGGATCGGCCTCGGCCGCGCCCACGATCTCATAGTTCTCGACGCCTTCGGCCGAACTCACCTCGACTCGGCTACCCAGTCCGACCACGCCGTCGGGGTTGGACTCGGACTCGATCGGAACCGCGTGGCGAAGCATGGATTCGAGGGTCATGATCCGGCCCTCGAGCAGACTCTGCTCGTTCTTGGCCTCGGTGTACTCAGCGTTCTCGGCGATGTCGCCGAACTCCCGCGCCTGGCGGATGCGTTCCGCCACCTCGACCCGTCGGACCGAGGTGAGGAGCTCAAGCTCAATCTCGAGCGCCTGCAATCCCTCCCTGGTCAAAAGTACGGGCCTATCCTCCATGCGGATGACGGATTCTAGCAACAGCCGCTGCGCCCAGGATGCGTCTGCCGGTTCATAACCTGACTTCGCCCACCTCGGCCGCCGCGAACGCCTCAAGCTCCCGGCCCCCGGGGGCGAGCGCGTCGGCCACCAGACTGTCTATGTCCTCATCGGAATGCCGGGGATCGTGATGAAAGAAGGCCAGCCGCGCCACACCCGTGGCCCGGGCCAGAGCCAGAGCACCATCGAGGCTGGAATGACCCCACCCTACGTGCCCGATGAGCTCAGCGCTGCCGTACTGGGCATCGTGGATGAGGAGGTCGGTGCTCTCGACCCAGGCTCTCAGCTCAAGCTCTTGGTCCAAGGCCAGGAGCTCGTTGTCGGTGGCGTAGACGAGACTGCGACCGTCGGCCTCCAGGCGGTAGCCGAAGGTGACGATGGGATGGTTCAAAAGGTGCGGCACCACCCTCATCCCGTCGAGCTCGAAGGGACGCTCCGCGGAGACCTCCACGAATTCGACCCGAGCCGGCATCTGGTCCAGGCGGAGAGGGAAGTAGGCCGGGTCCATCTGGTCCACGAAAGCCTCTTCCAGGGGCTTGATCGAGCCCCTGGGCCCCATGATCCGGATCTTTGATCCGGGCTCGAAGGCGGGCGCGAAATACGGAAAGCCCTGGATGTGATCCCAGTGCGTGTGGGTGACAAGGATGGTGGCGTCGCGACGCCCCTCCTCGATCAGGGCATCCCCGAGCTCGGCGATGCCGGACCCGCTGTCCAGTATCACCACTCCGCCGCTGCGAGCTCGGACCTCAACACACGCTGTGTTTCCCCCGTAGCGCAGGGTGCTCGGCCCCGGGGTGGGCCGCGTCCCTCGTGTGCCCCAGAACCTGATCCTCATACCTCTGCCGAGCTCAAGAGCAGGTCCTGGTCAGGCCGGTAAGCCGCCGCCGCCTCATAGACCTTCTTGGCGATGAAGACGTCGAGCAGGTCGGGGTCGAGCTTGCCGTCGTCGGCCTCGGTCTTCAGAATGCCGAGCGCCTGCTGCGCTGTCACCGCCCGCTTGTAGGGGCGGTCGGTGGCGGTGAGGGCGTCGTAGATGTCGGCGATGGTCATCATTCTGGTCTGGGGCGGAATCGCCTCGGCGGCGATGCGTCTGGGATACCCGGTACCGTCCATCTTCTCGTGATGTCCGAAGGCCATCTCCGGGATGCCACTCATCTGCGACGTCCAGGGGATCTTGGTCAGGAATCGATAGCTGTTGGTGACGTGGGATTCGATCTCGCGCCGTTCTCGTTCATCCAGGGTGCCGCGCGTGATGGATAGGAAATGGAACTCGTCGGGCTCGAGCAGGGGCCGCCGCTCCCCGCCCAGGCTCTCGTAGGTGCGCCGGGCCAGGGAGGTGAGGGTCACCGCCTTGTCCTCGTCGAGCACGGTCGGCTCATTGGCCATCTGGACCGAATCGAGCCATTGCTCAAGCTGGGAGATCTCGGCCTGGAGCCGGCGATCGATCTCCTCCAGCTGCTCGGCCTCGGGCCGCTCACCCAGAGCCAGGGCCAGCTTGGCCTCGGTGGCCCGGAGCTGGGCGGTGCGCTGGACGTAGGCGAAGCGAGCCCGGATCATACCCATCTGGGCCGGATACAGCTTCTTGTCCTTGACCAGGATGTGCTCGCGGACGCCGATCTTGCCAAAGTCGTGGAGCAGGGCGGCGTAGCGCAGCTCGCGCAACTGCTCCGGGGAGAAGTGCAGGTCACGATAGGCACCCGCGCCAATGCGGTTGACCGAGTCGGCCAGGCCGACGGTCAGCGCAGCCACCCGTCCGGAGTGACCGTAGGTGGTGGGATCGCGCGATTCGATGGCCGTGACGGAGGCCTTGACGAAGCCCTCGAACAGGTCCTGGATGGCGTCGAGGAGGCGCTTGTTGTCAAGCGCGACCGCGGCCTGCGAGGTTATCGACTCCAGCAACTCGAGGTCGGAGTGGCGGAAAGGAACGATGATCGACTCGGCATTGGCCGCCGTGATCACACTGTCGGCATCGCGCTTGGCGTTAATCAGCTGGACCGCGCCGACTACGTCACCGGCGTGGTTGCGCAGGGGCACGGCGAGCATGGATTTGGTCCGGTAACCGAGTTCTTCGTCCAGCTTGCGTCCGGCCCACTGGAACGGCGAGTCGGGACCAAGGTCATAGGCGTCGTCGACCATCTGACTCTGCCCCAGAAGCACCGTGGAACCGACCATGGAGTGCAGATCCAATGGCACCGTGAAGGTGCTGTAGGGCAGGTCCAAAGAGTGGCTCTGGGTCGAGGCGAAGCGCAGGATCCGGTCCTCTGCCGACTCCACCAGCCACAGGCTGGCTCCGTCGGCGTTGGTCAGCCGGCGGCAAGTGCTGAGAATCAGATTCTGCAGTCGGTCGATGTCGTGCTCGGCGCTGAGCGCGGTGCCGATCCGGTTCAGCTCCTCGAAGCGGCGCTCTTGGAGCTGCGCCTGCTGTGTCAGCCGCTCCACCTCGGCCCGCGCCAGGGCGGCATCGAGAGCACCCTGCAGGAGCTGGCGGGCGGTCATCAGGTTGGTGTTGGGCGGGAGGCGCAGGGTGTGCGCGCTCCAGGACTCAGGCGCGAGCTGATCGCCGCTCAAGACCAGAAGCGCAGGGCCATCGGGCTGCGGCCCGGGGCCGGAGTCATCCCAGCCTTCTGAGCTCAGTCCCATCGATTGCAATAAGGCCCTCACCTCGGTCGTGGGGCGCTCACCCAGGTGGTAGAGCGCGCCGCCCGGGGAGTTCATGGCAGGCGTCTTTGTAGCACCGGGAGGCTCAGTTTGAAAGGGGCGATTGGAGTTTGGAGGCGGCCCAGGCCCCCAGGGCGCGGGAGGCAGCGCGCGTCCGCCGGATCTGCCCGGGGACATCAAGATGGCGGCGGCGGATTGACTCGGCTGCTCCCCAGGGTGGCGTGTGCTCGCCCGCCGCCACCAGAGCGGCCACCTCATGGTGAGCCTGGCGGAACGGAGTCCCCGCCGCCACCAGGAGTTCGGCCGAGTCGGTCGCGTAGAGTCCAGGGTCCTCCAGCGCAGACGCCATCCGCTCGGGATCGAATTCCAGGTGCTGGACCAAAAGGGTGGCCGCGCTCAGGCACTCGAGGCCGTTCCGGCTCGCCGCAAAGAGCGCCACCTTGTCCTCCTGAAGGTCGCGGTCATAGGTCATGGGCAACCCCTTGAGCACGTTGGCCAGAGCGGTCAGCGCGCCCAGCGCGCGACCGCTGCGCCCGCGCAGGAGCTCGGCGATGTCGGGGTTCTTCTTCTGCGGCATGAGCGAGGAGCCGGTGGAGATGCGGTCGGCCAGGCGTACGAATCCAAACTCGCTGCTGGCCCAGATGACCACGTCCTCACCCAGCCGGCTCAGGTGCAGGCCGAGGGTGGCGCAGGCGTAGATGAGGTCGAGGGCGAAGTCGCGATCGCTGACCGCATCCATGGTGTTCTCGGTCAGGCCGGCAAAGCCCAGCTCCGCGGCGACAACGTCACGCCTCAAGGGCAGCGTCGAGCCGGCCAGGGCACCGGAGCCCAGCGGCATCAGGTCGGCGGCTCGATAGGCCTGGCGGAATCGCTCCGCGTCCCGCAGCAGGGCCTGGGCGTGGGCGAGCAGGTGCCACGCCAGACTCACCGGCTGAGCCCGCTGGAGATGGGTATAGCCCGGCATCGGGGTGTTGGCGTGGCGGCGGGCCTGTTCGACCAGAGCGTCGAGCAGGCCTGCCGTGCGCGCGACCATCTCTGCCGCGCGGGCGCGGCAGTAGAGGCGCAGATCAAGAGCCACCTGGTCGTTGCGGCTGCGACCGGCGTGGAGGCGTGGACCGGAGGCGGGCGCGATCTCGGTCAGCCGGCGCTCGACCGCGGTGTGGATGTCCTCATCCTCAGCCCGGAACTCAAAACCGCCGGCGGTGAGCTCGGCCAGGATCTGCTTCAACCCGGCCTCTATCTCCTCTCTTTGGGCGCGGCTCAAGATGCCCGCCGCCTCCAGCCCGCGGGCATGAGCGATGGACCCAGCCACGTCCTGGGGGGCGAGCTCGATGTCGAGCGGGAGCGAGGAGGCGAATTGCTCAAGCTCGGGCAGGAGTCCCTCCTGGAAGCGGCCGGCGTACAGCTTGCCGGCAGCCGAGCCGGGCCGCGCGCGCCCCCCGGCTATGACGTCAGCCTCTTAAGGTCGGGCGGTAGCAGGCGCTCTAAGTCCAGCTCCGAAAGCCGGCCCTGGACCTCGGAGGCCGTCCTCACCCCCATCCCCCAGAGCTTGATGAACCCGGCCGCGCTGCTCTGATCAAAGCTGTCGCCACGCCCGTAGGTGGCCAGCTCGATCCGGTAGAGCTGCTCTTTCGACTTGCGCCCCACCACCCTGGCCGATCCCCGCTGGAGCTTGATCCGGACCTCTCCGCTGACGTGTCGCTGGGTCTGGTGCACGAATGCCTGCAGAGCCTCGCGCAGAGGGCTGAACCAGAGTCCGTCATAGACCAGCTGGGCCCATTGGGCGGCGACCGTCTCCTTGAAGCGAGCCACGTCCTTGGTCAGGGTGATGTCCTCCAGCGCCTGGTGGGCGGCGAGCAGGATCACGGCCGCCGGCGCCTCGTAAATCTCCCGCGACTTGATCCCGATGAGGCGGTTCTCGACGTGGTCGATGCGACCCACACCGTGCTCGCCCCCGAGGCGGTTCAAATGCTCGACCATCTCCACCGCCGGCACCGGGCGGCCATCCAGGCTGACCGGCAAACCCTCCTCGAAGCCGATTTCCAGGTAGGCCGGTTCAGCCGGGCAGCGGGACGGATCGGCAGTCCAGGCGTAGACCTCGGGGGGGGGCTCCTGCCAGGGGTCCTCTAGAATCCCGGCCTCGATCGAGCGGCCCCACAGATTCTCATCGGTGGAATAGGGCGACTCGACGCTGGCCGGGACTTCGATCCCATGCCGCTGGGCGTATTCAATCTCGTCCTCGCGGTTCATGTCCCATTCGCGCACCGGGGCGACGACCCGGAGGTCGGGGGCCAGGGCCGCCGTGGTGACGTCGAAGCGGACCTGGTCGTTGCCCTTGCCGGTGCAGCCGTGCGCGATGCCCTGGGCTCCCTCGCGTCGCGCCACCTGGACCAGCATGGCGGCGATCAGGGGCCGGCCGATGGCCGTGGCCAAGGGGTATTCGCCTTCATACAGCGCCCCCGCCTGCAGCGTGGGCCAGACGAAGTCACGCAGAAAGGGCACCTTGCCGTCGACCACGTAGGCGACGCTGGCACCGACGCGGAGCGCGCGCCGCTGAATCGCGTCCAGGTCTTTGTTCTCGCCCAGATCGATGGTCAGGGCGACCACGTCATAGCCCTGCTCGCGCAGCCAGCGAATGGCCACCGACGTATCGAGGCCGCCGGAATAGGCCAGGACCAGCTTGTCAGGCACTGAGTAACCTCCGCAAGGGTTGCGCCGCGGCGCGATCGGCGAGGACGACCAAGATCGTATCGTCACCGGCCAGCGTGCCCGCGACTCCGCTCAGGCCAGACTCGTCGATGGTTCGCGCGACCATGCCGGCGCTGCCCGGCGCGGTACGGACGACGAGCATGAATTCAACCTGGGTGACCGAGAGCACCAGATCGTCCAGGGCCGCCGCCCCGACTCCCCAGCCGCGGCGAGATCGGCCCAGGCCGAGCTCCTGCAGATCTCTGGAGACGGTCGCCTGGGTGGCCTGAAAACCGCGCCGCAGGAGCTCGCCCGCGAGCTCGCGCTGGGTCTTGGGCGGACTCTCCCGCACCAGCTCCAGGATTGCCCTCCGCCGCTCCTCTTTCATTCCAGCGCCCTGGCCATGGCGGCGGCGGCGAGATCTATCTCCTCAGAGCTGATGAGCAGGGGCGGGACCAGGCGCACCGTCCGTTCGTCGACCGCGTTGACCAGGACTCCAGCGTTGAGGCAGCGGTCTTGAAAATCGCGCGCGCCGTCCCCCTCCAGCACCATCGCCCGCATCAGGCCCCGGCCGCGAACCGACGCCACCCCGGGCAGCGCCGACAGCGCTGAGTCCAGGTACTGTCCCATCTCCTCGGCGTGTCCGACCAGGCCCTGATCCTCGATCACCTGCAGCACCGCCAGGGCGGCGCTGCAGGCCAGAGGATTGCCACCGAATGTGGACCCATGGTCCCCGGGGCTGAACACGTCGGCCCGCTCCGAGGCCAGGCAGGCTCCGATCGGAACCCCGCCCCCCAGCCCCTTGGCCAGGGTCATGACGTCGGGGGTGAACCCGTGGTGCTGGTGACAGAACCAGCGCCCGGTCCGTCCCAGCCCGGTCTGTATTTCGTCCAGGATGAAGAGCAGATCCTGCTCGTCGCACCAGCGCCGCACCGCCTCCAGATACCCGGGCGGGGGCGGGATGACGCCGACCTCACCCATGATCGGCTCCAGCAGCACGGCCACGGTGGAATCGCTGGTCGCCGCGCGGAGCGCGTCCAGATCCCCGTAGGGAACGTGGACGAAGCCTTCGGGCATGGGTGCGAAGGGCTCCTGGTAGCGCGGCTGGCCGGTGGCCGCGACCGTCGCCAGGGTGCGCCCGTGAAACGAATCAAAGGCGGTGATGATTTCGTGTGCCCCACCGCGGTGCAGGCGTCCCCACTTGCGCGCGATCTTGATCGCCGCCTCGTTGGCCTCAGCTCCGCTGTTGGTGAAGAAGACCCGGGACGGGAAGCTCAACTCCACCAGGCGCCGAGCCAGATCGACCTGAGGGCGGGTGTAGTAAAGGTTCGAGGTGTGAATCAGCCGCCCCGCCTGCTCGGCGATGCGCTCGCTGATGGCGGGATGGGCGTGGCCCAGCAGGTTGACCGCGATGCCGGCGACCAGATCGAGGTAGCGCCGGCCCTGGGCGTCGTAGACCCAGCAGCCCTGCCCGCTCACCAGCTCCACCGGCAGGCGCTTGAATGTACCCATCAGATAGCGGTGCTCGGCGGAGACCAACTCCGAATCCAGATCAGGGGTGGTCATGGCGTGACCATGGTCCCGACGCCGCTCTCGCTGAAGAGCTCGAGCAAGAGCGAGTGCGGGGTACGACCGTCGATGATGTGGGCCTGGGGCACCCGCTCCAGGGAGCGCAGGCAGGCCTGCAGCTTGGGGATCATGCCCCCGGTCACCTCAGAGCGCGCGATCATGCGCTCGGCTGCGGAGCGCTTGATCTCGCCCAAAACCTCGCCCCGCGAATCGAGCACCCCGGGCACGTCGGTGAGCAGGATGAGCTTGGACGCACCCAGCGCGACCGCGATCTCGGCTGCGACGGTGTCCGCGTTGATGTTGTAAGCGTTGCCGTCGTAGCCCAGTCCGATCGAGGCCAGGACGGGTATGTAGCCCTGGTTCAAGAGCGCGGTCAGGGGAGCCGCGTTGACCTGGGTGATCTTGCCCACAAGGCCCAGCGCGGGGTCCAGCTGCTCGGCGATGAGACTGGGCCCGTCCTCGCCCGAGAGTCCCACCGCCTGGCCCCCGAGCCGGTTCAAAGTCGCCACCAGATCGGGATTTATGCGCCCGGTGAGGACCATTTTGGCCACGTCCATGGTCTCGGCATCCGTCACCCGCAGACCGTCTTTGAACTCCGCCTTAAGGCCCAGTCGTTCAGACATCAGGGTTATCTCGGCCCCGCCGCCGTGAACCAGCACCGGGAGCATGCCGACGTAGCGGAGAAGAACGACGTCGAGCAGGGTCTCTGCCTTGCGCTGCTCGATGGCGTTGCCGCCCACTTTGACCACGACCACCTGGCCGTGGAAACGACGTATGTAGGGCAGCGCTTCAACTAAGACCTGGGCCCTCTCGTTGGCGTCGATCGTCATCTCTCCTCTCCCCGGCTAGGTGGTGTAGTCGGCGTTGATGTGCACGTATTCGGCGGATAGATCGCAGCCCCATGCCTCGGCCTGGGACGAGCCCAGACCGAGGTCGGCGAAGAGCTCGATCTCGGGCTTTTGAAACGCCCTCCGCACCTCTTCCAGGTCGACCTCGACACCGGATCCACGCGCGAATACGGTGAGGCCGGCGACCTTGACGCGGAGACGGTCCAGAGCCAGATCGCAGCCGCTGTAGCCGAGCGCGCACACGATCCTGCCCCAGTTCGGGTCGCCGCCGTGAACCGCGGTCTTGACCAGGTTGGAGGCGGCCACGGCGCGGGCCGCGAGGCGGGCCTGCTGGTCGTCCGGCGCGCCCTCGACCCGGACCGTGATCAGCTTGGTGGCGCCCTCCCCGTCGCGCGCAATCATGCGCGCCAGATCACGCGCCACCTCCTGCATCGCGCCGATCAAGAGCTCCGATTCAGGAGTCCCCGCCGTCACCGGAGGATTCTGCGCCGCCCCGTTGGCCAGGAGCAGGAAGCTGTCATTGGTCGAGTTGTCGCCGTCCACGGTGACCTGATTGAAGCTCGTATTAGCGATGCGACGCACCTGGGAGGCGCACCACCCGGTCTCGACCGCCGCGTCCGTGGTGATGAAGGCGAGCATGGTGGCCAGATTGGGATGGATCATGCCCGACCCCTTGGCCATCCCCCCCACGTTCACCTCCCGCCCCCCCAGGGTGAGCCGGATCTGTGCCGTCTTGGGCACCGTGTCGGTGGTCATGATGGCGCGCGCCGAGCCCTCGCCGCCGTCGGGACTGAGGCTCGAACAGGCCCCGGCGATGCCCTGCTTGACCGCATCCATGGGCATGTAGCGCCCGATCACACCGGTGGTCGCGACCAGGACCTGGTTGGGGTCCAGGTCAAGGCGGTCCGCGGTCAGTTTGGCCATCTGGAGCGCGTCCTTAAAACCCCGGGCACCGGTGCAGGCGTTGGCGTTCCCCGAGGTTACGACCAGCGCGCGCACCCTACCTGCTTCGAGATGAAGCTGGTCGATCACCACCGAGGCGCTCTTCACCCGGTTGGTGGTGAACACGCCCCCGGCGTCGACCTCGCTCGCGCTGAAGATCACGGTCACGTCGTCGCGCACCTGTCCCGGTGGGGCCGAGGCGCCGGCGGTGAGCGCCTTGATGCCGCAACCCGCACTCCCCGCGGTCCAGTCCCGAGCGGCGGTGACGCCTACGGCCACTGCGGAACCATCGTCAACCCCAGCTCGGGCTTGAAGCCGAGGGCCAGGTTCAAACACTCGACCGCCTGTCCGGCGGCGCCCTTGACCAGGTTGTCGAGGGCGGCGGTCACGATGACCTTGTCCCCCTGCTGGGCGAGGTGGATCAGGCACCAGTTGGTGTGACTGACAAACTTAGTGTGTGGCGAGGAGGCCACCATCCGGGTGAAGGTGGAGGCGCGATAGAAGTCGCGGTATGCCTCCTCGAGCTGGGCCAGAGGGACGTCGAGGTCAAAGTAGCAGGTGGCCAGGATGCCCCTCACCATCGGCACCAGGTGGGTGACGAAGGTGATGCGAGGAGGAGCGGCCGCCAGCCGGCTCAGCTCCTGGATCAGCTCGGGGTGATGGCGGTGCCCGGCGATGCTGTAGGCGTGGACCGACTCTTGGACCTCGGCGAACTGGGTGCCCAGGGACGGGCTCCGACCGGCTCCGGAGACCCCTGACTTGGCGTCGACCACGATGTCGGGCCCGCTCAGCCCGGCCGCCACCGCCGGTGCCAGGGCGAGGATGGACGCGGTCGAGTAGCAACCCGGGCAGGCGATGAGGCGGGCGCTTGCGATGTCCTGGGCGTGGAGCTCGGGCAGACCCAGCACCGCCTCGGCGAGGAACTGGGGAGCTGGGTGCTCGACGCCATACCAGGTCGGATACAGGCCCGGGTCGCTGAGCCTGAAATCGGCGCTGAGGTCGATCACGCGGACCCCGGCCCCAAGCCAGCCCAGAGCCTGGCCTGCCCCCACGCCGTGGGGCAGGCAGCTGAATATGACCTCCGCCTGGCCCGGGTCGAGCTCCGACACGAAGCTCCGCTCGCCCTCCAGCAAGGGGAAGACCTCGCTCCAGGGCCGACCCGCGAGCGACCTCGACCCGAGCTCGACCAGATCCACCTGAGGATGGTGCAGGAGCAGGTTGACCAGGGTGATGCCCGCATACCCATTGGCGCCCGCAACCGATACCCGAACCTTGTTCATGGCATAAATATACTGATTTTAGGCATTACTATTCATCCTGGGCGTCCTTCCCGGGGTGATTGAAGAAGCAGCTCCGAGCGCCGGTGTGACAGGCCGGCCCCCGGGGGCGGACCAGGAGCAGGACCGCGTCCTGATCGCAGTCCAGGCGGACCTCGATCAGGTCCATGCGGTTGCCGCTGGTGGCTCCCTTCTCCCAGAGGCCGCGGCGCCGGGAGCAGAACCAGGCCTGCCTCGTGGCCAGGGTCCGGCGATAGGCCTCCTCATCCTGGTAGGCGAGCATCAAGACCTCGTGGGTGTCGACGTCCTGAACCACCGCGGGCACCAGCCCCTTGGAGAAATCGACCTCCATCAGCGTCTGACCTCCAGCCCGGCCCCAGCCAGCGCGGCCTTGACCTCCGCGATCGACACCTGCCCGAAATGAAAGATCGACGCCGCCAGAGCCGCCTCGGCGCCCGCGGCCAGCGCCTCCACCATGTGCTCGGCATTGCCGGCACCCCCCGAGGCGATGACCGGGAGCCTGACCGCCTCCGTCACCGCGCGCAGCAGCTCCAGGTCGTAGCCGTCCTTGGTCCCGTCGCGGTCCATCGAGGTCAGCAGTACCTCGCCCGCGCCCAGGCTCTGACCCAGGCTGACCCACTCCAGCAGGTCGCGCTCGGAGACCCGGCGCCCGCCGTGCGAGAAGACCTCCCAACCGGGGCCGGTCGTACGGCGGCGGGCGTCGATCGCGAGCACCACGCACTGTGATCCGAATACGTCCGCGCAGCGCGAGATCAGCTCCGGGTCGGCCAGCGCGGCAGAGTTGAGAGAGACCTTGTCGGCCCCGTGGGTGAGCAGCTCCTGGACGTCTTGGGCGGAGCGCACGCCGCCCCCCACGGTGACCGGGATGAAGACCTGCTCGGCCGTGCGTTCGACCACCTCGAGCATGATTCGGCGCTCCTCGGAGGACGCGGTGATGTCCAGGAACACGATCTCATCCGCGCCCTCGTGCTCATACCATCCGGCCAACTCCACGGGGTCCCCCGCGTCCCGGAGTTGAACGAAGCGGACGCCCTTGACCACCCGGCCCGCGTTTACGTCCAGGCAGGGGATGATGCGCTTAGCCGGCACCGCACAGGTCCAGAAAGTTGGCGTAAATCCGAAGCCCGTCCGATCCGCTCAACTCAGGGTGAAACTGAGTCCCCATGACCGATCCCCGCGCGGCGGCCGCGGCCGGCGCGTGCTCGGCGCTGGCCAGCCGATCGGACGTGGGCCCAGGCGTGTAGGAGTGGACGAAGTAGAAGTAGGCGTCCTGGTCGATGCCCGACCAAAGTGGCGAGAACTCCTCCTGGTGCAGCCGGCACCAGCCGATGACGGGCAGGCGCCGGCTCTGGGTGATGCTCTGCACCTGACCCGAGAGCAGGCCCAGACCCTGGTGGCGCCCGTGCTCTGAGGACTCCTCAAAAAGTAGCTGGTAGCCGAGGCAGACGCCCAGCACGGGCATCCCACGCCGGGCCTGCTCAACCACCATCCGGCCCAGGCCACCCTGCTCCAGGCGCTTGAGCGCGGGCCCGAAGGCGCCCACGCCAGGTAGGACCAGACCCTGGGCCCGATCCAGCTCGGAAGCCTCGGCGCAAAGCCGCGGCGAGGCCCCGACATGCTCCAGGGCGCGCGCCACCGAGCGCAGGTTGCCGACGCCGTAATCGACGATCGCGATCACCCGAGCACACCCTTGGAGGAGGGGACGCCCCGGCCTGAGCGAAGCATGGCCTGGGAGAGGGCCATGCCCAGAGCCTTGAACGACGACTCCGCGATGTGGTGGCGATTACGCCCCCGAATCAGATCGACGTGGATGGTCGCACCCAGGTGGATGGAGAAGGCGCGCCAGAACTCCTCCAGCGTCTCGGACTCGAGGGTGCCGATTCGGCCCCGCAGGGGCAGGTTGTAGGACAGGAACGGACGCCGCCCGAGGTCGACCACGACCCGGGCCAGGGACTCATCGAGGGGCGCATAGGCGGAGGCGAAGCGGGCGATGCCGTCGCGCTCGCCCAGGGCCGACGACAGCGCCTGCCCGAGCAGAATGCCCGAGTCCTCGACCAGATGGTGGGGATCCACCTCGACGTCCCCGGCGCCTCGGAGCCAGAGCTCGAATCCGCCGTAGCGAGCCACCTGCTCCAGCATGTGGTCCAGAAAGGGAAGTCCGCAGGCGACCTCGACCGTCCCCTGGCGGTCCAGGTTGACGCGCGCGGAGAGCTGCGTCTCGCGGCTCTCCCGTACCACCTCGCCGCTCCGATCACTCATCCTGGCCTCCCCCCTTTCGAGTCGACCTCGCGGGCTCGCAGCGCGCCCGCGTGCGCCCCCAGTCCCTCCATCTCGGCCAGCGTCGCCGCCGCCTCCGCGAGCATCCCGAAATCGCCCTCGGTGAGGCTCGCCAGACTGCTCCGCTTCATGAACGTGTACACGCCCAGGGGGGAGCCGAACCGGGCCGCGCCGGCGGTGGGCAGCGTGTGGTTGGGCCCGATAACGTAGTCCCCCAGCGAGACCGGGGCCCAGGGGCCAAGGAAGATCGCCCCGGCATTGTCCGCCAGGCGGGCAAGCCGATCCGAATCGGCCGCGATTATCTCCAGGTGCTCGGGCGCGAACTCATTCGAGATCCGCATCGCCTCGTCCATGGAGCCGGCGAGGATCAGGCAGCAGCGCGCCCCCCGCACCACCTCGGCTCGCTCCAGGCGCGGGGTCAAATCCTCCAGCGCCTCGTCCACGGCGTCGATGAGCCCGGCCGAGTCGGTCACCAGTACCGCCCAGGCGAGGGGATCGTGCTCCATCTGCGAGGCCAGGTCGGCCGCGATCAGGTCTGGACGCGCGCCTGCGTCAGCGACCACCATGATCTCTGTCGGACCCGCGATTCCGTCGATCCCCACGGCCCCGAAAACCTCACGCTTGGCCAGGGTCACGTAGAGGTTGCCCGGGCCCGCAATCAGGTCGACCGGGCGAACCGAAGCCGTGCCGTAGGCCAGGGCCGAGATGGCCTGGGCGCCTCCCATGCGATAGATGCGATCGACCCCGGCCAGGTGGGCCGCGGCCAGGACCGGGATGGGCACGCTGCCGTCGGCGGCCGGGGGTGTGGCCAGGCTGATCTCGCCGACGCCGGCAACCCGGGCCGGGACGGCGGTCATGAGCACGCTGGAGGGATACGCGGCGCGCCCCCCGGGTATGTAGAGGCCGACGCGATCCACCGGCCTGGTGATCAGCTTGAGCCCCGGTAGTCCGCTCACCTCAGGGCCGAGTTGAGTCGAGTGAAACTCCTCGATGCGGCGCTGCGCCAGCTCCAGCGCGGCTCGCCGATGGGGGCTCAGACGATCCCAGGCGGCCTCCATCTCCGGCCGCCCGAGCTCCAGCGGCTCACCCGGACCGGGCGCCCAGCCGTCGAAGCGTCGGCTGTACTCGAACAGGGCCGAGTCTCCTTCCTGGCGGACCCGGGCCACGATCTCCTGGACCAGCGATCGAGCCTCTGCGCTGGCCCCCAGATCCAGGCGCCGCCGCGACCAGGGGCTGTCGAACCAGCCCCCGGCGTCAAAGCGCTCGACGGTCACGCCCCCTCCCCGCGCAGGCGCTGGACCACGTCCAAAAGGTGCGAGCCGCGGGTCTTGAGCGAGGCCTGGTTGGCGACCAGCCGGGCGCTCGAGTCGAACGCGGTCCAGACCACGCGCAGCCGGTTGGCGCGCAGGGTGCGCCCGCTCGCGGTGAGATCGACGATGGCATCGACCAATCCCACCAGGGGGGCGAGCTCGACCGAGCCGTGCAGGCGCACGACCTCCACCGTCTGGCCCAGGCCCTGCATCTGCACCGCCGTGCAGTGGGGATATTTGGTCGCCACGCGAAGCAGCGGCGGCCAGGTCTCAGGCCCGCTCAGGGCTGAGGCCTCGGGCACCGCCACCACCATCGAGCAGGCGCCAAAGCCCAGGTCCAGCAGCTCATAGCGGCTGCCGGGGAACTCGAGCAGCGAATCTTTGCCCACGATTCCCAGGTCGGCCGCTCCGTGGTCGACGTAGGCGGGCACGTCCGAGGGCCGGACCAGGACCACCCGCAGGCCATCCTTTTCCACCATCAGCTTGCGCCCGATCTCATCGCGCCCGAGCTCGATGACGCCCGAGCGCGCCAGCCGCTCGAGGCTTTCATCGAGCAGGGCTCCGGTGGGCAGAGCCAGGCAGATCATCCTCCCCCCCCCGCCAGTCGTCCCACCACCTGCTGGGGGGACAGACGCCGCGACCGCCCGCCGCCCGGCACCCAGAGGGCACGCTCGGCGCTCTCGACCAGGACTAGGTGGCGCGACCCGACGCCTGCCGCCCAGCGCCGGGCCGCAGCCAGCGAGCGAGGCTGGGTATCGACCACCGCCCGCATACCGAAGAGGCGCAGCGAGGCGCCCAGTCGCAGCGCGGGGGCAAGGCCCGACTCAGACCAGGCCACGGCCGCCGCCAGGGCGGGCAGATGCTGGCGTCCGCGCTCGCCCTCCAGCATCTCGCCCACCAGATCGAGGTGGATCACGAAACCGGTGGCGGGCGCGGGGCGCCCAAATCGTCCCAGGAGGTGGTCGTAGCGGCCGCCCTGAGTTAGTGGGTGACCCAGATCCGGTCCGTAACCCTCGAAGATGACCCCGGTGTAGTAGTCGAAGTCGCGGATCGCTCCCAGGTCGACCTGGACGGTCCCCCCCACGCCGTGGGCGGCCAAGAGGTCCAACACGCGGGCCAGCTCCTCCAGGCTGCGCGCAGCGCGGCCGTTGGTGACCAGCTTGGAGGCCGCGTCCAGGATCTCGCGGCCTCCGCGCAGGGCGGGAAAGCGGCGCAGGAGTTCGTGTTCGGCCGAGCTCAACGGAGTGGCGTCGAGGATCCCCTCCAGGGCAACCAGGTCGCGCCCGGCGAGAGCCTGCCGGATTCCGAGCCGGACCTCAGGTGCCACCGCCAGACCTTCTAGGAGTCCGGCGAAGAACTCGGCGTGACCGACGTCGATCTGGTAGGAGCGCAGCCCCGCCGCATCCAGGCAGCGCATGGCCAGGGCGATGACCTCGGCGTCGGCCACTGGGCCTGGAGCCCCGACCAGCTCCGCCCCGAGCTGATGTGACTCCCGCCGGCGTTGAAAACCACCCGCCTGGTTGACCAGAACCGGACCCGCATAGCAGAGTCGCAGGGGCAGGGGAGCCGAGCGCAGCTTGCCGGCGACCAGGCGCGCCACCGGAACGGTGCGCTCGGCCACCAGGGCGAGCAGCGAGCCATCCCCGTCGCTGAGCTTGAACAGGCGCGGGCGCTGGGCGGAGCCCAATCCGCGCTCGAGCACGTCCAGACTCTCCAGGGTGGGTGTGACGACATACCGGTAGCCCCAGCTGCGCATCTCTGAGAGCAGCGCCTCCTGGGTCGCGCGCATCGCCTCCGCCTCCTCGGGCAGGAGATCTAAGAAGCCCTGCACGTCCTGCGGACGTTCAGCCGATGCGGTGAAGTAACCTCCCGGCCGAGGCCGATCCGCGCGCTGTGCTACTCCTCATCTTCTTCGAGCTCGTCGTCGGCGGACTCGCCGAATTCCTCCTCCAGGCCGTCGGCGGAGTCATCCGCCTCCTCCAGCTCGTCAACCTCGTGCATCCCGTCTTCCTCGTCGAGGTCGATCGCCGAGGGACGTACGGCAACCTCGGCGTCGTCGTCGTCATCATCGGTGGCGAAGGCCTCGATGTCGCGCGAGACCAGGCCCTCCCGGGTGTACGGCCGGAATTCGACCTCCCGCTTGCGCGTGATCGGAAAGCTCGGTTTGCCCGCAAATTTGGGATCCTGGTAGACCTCGCGCACGATCAGGCGCACGCTTGTGCCCTCGCAGGACATGACCCCAGCCTGATAGCGGTTGCCGCCCTGGATGAACTTGAACAGGCGCCGCGCCAGCTTGGCTTCGAGGCTGCCCAGGCGAACGCCGCGCGTGGTGTCGACGGCGATGCCGTCGCCCTCGATTCTGAGCTCGGCCACGTCGCCTGCCGCCACCTTGGAGCAGACGTCGGGCGCGGCGGCCTTGAGCGCGGTCGTCACGGTCTTACCCATCTCCTCGACGAACAGGTTGAGGTCGACCTTGGAAGCGACGCCCTTCAGCACGTCCGGATTGCTCATCAGGGCTTCCAGCTTCTGCACGTTCTTGCGCGCCACCGGATTGTGCGGATTCAAGGCCAGGCTGGTGTCGTAGGCCTGCTTGGCCTCCTGATAGCGTCCGAGTTCGGACAGAGCCTTGCCGAGACGATTCTGGGTCGCCTCGTCGGTGTCGTAATTCTCGATCAGGAAGCGATTCAACTCGATCGCCTCCTCCCAGCGCCCGGCGATGGCGAGTTGCACCGCGTCGTCGACGTGGGCGGAACGGGGCTTCAACGGCTCCTGGGTGTCGATGGTCACTGCTCTGGACTCCAGATGGAACGCTCCGACGGTAATCGCTGCGGCCCCTCCCGAGGCCGGGTCCGGAGGCGCCTTGAGTATAGGGCGGCCACCCGGCCCAGTCGCTCAGGTGCCGTGATCAGCCGCGGCGCGCGATCATGATGGGTCAAGACCGATGCCTCAACGTGCCCTGCCGCATCCCCGTGTCCGCCGCCTCTGGTTGCTCCTGGCCCTGCCCCTGATCGGCGCCTGCGGGGCGGGTCCGAATCTGGTCCACGCCGCCGGTGGGGCGGGGACGGTGGTGATCGGCGCCGAACTGCCGCTCAGCGGCTCCGACCCAGGGGCGGGACTGGCGGCGGAGGACGGCATCCGCTTCGCGCTCCGGCAGCAGGGGACGATCGACGGGTTCTCCCTCCGGCTGCAGGCTCTCGACGACGCCGTGAACGCCCAGGCGGATCCCCAAAAGGGTGTGCTCGACGTCTACCAGATGGCGGCCAACCCCAATCTGGTCGCTGTCATCGGACCCATGAGCTCGGCTTTGGCCCAGGCCGAGATCCCCGCCGCCAACCCCTCGCACCTGGCCCTGGTCAGCCCGCTGGCGGCAGCTGAGTGTCTGACCCAGAGCCTTGCTTACTGCCTCAGCGACTATGGCTACACCCCTTCCCTGCTCCGCCCCGACGGCCAGAACAACTTCTTCCGCATCTCGGCTCCGCAAAACCTGCAGGGGTCGGCGATGGCGGACTTTGCCCACGCCACGCTGCATCTGCGCCGGGTGGCGGTGTGGAACGACCAGGAGCCGTACGGGCAGATGCTGGCCAGCAGCTTCGGCACCGAGTTCCAGCGCCAGGGCGGCAGCGTGGTCTCGAGCCAGAGCTTCAACCCCAGCGCCAAGCCCGATCTGAGCGCTCTGGCCGCCACCGCGCGCGGCCTGGGGGCCCAGGCGATCTACCTCGGGGTGGCCGCCGACGCCTACTGCGCCGGCGCGGGTGCCGACGGGCTGGACCTAATGGGACCGAGTTCGATCGCCGACTCGACCTGCCTGCGAGCGGCTGGGCCCTCCGCCTCGGGGCACCTCTTCGCCTCCCTCGGCTACGAGGACCCATCCCAGCTGGCCTCGGCCAAGGGTCTGGTCTCGGCCTACCGCAGCCAGTACCCCGACCCGGCCGATCTGGGCCCCTACACCTTTGCCGCTTATGACGCCACCGGCCTGGTCCTGACCGCGGTGGCCCGTGCCATCCGCTCCGACGCCGGCCGGATGCCGAGCCGGGCCCAGGTGCTGGCGCAGATCGCCGCCACCCGCGACTATCCGGCGCTGGCGGGCGCGATCAGTCTCAATTCCCAGGGTGACCCCAATCCCGCCCGGCTCCAGATCGTTGAGGCTCGCTCACGCCCCGGCCAGCCCCTTTCCTGGTCGTTCGACCAGCAACTCGAGCTCAGCCTTCAGGGCTGATATAACGCCGTGTAGGGGTCAGGATGGACCAGACCTCTGCGGGGAGACCGGCGTTGGGCTATACGGCTTGAGACCGTCGGATTTAGACACCGGCCCTCGCCCTTTGACTGAGGCGGCGATGGGGTTCCAACGGCAGAGACCGGAGATGGCGCATCAGCGGACGCTGGTCAGAGGTAGCGAGAACCACTGGGGTCGACCAAAGATA
>DATLSE010000018.1:0-33442 GCA_035534295.1 Nitrosotalea sp.
TGAAGCATGTAGAAGGACGCGTCAAGGTGGAAGATCGGGTCCTTGATCCCATCTGGCGTGGTGTGCATGAAGAGCACCAAATCGCTCCAGCGGGCTCCCGCGCTACCCGACAAGAGCAGCGCGATCACAGCTGAGGCCGCCAGACCGAGCCCGATCATCGGTGCCCCCATCCCCCGCTTTCGAACCCCGACCGAGCGCAGGTCGACGCCTCCACGCAGTCTGTGGGCGAGGGCCAGATTGACGCCTGCGAATACGAACGCGACCAGGAAGCTCACCGCCACCAGCGCGGCCTGCAGCTCGAGACGGGTGATGTACACCGCGCGCAAGCCCAGCGCCGAGTACCACTGGGACTCGGTGATGACGCCGACGATGGGCTCTGCCAGCACCACCACGCCCAGGGCAGCGAGGAGAAAGCCGAGTCCGACCCAGAAGCGCCGAGGCGGGCGCGGGATCCGGATCTCTGGCATGCCCTCGAAACGAAATCCTTCAAAACCCTCGAAGGGATCGCTGGGGGGATAGCGTCGGCTCATCTAGGACGCCAGCTTAGACCCAATCTGTCCTCCCGCCGGGTGATGCCTTGGCCACCGGGAGGGGCGGACCCCCGGCGACTCAGCCGGCTGGGCTCACAGATTGGCGGGGTCGAGCAACTCCTCGTGGGGCCGCTCGACCGGCTGCCGTGACTGCATGATCTCGATCAAGCGTTTCCGGCCCTTGGGAGGTCCGATCATGATCGCCCCGACCAGGCGGTCCTCGATGAAGAAGAGCTTGCGGTAGTACTTGTCCTGAAACGAGTAGGTCCGGACCGATTCCATGTCCGGCTGGATGTCGGGGGTCACGCCCATAACCGCCATGGTCGAGCCGAACATGGTCGTGGTGTAGGTCGGTACGTCGAAGAAGTCCTCGTCGTCGCCCGCCATGTTGTGCGCCGCCACCTTCCCGTGCGCCATGGCGTTGTCCCAGGTGCCCATCTGGTTGTGCTTCTGCAGCATCAGGTCGTAGAAGACGGCCACGTCGCCGGCGGCGTAGATGTCGGGAACGCCGGTGCGCAGCTTGGCATCCGTCACCACTCCGCGCCGGATCTCAACCCCGCTCCCGGCCAGGGGCTCGGTGTAATAGTCCAGCCCGACGCCGTAGCACAGGGTGTCGAAGTCGATCTGCCGTCCGGCCTGGGTCTGGCCTCGGTAGCCGGTGCCAAGGGCGCTGATACCGGTCAGCTCGTCCTCGAGGATGAACTCGACTCCCATCTCGGCGCCCATTCGCCGACACAGCTCGCCTCCCTCTTGGTCCAGGACGTAGCGCAGAAACCAGGGACCGCGCATCATCCAGGTCACCCTCTTGCCTCGATGCACGATGCCCTCGGCGAGCTCATAGGCGATGAAGCTGGCTCCCATCACGAGCACGTGCTCGGCGCTTTCCACCCGTTCGATGATGGCCTGGGTCTCGTCCAGGGTTTGGAACGGATACAGATGGGAGACCTGGTCGGACCCCGGCCAGGGGGCCGGCTTGGGGCGCCCGCCGGTGGCGACCAGGAGCGCGTCATATGCGAATTCCTCGCCGCGATTGGTGCGTACCACCTTCTGCCCCGGATCGATCTCGGTCGCCCAGGTCTCGAGCTTGAGGTCCAGCCCGCGGTTGGTGTAATCGTCCAGGGTGCGCATCAGCACCTTCTCCTCCCGAACCTGTCCCCGCAGGTATCGCGGCAGCGCCACCCGGTTGTAGAGCGGATGCCGCTCGGCCGCGATCATCGTGATCACGGCCGCGGGGTCGCGGGCTCGGAGCTCTTCGGCACATGTCTGTCCGGCGATCCCGTTACCCAGGATCACGTAGCGTCGGCTCAAATCGTCAGGCCATGAACGGCCAGGCGCCAGGACTCATCGGCAAGATCGTATCCGACCCTGCGGAACGAGGCCGCACCCGGATGGTCGCGGGGCGCGAGCAGATGCACCCCGACCAGACCCCGCGTGTCAGCTTCGTAGCGCAGCTGCAGCAACAGCTCCTCGAGCGCCCCACCCCGACCGGATACGAAACTGACATCAAGACGGTCGCCCCAGCTGTCAGGACTTATGGCCAGGGCCCGCGCCCCTGGGCCCTGGCGCAGCCGGCCGGCTTCGGCCAGCCGGGCGAGCAGCCCCCGATCGAGGTCCAGGGGTTCGCTCCAGTCCGGATTGATGCCTCCATACGCCTTGAGGCAGGGGTCGGCATCAAGTATTGGCCAGGCGGCCTCGACCCCCTCGGGGAAGACCAGCGAAGGCAGCTCGCCGCCCTCCAGGGCCGCCGCGGTCCAGGGCGCGACCTTGCCCACCAGGCGAAATCCCTCGGACGCGGCCAGCCGCGCGGGCGCCTCGCTGCCAGTGACCATGCGGACCTCTAAAAAGCCGGATCTCCCAGCCTCCTCCACCGCCAGCTGGAGCAGGCGTCGGGCCACGCCCTGGCGGCGCCAGCTGGGGGCGACCCGCATCCCCTCGAGCAGCATCACCAGCCCGGGCAGCGGATGCAGGCGCAGCACCGCCACCAGGTCGTCGTCGACCTCCGCCGCCTGAAAGCGCGCCAGCGGATCGGATACCCATTGCTCGAAGACCGAGGGCAGATAGTCGTGGCCGCCGAACACGTCACGCGTCATCTCCTCGACCGCCGGTTGATCGGTGGGTCGGACGGACCTGAGAGTCAGGTTCGGGGGCGCCAATGCACGGCCCCCACCGGATAGGGAGGAGAGCGGTAGAGCACGCCCTCGTCCGGCTCCCCTCGGATCAGCTCGCGCTCCAGGAACTCGCGCCCTCGGACCTCGTCCCACCGGGCTCCGGCCCGGCCTCGACAGTCCTCCAGCGCGGCCTCCAGATTCGGCCAGCGCTGCTCCCCCCGCTGGCTCCAAAAACTGACCTCCGGCGTCACCCCGATCTGCCTTAAAAGCATGAACAGGTCGCGCAAACAGGGCTCCCGCACCCGCTCTGGACCCGCGATGAGCTCGGCCGGATGGGGATTGGGTGCGTCCCGCAGGATGACAAACACGCGTTCGGTTGCGGCCGCCTCGAGCCCGGTCAAAAAGCCGACCGCATCGGCGATGGGGTAGAGGACGTGGGAGCAGAGGACGAGCTCGGATGGGGCCGGCTCGGCCTCCTCCAGAGTGCTGGCGATGACGGTCACGTTGGCCAGTTCAGGAATTCGCTGGCGCATCGCCTGAGAGGGCTCGATCGCGGTCACCCAGGCCAGGCGTTCGGCCAGTGGCACGGTGTGGCGACCGACCCCGGCGCCCACGTCGAGGAGCGAGCGCTGCGGCGACAGCCAGGGCTCGAGCAGGCTCAGTACGGGATCGGGAGGGGGCGCGGGTTCGGCGGGGGCAACAGCATAGGAGCCCGCCCGCCGGGTCCAGAAGTCGGTCTGAAGAGGACCCCCGGTCTGCTCCACGCGCCGTTCAACCAGGTCCCGCCAGTGCCTGGCCCAGTCGAATCCGATGAGGGGGTCCACGAGATCGATTCTAGGCGAGGCGTCCAGGCGCCCCGGGGGCGATTCCCGATCGCGTCCTCGACCCTCGCCGAGGGCGTGCCGGCCGTCGACCCCGAGCCGATCCGCCCCCCTGCTGCCGCCCACCCAGGAGCGATCGGCTCGGGCGCGGCCGCAACCCCGGCGGCCGCAGCCGCAGCCGCAGAGAACGTCCGCCAGGTCCTACCCCAGCGCTTAGACTCACCATTCGTGGCCGGCCTGCAAGGGGGCGAATTCAGCGACCTGGAGCAAGCTGCGCTTGAACCCTATTTCACCAACCTCGATCGCCCCGTGTTCGCTCTTCGAAATCTCCCCGAGGTGGTCAAGGGAGCGCTGTTCTCCCGCTACTCAAGGACGGAGAAAAGCCTGCGCCGGGTGCTGCTGGAAGAGTTTTTGGAGGAGTTGGCCGTGCCTCCCGGGAGCACGGCCGCCGCCTCCCGCGACCCTGTGGCCGCGGCTCGGGCGGAGAGTTTTTATGAGCGCGTCCTGGTCGGGTACGGAGACGACTCGGTGGCCGAGCTCGCCGGCGCCCATCTTGCGCTTGAGGGGGTGAGCACGCTCGCGGCCAAGAGCCTGGAGGGCTCCAGGATCGGAATCTCGCCGCTCGAGAAGTCAACCCGTTACGTTCGCTTCGATCGACCAGGATCCGATGGCCGAAGCCTCTACCACCGCGCCCCGGAGCTGGACCACCCAGCCTACGAGCCGTCCATGGATCGGCTCTTCTCCGCCTACTCCGAACTGCTGGAGCCCCTGATCGAGTCCATCCGCCTCCGCCACCCCCACACCGCCGATGAGAGCGAGCGGGCCTGGAGGTCGGCCACTCGAGCCAAGGCCCTAGACCTGCTCCGCGGCCTGTTGCCGGCTTCCACCTTGACCAATCTCGGTCTCTACGGCAACGGGCGCGCGCTCGAGTACCTGATCACCAAGATGGCCGCCGACCCCCTGCCCGAATGCCGCTCCCTGGCTCTGCAGATGCAGGCGGAGCTGAACTCTGTCATCCCCGCCTTCGTCCGCCGCGCGCTGGACGAGCGTCACGGCCGGCCCGCCGCTGACCGCCTGCGCGACATTCAGCAGCGCGTGGGCCGGCTGGCTCCCGCCCCCCGGCCCCGGCCTGATGCGGCCGGCGTCCGCCTGCTTGATTTCGATCCGGGCGCGGAGGAGAAGGTGGTGGTGGCGGCGCTGTTCCCACACTCCGACCTGGGCTGGGAGGAGCTTCGCGCTGAGCTCCCAGACCCTGGGGCGGTGCTGGATGCAGTTCTGGACGGGCGCCAGAACCGCCGGCAGCGGCTCCCTCGGGCCTTGGAGCAGGCGGTCTACGGATTTGAGGTGGTGGCCAACTTCGCCGCCTATCGAGATCTGCAGCGGCATCGGATGCTGAGCCAGGATCGCCAGTTGCTCGGGGTCGATTTGGGCTATGACGTACCCGAACAGCTGTCCGAATACGGTCTCCAGGACGCCTTCCGCGCGGCCATCGAACAGGCGGAATCCGCCCAGCGCCTGATGTCCTCCGCCATCGGACCAGAGCTGGCCCAGTACGCGGTTCCGCTCGCCTACCGGGTGCGTTGGTACATACGCGCCAACCTGCGCGAAATCGTCCACCTCTGCGAGCTCCGCACCACGCCCCAAGGTCACCCCGATTACCGCCGGCTGGCCCAACAGATGTTTCGGCTCGTGGCCGAGGTGCATCCGCGCCTGGCCCGCGCCGGCTTCGTCGATCTGGGGCCGGGCGACGCGTTGGAGCGACGCGCGTCCGAGCGCCGCTTGGACCACAAGCGAGAGGCGCTGGGTGAGCAGCTTTAGGGCTCCGATCCGGCACCTCCCAGGGCGGCGCGCCGGTGCCTGAGATGCAGGCCGCCGGGTCGGATCAGCAACCCCTGATGGCTGTCGGCACCCTCCTCGCGCGCTCGCTCCGCGAGGCCGGGGCCGGGCCCATCTTCACCCTCAATGGGGCCCACATCTGGGGTATCTACCTTGGTGCCACCGAGCTCGACCTGAACCTGCTGGACACGCGGGACGAGCGCTCGGCCGCGTTCGCGGCGCTGGGCTGGTCAAAGCTCACCCGACGCTTGGGGGTGGCGGCCGTCACCGCCGGACCGGGGGTCACCAACGCCATCTCCGCCCTGGCCTCGGCGCGATCCGAGGACGCGCCCATGCTGCTCCTGGCGGGGCGGGCACCGATCTCGCGTTGGGGCATGGGCTCGCTGCAGGAACTGGACCAGGTCACCTTGGTGAGTTCCCTGGTCAAATACGCCGCCACCGTGTTTGAGCCCGACCGAACTCAGGGGCTGGTCCGGGAGGCGATCGAGTCCGCGTTCGCCGCTCGCACGGGCCCGGCCTTCATCGACGTTCCGATCGACGTTTTCTTGGGTGTCGGGCGGCTGGACGAGCCGGGGGGCACGGCAGCCCAACCCCCCGGCCCGCCAGATCCAGGTCAGGTTGCGCTCGCCGCCCGGCTCCTGCGCGGGGCCACGCATCCGGTGATCGTCGCCGGCTCCGGGGTGTGGTGGGCGCATGCAGAGCAGGAGGTGGTGGAACTGGCCGAAGCCTCAGGCGCACCACTGGTCCTCAACGGCATGGCGCGGGGGATGGTCCCGCCCGACCACCACCTGTTCGCCTCCCGGGGACGCTCGTTCTGTCTGGCCAGCGCCGACGTCGTCGTGCTCGCCGGGGTGCCGCTCGACTTCAGGCTCAACTGGGGCCTACCTCCGGTCCTGTCCGAGGACGTTCAGCTCATCTACATCGACGGGGATGAGCTGCGTCACCATCGCCCTCCCTCGGCCGCGCTGATCGGAGACGTGCGGGCGTCTCTTGCCGCGCTGGCCGAAGTCTCGGGTCGCTCTTCGGCCACGGCGCCCTGGATCCAGCTCGTAGAGCAGGCGCGCTCTCAGGTGGTGGCTGCCGACGCTGACCTGGCGGCCTGCGACAGCAGCCCGGTGCATCCGGCCCGGCTCGTCGCCGAGGCCGAGCGCGCGCTCGATCCGGACGCCATCGTGGTCGTCGACGGCGGCGACTTCGGCTCCTTTGCCGGGCGCATGATCCATCGTCGAGGGCCCGGCCTCTGGCTCGACGGCGGCCCCTTCGGCTGTCTCGGCGCCGGCCTGGGCCAGGCCCTGGCGGCAAAGCTCGCTCATCCCCAGCGCCAGGTGCTGCTGCTCAGCGGTGACGGAGCCTTCGGGTTCTCGGCGATGGAGTTCGACACCCTGATCCGGCATCGCGTCAACGTTGTCTGCGTGATCGCCAACAATGGCATCTGGGCGACCGAGAAGCACGCCATGGAGGACTTTCTGGGGACCTCCCTGCTCGCCGATCTGAGGCCGCAAACGCGCTACGACCTGATGGTGGCGGCGCTCGGCGGCCACGCCGAGCTGGTCAGTCGGCCACAGGAAATACGCCCCGCCCTCGAGCGCGCCTTCGCTTCGGGGCTGCCCGCCCTGGTCAACGTGATGTGCGATCCTGAAGCCCGGTACCCGCGCTCCACGGTCCTGCTTTGAGGACTCTTGATTAAGGTGGTGAGGTGATCAGCGCCAGCCGGCCCCCCGAACCGCCCTCCGCCGCGGAGGGCTCGGAGGACTGGCGTACTGCCCAGGCCCAGTTTGACCAGGCGGCCGACCTGATCGGCCTGGAGCCGGAGATGAGGCAGATCCTGCGCGAGGTCCAGCGCGAGTTCACCTGCCACTTTCCAGTCGAGATGGACGACGGTCGGGTCGAGGTATACACCGGATACCGGGTTCAGCACAACATCAACCGCGGCCCGGCCAAGGGGGGACTTCGATACCACCCGCACGTATCGCTGGGCGAGGTCAAGGCACTGGCCATGTGGATGACCTGGAAGTGCGCGGTGGTCAACATTCCGTTCGGCGGAGCCAAGGGCGGCGTCGTGGTCGATCCCCGAGGCTTGAGCCGGCGCGAACTGGAGAAGCTGACGCGCCGATTCGCGACCGAAATCGCGGTCCTGGTCGGACCCGATCGCGACATACCCGCGCCCGACGTCAACACCGACGGACAGGTCATGGCCTGGTTCATGGACACCATCTCGATGCATCGCGGTTATTCGGTCCCGGCCGCGGTGACGGGCAAACCGGTCGAGGTCGGTGGTTCCCTGGGCCGGATCGAAGCCACCGGACGCGGGGTCATGATCTGCACCCTCGCCGCGCTCGCAGACCTCGGCATCAAGCCCCACCAGGCCCGCGTCGCGGTGCAGGGCTTCGGCAACGTAGGAAGCATCTCGGCCCGCCTGCTGGAAGAGGCGGGGTGCACCATCGTGGCCGTCTCCGACCAGTACGGCGGGGTCGCCAACCCGCTCGGCCTCTCGATCAAAGCGCTGCTCGAGCATCAGCGCAGCAGCGGCGGCCTGGGCGGCTTTGCCGGGGCCACGGATACCGACTCGGACGCGCCGCTGAGCGCGGAATGTGAGGTTCTGATTCCTGCTGCGCTGGGCAATCAGCTCACGGCGGCCAACGCCTCTGGCGTCCGGGCTCGGCTCGTGGTCGAGGCCGCCAACGGCCCCACCGCACCCGCGGCAGATGCCATCTTCGCCCAACGGGGAGTGGTCGTGGTGCCGGATATTCTCGCCAACGCCGGGGGCGTGACCGTGAGCTATTTCGAGTGGGTGCAGGATCTTCAGTCGTTCTTCTGGTCCGAGCGCGAGGTCAACCAGAAGCTCCAGTCGATCATGGAGCGTGCCTTCTCCGACGTCCGCTCGCTGGCCCAGGAGCGCTCCATCAGTCTGCGCATGGCGGCCTACGTCCAGGCCGTCGGCCGTGTGGCGCAGGCCACCCGCGATCGCGGGCTCTATCCCTGACCGTCATCGCAGAGTTGGCCGCGCACATTTCTTCGAGCGCTAGCGGGCGGCCCCCGGGGCATGCGCTCGCCGCCCGAGCCGTGGCGCCGCCGAAGCAATCATGAATCAGCTGCTGATCCATCTCGTAGACGCGTATGGCCTGGGCGCGGTTCTTCTGTTGATGGCGGCCGAGAGTTGCGGCCTGCCCTTCCCGAGCGAGGTGATCATGCCGGTGGCGGGCATCCTGGCCGCCACCGGACATCTGAACCTGGTCTTGGTGATCGGAGCTGGCACCGTCGGTAACCTGGCCGGCTCGCTGCTCGCCTACGCCCTGGCCCAGCGCTGGGGTGAGCCCCTGCTGCTCGGACCCGGACGGGTGGTCGGCATTCGCGCCCGCCATCTGGAGATGGCGGACGGGTGGTTTGAGCGCTGGGGGCTCTGGGCTGTGGGCGTGGGCCGGATCCTGCCCGTGGTCCGGACCTACATATCGTTTCCGGCCGGTTTGGCCCGGATCAATCTGCCCGCCTTTGCCCTCGTCACCGCCGCCGGCGCATTGCCCTGGTGCGCCGCCCTGACCCTGGTGGGTTACGAGCTGGGGTCCAACTATGAGCGGGTGAGCGCTCCAGTCGGCCGAGTTGCCCTCGTCGTCGCCCTCGCGCTGGCGGTTGTGATCGTGGTATGGCTCTGGCGCGGCCAGCGCCAGGAGGCGACGACCCGGGCCTGAGGCTTCTCAGTCCGGCTGTTCGCGGCGTGCGGTGGCCAGGGCGCGCTTGGCGTGATCGAGAGCGCCCGCAGTGTCTCCCCACTGCTCGAGCAGGGCCGAATAGGCCGTGTGGCAGCGAACCAGAGCTTCGGCGTCTCCCTCCGCGCGGAGCTGGCGGAGGGCCAGCTCGAAGCGTTCGCGCGCCGGTCCCGGCTCGCCTCGGAGCGCGTGAAGGCGGCCCTGCAGCATTGCGCGTCGGCCCGAGTCCGGGGCGCCCTGGGCCGCGCCCGAGGCCTCGGCCAGTGCTCTCTCGGCCGCTCCCGTGTCGCCGCGCTCGATCTCGATCTCGGCCAGCGCAAGCAGAATCTGAGCCACCCGGTGTCCGAAGCCGAACGCCTCGGCCTGGCGTGCGGAGTGGCGCAGCCACTCCTCGGCCCCGCTCCACTCCCCCAGGTGAACCAGCACCTCCCCAAGCCCCTCCTCCATCTCCGACCTGAGCATCGCGTAGCGCTTCAGTCGGCGCAGCGTCAACGCCGCTCTAAGGTGGTGCTCGGCGCGCTCGCCGTCACCCTGGGCCCCGTGCCACCGGGCCGATTCCTGGTGCCGCTCCGCCATCTGATCCAGGTCCAGGGGCGGGGGTCCGCCCAGGGCGCCCTGGTAGTGATCGCGGGCCCGGGCCCATTCCTGGGCTCGGACCAGCGACCGTGCGAGTTGGCCCTCGAGTTCGGCCTCCAGCTCTGGCTGAGGCGGATTCAGCGCTCGCGTTCTGGGAAGTGCCTCCTCTGCCATCCGTACCGCGCGCGGATCGCCCCTGGCGTCGAGCCAGCCGATCAGGGCGACCTCGGCCCGCAGCTCCATCTCGGCGTCGCCCTGGCCGGAAAAGGCGTCCCGAGCGTCCTGTAAATGTCCTTCGGCTGCGCTGAGACCGAGCTCTACCTCGGCCTGGCCCAGGGCCAGATCGAGGCGGGCGCGGACCCAGGCCGAAAGCGCTGAGCTCGCGAGCTCGCCCGCCCTGGCGACCACCGCCGCCGGGCGGCCGGCGAGCAACTCCAGCTCGAGCTCGTACAGCGATTCGGCGAAGGCCCCCGCTCCGCCCCGACGCGGCACCAGGAAGAAGGAGACGGGACGCCCGGTGCGGCGGGCGATCAGCTCCAGCGTCGGCTGTGAGGGGCGAGATCGCCCCGATTCGATCAGATGGATCGCTGCCCGGGTCACGACGCCGTCGGCCACCGCGGCCAGGGACAGCCCCGCCTCAAGTCGCGCCTGACGCACCGAACCCGCCCGCACGTCGACCCCCTTGAGGCGTCCTCGGCGCTTGCCCACGGGCGCAGTCTAGTCGCCTCCGCACCGGGCGCAAGGCCTCCGGTGCACGGATAGTTGACGCGCGCGACGGCGGTGGTGTTAACTTCACTGTCAATTACACGCCCCACAAGCGTGGTTTACTGGAGGGTTTTCCCCATGCGCAAGGTTCTTCTCGCCATCTCGGTCGCCGCCACCGCAGTTATCGTCACCGCCGCTTCCGTGTTGGCCGACGGCGTGGCCGGTTGCTGCTAGGGCACTCAGCCGGCGCGGGATAGCCCCGCCAAAAAACTTGGAATTGACGCCCGGCGGTGTAAACTGGCCGCGTGTCAACCGAAATTGGGCGGACCGCCGCTGATCGCACGCACCAGCCCCGGCGCGGGTCGCGCCGTGGTCTGGAGGTGAAGCCCGGCGCGATCCTGCAGGCGCGCACCGAGGCCGGTCTATCCCTGGCCGAGGTCGCGGCCGGCGAGGTCAGCCGCGTCGCCATCCACCGCATCGAGCGTGGCCTCTCCCGGCCCACTCTGCGCACCCTGGAGCTGATCGCCGCGCGCACGGGCCGGCCCGTGGCGTGGTTTTTGGAGGCTCCGCAGACGATCGCAGCCGCCCCCGAGGAGCTGCTGGAGCTGGAGCGGGCGGTGACCGAGGAGCGCTTCGAGCAGGCGGAGGCAATGGGGCGGGCGCTGCTCGCCGTCACCCATGATCGGACCAGCATCGCGCGCATCCAGCTCTTGGTCGGCGAGGCCCGGGTCTGGCTGGGCCGGGCCGACCAGGCCCTGGACCTGCTGGCCGCCGCGCGGCGCGAATTCGAGCGCGGCGAGGATCCCCTGCGGGAGGTCGCGGCGATGGATTGGGAGGCGATGGCGCTCTGCCTGCTGCAGCGCCCTGAAGCCTTGGGCTTGGCCCAGCGTGCCCTCGCCGCCTGCCGAGGTCTGGACGTGGTGCCGGTCCCGTTGGAGGTGCGCATCCTGAGCCACATCGGCTCGGCCCACGTTTTGCGCCGCGAATGGGACGAGGCGGTGCGGATCTATGAGCAGGCGATCGAGGCCGCCGGATCGGTCCGCGACTTAAGGCGCCTGGGTCTCATGTACGCCAACCTGGCCATCGCCTACGGCTCCGCCGGTCAACCCGAGCGGGGTATCGGATTCGCCCACCGCGCCCTGGCCCTGCACCAGCTCCACCGCGACCGGCTGTCCCTGGCCCGGACCAGGAACAACCTGGCCATGATCCAGCTCCAGCTCGGACGCCTGCAGGAGGCGGAGGCGAGCGCGCTGCAGGCGCTGGCCGGGTTTGCCGAACTGGGGGTCGACCGCCAGCGCGCACAGTTCTTGCTCACGCTGGCCGAGATCCAGCTCGCCCAGGGCAAATGGCGCGAATGCGCTGCGCGGCTGGACGAGGTCGAGGCCCTGGCTAGCGAGCTGCAAGAGGATCTCCCCCTGGCGACCGCCCACGAGCTCCGCGCTCGCCTGATGGAGGCGCGGGACAATTCCGAGGGCAGCGATCGCGAGTATCGGATCGCTCTCGATCTGCTTGAGCGCGCGGGCTCCAGCGAGCGCTGGGTCGAGTGCGCGGTCAACCACGCTCGTAGCCTGCGGCGCCGCGGCGAGCTCGCCGCAGGCTACGAGCTCTTGGAGCGCGCTCTGCGCCTGGGGCGGCCCCACCTGGCCGAGCAGTCCTACGGCGTCCGGTATCTGACCGGCTAGGCCGGACCTCCAGATTGGGATTGGCGATGCAGATCGGCACCGACCTCGACGACTGGGACTGCCCGACGCGGCGTCAACGTGTGCTGGCGGTGGACGACCATGGCGCCTTCCTGCAGCTGATCCGGGTCTTTTTGGGCGCGGTCGACTGCGCGGTGGAGACCGCCGTCAACGCCCAGGCGGCGCTGGAGATCGTGCGCCGGCGCCCCCCCGACCTGATCGTGGCCGACGTCCACATGCCCGGTCCCAGCGGATATGAACTGTGCCGCGCGGTCAAGCAGGCGCCCGCCACCTCGCTCATTCCGGTGGTGTTGATCAGCTCTCGAATGGGCGCACCCGAGACCATCACCGCGCTCGAGTCGGGCGCCGACGACGTCCTGCCCAAGCCCCTGGTGAGGGCCGAGTTCCTCGCGCGAGTGCGCTCCCTGTTGCGCCTGAAGCGGATCCAGGATCAACTCGACGACGTTGATCGCGTGATCGATTCACTCGCCCGGGCGGCCGCCGCCAAGGAGGGCCAGAACGCCGGTCATCTGGAGCGGGTGGGCCTGACCGCCCGTGCCCTGGGCATGCGGGTGGGCGTCACCGAGGCGGATCAGGCGACCTTGCACCGCGGTGGACTGATCCACGACATCGGTCAGATCGCCGTTCCCGACACCATTCTGATGAGGCCCGGTCGGCTGACCGTGGATGAATGGGAGCTGGTGCGCCGGCACCCGGTGATCGGGGAGGAGATCATCGCCCCGCTCCGCACCACTGGGGACCTGCGCAGCATCGTCCGAAGCCATCACGAGCGCTGGGATGGAGGCGGGTACCCGGACGGTCTGGCCGAGGAGCAGATTCCGCTTCTGCCTCGCATCATGGCCGTGGTCGATGCCTACGACTCCATGTGCTCGCCCCGCCCCTGGCGCGCTCCGCTGGAGCCGGCGCAGGCGGCGGCCAACCTGCGTCGGGGCTCGGGATCGCAATGGGATCCGGACGTGGTCTCGGTCCTGCTGGAAGACGTGGCCGGCTTCCATTCCCTGCTCGATCCGCTGAGTCTGTAGAGCTAGAGCTCCCGGCTTCGCAGGCTCAACACAGCGAGGCCGAGAACGAGCACGATCCAGACTCCAGCCCAGGCCAGGAAGGCGGGCGCCGGCGGATCGGCCACGAGGAAGGGATTGGCCGCTGCCGCCGGCCCCGCACCGTGGGCCAGGGCGAGGACGGAAGCGGGCTCCAGGGCCCAGACCGCGCCGCGCCAGAGTCCGTCGGTCGGCAGCAGCAGGCGGGACACACCGCCCACGTCGGACAGGGGAGCGTTGTGCAGAGCCAGGCCCACCCCGGCCACGATCCCGCCCACCCAGGCCATGAAGTAACAGACCAGGGAGATGATGCCGGCCGTCATCCCGGCGAGCCGGGTGGACAGGGCGAGTGAGAGGGTGAGCAGGACCAGGCCCTCGCCCATGACAAGCGCCAGGGCCGGCCAGGGGTGCGGAGGCATGTAGCCGGTCGTCAGATCAGCCGCGAGGAGCTCCAGCCAGCCCGCCGCCAGGGCGTAGAGGACGACCAGGAAGGCCAGCCCGAACCATTTCCCGAGCAGCCACTGTGCGCGATACAACGGGCGGGCCAGGATGGACAGCGCCAGGCCGCTCTCGATTTCGCCCGAGATGGAGGGCGCGGCCACCAGGATGGAACTCAGCGCGAGCACCGCGGCAAACACGAAGGTGATCAGAATCAGGATCTGGGAGGTGAGGAGCCTGACCTCGACCGCGCTCACCGGAAGACCCCGATCTCGGACCGTCCAGAGCCGGCTGTAGCCCCAGCCGGTGAGCACCACTATGGCCAGGGTCAGCAGCACCAGAGCCAGCAGGAGGCGCCGCCTGGAGGCCTCCCAGATGGTGAGTCGGGCGACGGTCATCACCGCTCTCACGGCCTGCCCAGGACCTCCATGAACCGTTCTTCCAGGCTCTGCCGTCGGGGCTCTACGGCGTACACCCGGCCGCCGAGCTCGACCACGCGCTGAACCACGCTCGGCACCTGGTCTGGCTCCAGGTTGCCGATTGTTATCCACTCGCCGTCGTCGCGCAGGTCGGCCGCAGCGGCCAGCGACGACCGCTCCGAGGGACCCAGGCCGCTGATACGGAAGCGGCACGAGTGCTGGCCCAGGAGCTCGTCCAGGGTTCCGGTCGCGATGACCTGGCCCCGATCGACCATGGCGACGCGGTCGCACACCATCTCCACCTCGGTCAGTAGGTGGGAGTTTAGAAACACGGTGGTGCCGCGCTGGCGAAGGTGGTGGATCAACTCACGAACGTCGTGGCGCCCGATCGGATCGAGCGCGCTGGTGGGCTCGTCCAGGAGTATCAGCTCGGGTTCTCCGATCAGCGCCACGGCCAGTCCCAGGCGCTGCTGCATGCCCTTGGAGAAGGTGCCCACCCGATCGCGCGTGCGCTCGCTGAGCTTGACCGCGCTCAGGGTTCGCCGGATCTCATCCGCCCAGCGCCAGCGCTCCAACCCGGACAGCTCACAATGCAGCGCCAGCAACTCGTCGGCGGCGAGCCAGCTCTGGTAGCGGAAGAGCTCGGGCAGGTAGCCGACGCGGCGCCTGGAGGCGCTTTGACGGGGAGGTCGACCCAGGATCCAGGCCTCGCCCGAGGTCTGACCGACAAGGCCCAACAGGAGCTTGACCGCGGTCGTCTTACCGGCGCCGTTGGGACCCAGGAAGCCGAACACCTCACTGGGCGGCACGGTCATGTCGAGTCCCGCCAGCGCGGCGTGACCCGAGTACACCTTGGTCAATCCGGTGGTGTGGATGGCCGGCGAGGCGGCGGCGGAGACCTCCGCCGCCCGCCTGACCTGAAGATCCAAGGGCGGCTTATCCGAGCGAGTTGGCGACGGCGATGGCGTCGTTCTGCGAGACCGTGCCCGCGACCACGTGAACCACGCCATTCGTGATCCATATCACCCCGCTGCCCAGACCGGTGTTGTCACCGACGGCGGTGCCGCTGACGCCGTGGATTGAGACCGATTGGGCCGAAGCCATGTCGGCCGGAATGGGGATGGGCAGGTTGCCGGTCGGTACGTCCAGGGAAAGGATCAGCTGTTTGAGCTGGGGCGTAAGTCCAGGCTGGGAGAGCAGGACCTGCTTCAGCTGGCTGACGCTCACCCCGCTCGAGGAGACGACCGGCGCGCGGGTCTCAGCCACGGCCAGGAAGGTCCCTGCGGTGAGCTTGCTCGGCGCCGGGGACGGGCTTCCCGCCGAGCCCAAGAATTGACTCACGTCGCCGTACACGGCGGCCTCGGCCGGTCCCACGACCACCTTGAGGGTTGATCCGTCGAGTCCGGGCGCGAAGCTGGGGGCGCTGCGACCTGCGGCTCGGGCGGCGGCCGCGGCCTTGGCCGAGCTGAAGGTGAACGTGGCCGAGGCCTGGGCCATGGTGGTGTACGCGGCCGCCTTGCCGACCAGGCTCGAGGGGAGGTAGCCCGGGTTGATGAGGCCCAGGTGCGAGGTGACGGAGGCCGCCAGGGCGGTATCGGCAGGCACCAGTTGGGGCTGGCCGCTCCATTTCACGGTGCCGTAGCTGGACAGGGAATCGAGACCGCGCAGGCTTCCGGGTTGCAGGGTGACCGGCGTCACCGTCTGCGGCGTGAAGACGCTGGTCAGGGTCTGAGCCAGGGGCGTGAACGCGAGCACGCCCACCAGGGCGGCAGCCAGGGCGGCGGCCACCAGGGGAACTCGGAGGCGGGGTCGTCGGGATCGGCGAGCGCGGGTCGGAAGCGAGATCAGAGTGCTCCGAAGCCGGACCAGCGCAGCCTGCGGATCAACCGTCGCGCCCGGAACCGCGAGTAGCTCCTGGGCCCAGCGAGCATCCTGGCCGAACTCTTGCAGTCGTTCCTGGCACTGCGAACACAGGTTGAAGTGATCCCTCCGCTCCCCGTCGAGGGAGAGCGGTTCGTCGTACATACGCCGCAGCGCGCCGTCGTCAAGGTGTCGCATCTGCCATCTCCTTCCGAAGCGCCTGCTCGGCGCGTCGGAGCAAGGTTCCAACTGAGCCCGTCCCAACACCGATGGCGGCGCCCACTTCGACGTAGCTCAGCCCGCTGTAGCGCAGGGCCAGAATGGTCGCCGCCCGACGGGGTAGGCGCGCGAGCGCCCGCCTGACCCGGGCGCGATCCTCCGCCACCTCCACAATCTGGCCCGGATCGGGCGTGAATCGTGGCTCCCGCGCCGACGCGGCAAGTTCTCGATGCTGACGCCTCCGCCGGCTCCGAATCCGGTTGAGGGCGGAGTGCGCGGCCGCGGTGTGCAACCACGCGGGGGCAAACCCGGACTGGGCCGGATACCTCCGGTGGAAGTCGATGAAGACCTCCTGGGCGACATCCTCGGCCTCAGAGCGATCGGCCAGGATGCGCAACGCGATCGCCACCACGCGGCCGTACTGAGCCACAAAGAGGCGGTCGAAGTCGCTCCCAGCGGGTTCGGACACCGCCGTCTCGAGCAAGTTGGGTTCCAGGTGGAGGCGGGCCTTCATGGTCACCTGCTCTTAAGGCACCGTGCCTGCCCCGGGTGTGACAAACGGGCTCAGGGCGCGGCGGAAGCCGCCTTGAGGCTGCGTTGGAGTTCGTCCTCGACCAGCCCGAAGTCCTTCTGGGAGAGCTGATGGAGATGGCCCTGAAAGGCCAGGGTCCAGTATTCGGGAGGCCACTTACGCACGTAGTCCATTCGGTAGGCGAGCTCGCGCGCGGGCACCCACTGCTCCTCCTCCAGAACCCGGTCGGGCCGAATCCGAACTCGCCAGGGATACGACTCGTCGCGCCGGCTGGATCGCCAGAGCGGCGTGTGGTCCTCGAACATGGGACTGGTCAGGGTCACGCTGGCGGTGAACGACGTGCGGCCGGTCACGTAGTAGAGCAGGCGGTCCCCGGGCCGCATCTGTTCGACCCGACGCCGGTGGCGGGATTTGATGCCCTGAACCGTGAATCCGAGCTCCCGGCTCTTGCGGTAGTTGTCGGGGGAGCTGACGATCATCCAGTACTGAGCCGCGCGCGATGCCTTGGCCGGCCGCCGGCGCCGGCTCCGCTCGCTCGAGGGGGGGCCGACGCTCGCCCCCGGAGTCGGCTCCGAGTCTTCCACGCCCATGATGCTATCCGGCCCTGCGTGCGGGGTGTGAACTCCTCAGTCGGGCAGGAGCGCGATCAGGTTGCGCAGCTGCACCAGATGGCCGAGCTCATGGCTCGCCAGCTGCTGGCAGACCTCGCTGAGCGACTCTTGGCCACCCTCGGGCCCGGCTCCCACCTCCTCCCAATCGGCGTCGGGCAACCCACGGAGCCAGTCCACCGTGCGCCGGCGCAGGCGCGCGAAATCATCCAGCTGGGCTCGCACCGACTCTGGGTCGGCGTCCTCAACATCCCAGGGCTGTGTCCAGGAGACATCGTCGCCAGCGGCATGGCCTGCCCTAAGCTCGCGAACCCAGGCATCACCGGTGGGCCCACCCTGGCAGAGGTGGTGGAGCACCTCCTGCAGGTTGGGGAAGGCGGGGCCGTGGCGGTATCCAAGGCGAGCCGCATCGATGCCGCCGGTCAGATCTGCGGCGCGCTCTGGCACCGAGGCCAGAAGAACGATCAGGTCCTCGCGTGAGGTCTCGGGGGCGGTCTGCACTGGATCAAGGGTAAGGCGGATTCGCCATACTGGATCGCATGGTGAGCCTTACCCAGACTCATTGCGAGGGCTGCGGCTCCGTACTGGTGCCCCAGGCCGCCTACTGCACGCGCTGCCACCGGCGGACCCGTCGAGCCCGGAGTCTGGTGCGCCTGGCGGTGAGGATGGAGATCCTGTTCGCCCTGCTCATATTTCTCATGGTCTTCGCCTTCGCCGCCTTCTACTACTACCAGTAGGGGCGCCGCTCAGCGCTGATAGACGGCTCCGCCCTCCGCCTCGGTCTTGTTCAGCCGTTTGGTCAGATGGAGGCCCTCGAGCAGGAACTCGAGCAGTGAGGCCGTGACCTCCGGGCGGTCGGGCAGGCTCAGCCTGCGCCGGGCGGCGGCGATCTCAGGCGACGAGTCGGCCGCCGCCGCGTAGGTGTCGGCCGGCAAGCCCTCGCCGGCCTCGACCGCGGTCCCGCCCTCGAACCCGGCCAGGAGCTTCTCGAACTGCCCGGCGGCGAAGTGCCGGGAGAATACAGCCGAGACGGCCGCGTTCTGAATCCGCTGCACCACCTGCTCCTCCTTGCCCTCGTCCAGAGCCTCGATCTCGATCCTGCCCGCGGTCGAGGCGGCCAGGAAGGGGAGGTCGGAGATCCGCGGCACAGCCAGGCGCTCGTGCAGGCGCAGGGCTCGCCGAACCGCGTTCGAGGTCAGATTCTCGTAATTGCCGATCGACATCCGGACCGACACCCCCGAGCTCTGCGAGATGCGCGGGCTACGCCGGGCAAGGTGCGTGATCTCGGCCACGACCTCCTTCATGAAGCCGGGAATCAAGACTTCGACCTCTTTGGGTGGGGTGGCCGCCTCGGTCTCCATGATGCTGATCTCCTGCGACAGCAGGGGCGGGTAATGGGTTCGAATCTGGGAACCGAACCGGTCCTTGAGGGGCGTGATGATGCGCCCGCGCGAGGTGTAGTCCTCGGGATTGGCGGAGGCGACGAGCATGATGTCGAGCGGCATGCGGACCAGGTATCCGCGGATCTGCACATCCTTCTCCTGCATCACGTTGAGCAGGCCGACCTGGATGCGCTCGGCCAGGTCGGGAAGCTCGTTGATGGCGAAGATGCCGCGGTTGGTGCGTGGGATCAGGCCGTAGTGGATGGTCAGCTCGTCGGACAAGTAGCGCCCTTCGGCCACCTTGATCGGGTCGACCTCGCCGATCAGGTCAGCGATTGAAATGTCGGGTGTGGCGAGCTTCTCCGCGTATCGTCGCTCGCGCCCGAGCCACGTCACCGGCGTGGCATCGCCCATATCCGCCACCTTCTCGAGGCAGCTCCGGCAGCTGGGTTGGAAGGGGTGGTCGTTGATCTCGCAGCCGGCGATTACGGGTGTCTCCTCGTCCAGCAGATCGACCAACCCGCGCATCAGGCGACTTTTGGCCTGGCCCCGCTCGCCGAGCAGGATGACGTCGTGCCCGGACAGAATCGCGTTGGCCAGCTGTGGGAGGACTGTGTCCTCGTAGCCGACGATACCCGGGAAGAGGGGGCCGGGCAGGGCCAGACGGCGCATCAGGTTGCGCCTCAGCTCCTCCTTCACCGTCTCTCGCCCGTGGCCGCTGGAACGCAGCGCCCCGATCGTGGCCGGTCCCTGAAGGCTCACCAAGCCAATATAGACTGGACCGAAGTGATCGGCCCCCCCCTGGGATTGAGGGACCGCTACCGCCGAGCGGCGGCGGCCGGGCGGCCGCTGATCGGAGGTCATCGGGGGGACCCGGCGCGCCGTCCGGAGAACACCCTGTCGTCCTTCAGTTCCGCCCTTGATCTGGGCGTCGACCTGATCGAATGCGACGTCCATCTGTCGGCGGACGGGGATCTGATCGTGATCCACGATCACACCCTGGACCGGACCACCGACGGCAGCGGTCTAGTCGTCGCTCACCGTACGTCCGAGCTCCGCCGGCTGGCCGCCGGCGAGGGCGAGCGCCTGCCCCTGTTCTCTGAGGTGTGCGAGCTGGTGCGGGGCCGGGCCGGCCTGTGCGTGGAGCTGAAGCAGCTTCCCGTCGCCTATCCCGAGTTGGAGGAGAGGGTGGTGGAGGCACTGGCACGGCACGACCTCCTCGACGATTGCGCGGTCATCTCCTTCTGCCATCGCTCGGTGGCGAGGGTGCGCGAGCTGGAGCCGCGACTGCAGGGCGGATTGCTCCTGGTCTCGCGCCCGATCGATCCAGTGCGCATCCTCGAGGAGGCCGGCGCGCAGATCTATTCCCCCCACTGGAGCGCGACCGATCCTGAGCTCATGAATGCCATCCGCGCGTCCGGCGGCGTGGTCGGCACCTGGACGGTAGACGATCCGACAGCCGTGGGATGGAGCCGGCATTGCCCTCCCGACTCCCTCTTCACCAACCATCCCGAGGAGCTGATGGCGGAGTTCGCCCTCTGACCTCAGAATCGGAACTCGCAGTGGGAGCGCGCCGGACGCGTTACGGGCCCGGCATCTCAGGCGTTGGGCTTGTCGTATGTGGTCGCGGAGGCGCGCGCCTTGCCCGATGACAAGCCGTCGTTCGAGCAGCTCTACCGGGGCCTGCTTCAGCGCATATACGCCTACGTGCGTTCGCAGGTCGGCAACGCCGCCGACGCCGAGGATGTCACCGCGCAGGTGTTCATCAAGGCCTATCAGGCCTATCCCCGATATGAATCGCGCCGGGCCACCCCCGATGCCTGGGTCTTTCAGATCGCGCGCAATGCGATCGCAGACCACCACCGGCGCCGGGCCCGCCAGGAGCGACTGGCGGCAGCCGTCGCAGGAGCGGGTCAGCCGGAGCAGGACCCGGCTCAGATGGCCGAGGGCCGCATGCTCCAGGCCCAACTCTGGGCGGCGGTCATGAAGCTCGGTCGGCGTCAGCGTGAGGCGGTCGCCCTGCGCCATCTCGGACTGAGCTTTGCCGAGGTGGGCTCGGTTCTGCAGTGCAGCGAGGACGCCGCCAAGATGCTGTGCCATCGTGCCCTCAAAGCTCTGCGCCATCACCTGGGAGAGGAATCCGATGGCGCCTGAGCCGAGCCTGGAGACGCGCCTGGCGGGGCTGATGAGCTCATTGCGGCCCCGCCCCGGCTTTGAATCCGAACTCTGGGGGCGTCTCAATCGCGGTTCTCGCTGGCGACTGGTCGCCGCTGGCTGGGGCCGGCCCCGCCTGTACGCGCCGCTGGCGGCGGCCACCCTGTCCCTCCTCGTGCTGGCCGCCTTCGCTGCGCACTCTCTGGTGTCTTTAGCTCCCACCGGCTCCTATGGGGTCCTGCCCCCACCCAGCGTCGGGGCGGCGATCGAACTTGATTCGACCCTGCCAGACGCCGTTCCAAATACCGGCACCGGAGCGCCTGTCGGGCCCGTGGCGTATTTCGGACCGGCCAATCTGAGCCTCGCCCCGGGCCTCAGCGTCCACGCCCCGGGTCGCCTGCCCGTTTTCCGCTATACCGAGCCGTCGCCTCAGCGATTGGCGCAACTTACCCGCCAGCTTGGCTCCGGCGGGGTTGTCCTGGGTAGCGCCGCGAGCGGCCGGGAACCGATCTTTCAACTCCAGGCCCCGCCCTCCATCCCTGCGGCGCCGCCCCCGCCCAGGCTCCAGGCCCAGACCCTGGCCCTGGGCTTTTTGGACCGGCAGGGGGTCATCGCCAACTGGGCTCAGGACGTGAGCGTGGAAGTGACCTCTGGAGCTGCCATGGTCCATCTGATCCGGCAGTTCCAGGTGCCGGGCGTGGGTTGGCGCCCCGAGGTCGACTCCAGTGGCACCTCAGCTGGTGCCGACGTGGAGTTCCTGGGCGATCGGGTGGCTCGGGCGGAGGCGCCGGTTCCCGCGGCACTGGAGCGCGCGGACTACACGTCCAGGCCCCAGGCTCAGGTGCTCGCTGCCGCCCTCAAGGACGCGCCCGAGATCGGCGGCACCAGCCTGTGGTCGCCCCCGCACGTGGTGCTAGACCACAGCCGGCTCGTGTACCTCGCCGTCTCGGCTGGAGACCGCGGATTCTTTGAGCCCGTGTGGCTCTTCACCGGCAGCTTCGAGGTCGACGGGATCCGCTATCAGAAGCGGGTTCTGGTGCCGGCGGTCGCCGCCGTCGGCTGAGCTTCAAGGCTTAAATCCGAGCCGAGGCGTAGCCACGGTCGATAAACTCCCAGTCCATGGGCAAGAAGCGGCAGCAGATGCGGCAGGTGCGCCAGGTGCGACCGAAGGCGTCTGCCCTGGCCCCCACCGGCGCCGATGCCAAACGCCAGAGAGAGCGCTACGTCGCCTCGGGCGGCCTGCTCCAGGGGTATGCACCCGAGTTCGTACTCCGGCTGGGTTATTACGCTGCGGCCCTGAGCGCGGTCTGCCTGGTGGTGCTGATCGTGATCCTGGTCCTGCATCCCTGGGGCTGGCCGGTCGGGGTGGTCGCGGCCGTCGTCTGGCTGGTGCCGATAGCCTTCGCGGCCAGTTTCATAGTGCCCGGTTTTCGGCTCGCCCGCGGCGACCGCCGCCGGGAGCCGCGCATGGTTCAGGGCCAGCTCATCGGCGCCAGCCCGATCAGTAGTTCGATCGGGCTGGGCATGCTCATCGTGCGCACCCGAGGTGGCCAGGAGCAGTACCTGGTGGAACCTCAAAAGCTGTCCCGAGTGCCTGGCAATCAAGTCACGGTGATGTTGACCGTGACTCCGGCACTGCGCCACGTCCGGAGTCTGGGAATCATGGGCCAGAGGCTGGTACCGAGGCCGGAACAGCCGGTCCCGGCCGTGGTGCGCCAGATGCGCTGGCTTCCCCTCATCACCCCGGTCGTGCTCTCCATCGTCGCCATCGCCGCTGACGACTTGGTGGCCCTGCTGCCCATATTGACGAGCAGCTCCATCCTCCACGCGCTCCTGGCCCTGATCTTGGGCGCAGCCCTTGGAGGCGCCGTTTTCGCGGCCTCCATGTTTTACCAGCGGCGCATGCAGGCGCAGGTCGCCGCCCTGATGCCGGGTGGGGTGGGCTGATGGCGGGTGAGGTGCCGATCACCGAGGCCGGGCTGGAGCATATTCAGGCCGAGCTCGAGCAGCTGATCACGGTCCGACGTCCAGACATCATCGCCAAGATCAAGGCGGCCCGCGAGCACGGCGATCTGTCCGAGAATTTCGAGTATCACGCCGCGCGGAACGAACAGTCCTTTCTCGAGACGCGAATCAAAGAACTCGAGAACATAGTCAAAAACCACGTCATCATCCAGCCCTCGGCCGACTCCGATGTGGTCTCTCTTTTGAGCACGGTCACGGTGACAGAGGGCGACGGCCCCGAGGAGACATATCACCTCGTGGGTTCGGCGGAAGCCGACCCCGGGGCGGGCCGGATCAGTTCCGAGTCTCCCATCGGCAGCGCCCTGGTCGGACGGCGCAGCGGTGAAGAGGTGACGGTGGTCACCCCTGGTGGCGAGACCTATCAGCTTCGCATCGTCCGAATCGCATAGCCGACGGCGGGCCGAATTCTCCGCTCGACTGGCCGAGCGTGGGATCGATACCGCCTTCGTCTCCGATCCGGTCAGCGTCGCCTATCTGAGCGGATTTCACTGCGAGCCTCACGAGCGTCTGCTGGCGCTGGTGTTGCGAGGGGACGATGCGACGCTGGTGGTGCCGGCCCTGGAGGCGGAGAACGCCGCCCAGGCGGTATCCGGCGTCGGCATCCAGGCCTGGCAGGACGGGCAGGACCCGGGGGTCGAACTGAGCTCGCTCCTCAGGCATCCCCGATCCCTGGGCGTCGAGGCGGAGAAGATCTCACTGGCCGGGTCGGAGCGGGTCCGGAACTGGGCGGCCGGCGCGGAGTTGATCGACGTCGGCGCTGAATTGACGCGTCTGCGCCGGATCAAAGGTGCGGACGAGATCGAGCTCTTGGAGCGGGGGGCTCTGATCACGGACCGGATCTGGGAGGCGCTGAGCCCAAGTCTGCGGCCCGGAGTCAGCGAGGTCGACCTGGCGCTCGAACTGGCGGCGCAGATCCGGCGGGCCGGGGCCGAGGAATCGTTTCCCGCCCTGGTCCAGAGCGGCCCGAACTCCGCCCTGCCCCACCTGGGACCGCAGCCGCGGCCTCTGGGTCGGGGCGAGCCGGTGCTTTTGGATTTCGGCGCGGCCTGGGGTGGATACCGGGCTGACCTGACCCGAATGGCCGTCCTGGGTGAGCCCGACCGACGTCTACTCCAAGTCCACGAGGCGGTCCTGGCGGCCCATGACCACGCCCTCAGCGTCATCCGCCCCGGTCAGACTGCCGGCGGGGTGGACCGCGCCGCACGCTCGGTGCTGGAGGATTTCGGTCTGGGGCCCAACTTCATCCACCGTCTCGGTCACGGCCTGGGGTTGCAGGCGCACGAGGAGCCGAGCCTGGAGCCCGGCTCAGAGCTCGTCTTGGAGCCAGGCATGGTGATCACGGTCGAGCCCGGGGCCTACTTTGCGGGGTGGGGCGGAGTCCGAATCGAGGATTCGATCGTGGTGACCAAGGACGGATCGCGCCGCCTCACGCACTGCCCCACGGGCTTAACCGTGCTTCCGACGGCGTAGGCTCTCGGCATGGAGCGCGCCCAAGTCCCGCCCCTGGCGCCGGGCCTGCGCCACACGCGCCAGCGCCAGCTGGTCTGGGATGCGGTCCACGCCCTGGGCGGACACTGCTCGGCCGAGGAGATAACCCTGCAGGTGCAGCGCGGCGAGCCCGGGCTGGCGCGGAGCACCGTGTACCGTGCCCTCGACGCTCTGGCCAGCTCGGGAGCCCTGCACGCGGTTCGCTTCGGCGAGGGTCCAGTGCACTACGAGGTCGCAGGCGAGGACCACCAGCACGCGGTATGCCAGGTCTGTGGTGGCGTTCTGCATATCGAGCACGAGCTCGTCGCCGACCTCGAGAGCCACCTCGAGGCCCGCCACCACTTCACGCCCATGCGCACGGACGTGGTGGTCATCGGGGTCTGCTCCGAGTGCGCTCGGGCCCGTCCCCGGGCCCGGACCAAGGCCTCGGGCGGCCGCCGGCGCAACCTCGCCCACGTCCATCACGAGGACTGAGCGCTATTGCGACTGGGTCGCAACAGGGAGTGGGTTGGGCTAGTATTGAGGTGTGACCCAGCGCTGCATTGAATACGTTCTGAGCGCGCCTCAGACGGCTATCGCCCATCGTCGCCGTCGAATGGTTGTCGCGACGCGTTTGCGACAACGTCGACGTCCGGGGGGCGCTCGCTAGGCATGCTGGGGCGATTGTGGACCCGATTCGACGGTGGCGAGCGCCGCCGCCTGGGTGGATTCATGGCCCTGGTGGCGCTGCTCCACGTTGCCGGCTTTGGCCTGCTGCTCTACTACGGACTGGATCACCCCGCGTTCCTCGGCCTGGGGGGATTGGCATACACATTCGGTCTCCGCCACGCGTTTGACGCCGATCACATCGCGGCCATCGACAATTCCACCCGCAAGCTTCTGCATGAGGGACGGCGTCCCATCGGGGTCGGATTCTTCTTCTCCATCGGTCACTCCACGGTGGTCCTGCTGATCGCGCTGGGGCTTGGATTCGCGGCCCGCTACGTGGTGCAGAACCTCGTCACATCAAGCGGGCAGCTGCACGCCATCGGCGGCCTCCTGGGCACCGGCATCAGCGGCGCGTTTCTGATCCTGATCGGGATCCTGAACCTCTTCGTCCTCTTGGACATCGCGCGGGTCTACCGTCGCATGCGGCAGGGTGGATACGATCGAGACTCGCTGCGCCAGGAACTGGTCGCAGGGGGGCTGATGACTCGCCTGTTCGGGCGCCTCTTCGCGCTCGTCCGGCACAGCTGGGACATGTATCCCATCGGCTTCCTTTTCGGCCTCGGGTTCGACACCGCATCGGAGGTGGCATTGCTCGCTATCTCTGCCGGCGTCGCCGCTCGCGGGCTCCCTCTGGTCGCCGTCCTCGCCCTGCCCCTGATCTTTGCCGCCGGCATGTCTTTGATGGACACCGCCGACGGGGCCTTCATGGCTAAGGCCTATGCCTGGGCCTTCTCCAATCCAGTCCGTAAGGTGTTCTACAACCTGACGGTGACCGGCCTGTCGGTCTTTGTGGCGTTGCTTGTGGGAGGGGTGGAGGTGGGCCAGATCCTGATCCAGGTGACCGGGGTTCGGGGTCCTGGCGTGAGCTTCATCTCCCGCCTCGACCTGGGATCGCTCGGATTCGTGATCGTAGGCGCGTTCATCCTGACCTGGGCGGTGGCGCTGGCCATCTTCAAGCTCCGCCGAGTCGAGGAGCGCTGGGGAAAGCTGGTCGCCGGCGAGTGAGGCGGCTGGAGCGCGCCCGCCGGGCGCGCTCTAACTGATCCCAGCCAGGAGTTGATCCGGATCCACCCAGGCGGTGAACACGTGCTCGCTCGGGCCGGACTGGAGCATCGTGCCCGCCTCCTCTCGACGTACCCCGAGCTCACCCCCGGGCATCAGGACCCTGATCTCGTCTCCGCAGTAGCCCAGATGCATGACCAGCGCCGCCACGGCCGTGGCCGAACTGCCGCTGGCCAGGGTGCGACCCGCGCCACGCTCCCAGATCTCGATCCGGATCCGGTCCCGAGCCAGCACCTCGACCAGCTGCACGTTGGTTCGGGCCGCCCCAAAGCGCCGGTGCCGCTCAAGTCCGGGCCCGAGCTCCAGGCAGCGTTCGGCCGAGACCGGTTGGTCGAATACGACGCAATGGGGATTGCCAATTCCGACCAGCCGGCAGCGCACCCTCCCGGCCGGGGTGCCAAGGTGCAGCCAGCGGTCGGGATCGAAGGTCGGCCGTCCCATCTCCACTTCGCAATCAATGCCCCGGGGACGCCGGGCCAGGATCCGGACCGGATTGGCGCGATCCTGCGTGCGGAGGTCGAAGGTTGAGGGGGCTCCGTGCTCCAGAACCGCGTGACAGGCCGCGATGCGCAGGCCGTTACCGCTCTTCTCCGCCTCCGAGCCGTCGGGGTTGAAGATTCTGAGCGCCATCGATGAGGGATCGAACAGGAGCAGCCCATCGGCTCCCAGGCCGAGATGACGGTGGCAGAGCTGACGCACCACCGAGGAGAGCTGGGACTGATTCAGGGTCGGGATCCACGAGCGCTCGAGGACGAGGTAGTCGTTTCCCAGCGCCTGGTATTTGTCCAGGCGCCAGGGGCCGGCGGGGGAGGTGCGAACAGGCATCAGCGGTCCCCCATACAATGACGGATTACATGCTGCACCTCATCACCTGGCCGGCCCAGCGTCTGACGCAGCTACCCGCCTGCTTCTGTAACTGAAGCGCGGTCGGCGGGCCGGCGAGCCCGCCAGCTAGGTCCATCTGTTCTTCCGGACCATTTCTTTCGTTCATCTCTTCCACAGTGGGGGTATCTCATCCAATGTCAGATCAATACGCGAACGCGCAGGCACTGGTGTCCACGGAGTGGGTTGCATCGCATCTCGGGGACGATTCGATCCGTCTCATCGAGGTCGACGTCAACCCCGACCTGTATGCGGCGGGCCACATACCCGGAGCGACCGGATGGGACTGGCACCGTGACCTGCAGGATCCCGTGATGCGCGACCTGGCCAGCCGCGAGGCCCTGGCCACCAAGCTGGGTGAGGCCGGAGTCGGGCCCACCACCACGGTTCTGCTGTACGGCGACAGCAACAACTGGTTTGCGGCCTACGCTTACTGGGCCCTGCGCTACTACGGACTGGACCAGGTGAAATTGGTCAATGGGGGTCGGGTCAAGTGGGAGGCCGAGGGCCGCGCCTATTCCTCCGAGCAACCCAGCGTGGCCGCGACCAGCTTCCAGTTTCCCAACCCCGTCCGCGACCAGTTGCGCGCATTCCGCGACCAGGTCAAAGAGCAGATCGGGCGCTCCGCCCTGGTCGACGTGCGCTCGCCGGGCGAGTTTTCCGGCGAGTTGCTGGCGCCGGAGAACCTCCCCCAGGAGGGAGCTCAGCGCGGAGGCCACATCCCCACGGCGGCCAACATCCCCTGGGCGCAGGCGGTGCGCGAGGACGGGACCTTCAAGACGGCCGAGGAGCTGCGGGGCTTGTACGGCGGCAAGGGCGTCGGTCCAGACCGGCCGGTGATCGCCTACTGCCGGATTGGCGAGCGTTCGGCGCACACCTGGTTTGTGCTCTCCGAACTCCTGGGCTATCCCGACGTCCGCAACTACGACGGGTCGTGGACGGAATGGGGCAGTTCAGTCGGGGTGCCGATCGAGAAATAGCCCAATCGGGGGCGGCCTGCGCCGCCCCCGAACGCGGTCGGCGTAGGCTTGGCGGGCGTGACCGACTGGCTCTTCATCGACGGTTCGAGCCTGATCTTCCGTGCCTTCCACGCGCTGCCGCGCTCGATCCGGGCGCCGGACGGGACGCCGGTCAACGCCACCCGCGGCTTCCTCGACAATCTCTCCCGGCTTTTGCGGGAGCGCGGCCCGCGAGGGCTGGGGGTGGCCTCCGACAGTGACTGGCGTCCGGCCTGGCGGGTGGCGCTGATCCCCTCCTATAAGGCGCATCGAGTCCAGGAGCCAGTGCCATCTGAGCTCGAGCCCCAGTTTCCCCAGATCCACGCCATCCTGGCCGCGGCGGGCGTGCCCTTTGTGGGCGCGGCAGGTTTTGAGGCCGAGGACGTGATCGCAACCTGGACAGACCGCGCCGGCGAGGAGGCGAAGATCGAAATCGGCAGCGGGGATCGAGATCTCTTCACTCTGATTCGAGGCGAGCGCGTGCGCGTCCTGTACCCGGAGCGGGGCGGTCTGGCGGTGGTGGACGACGGTGAGGTCGAGCGCCGATATGGCGTACCCGCGCATCTCTATGGCGACTTCGCCATCCTGCGCGGAGATCCAAGCGACGGTCTACCCGGACTGCCCGGCGTGGGGGCCAAGCGGGCGGCGGAGCTGGTCATTCGACACCAGGGCCTGGAGGGGCTGCTGGGTTCGGGCGTCCTGCGCCCAGAGGCATGTGACTATCTGCGTCGAGCCGAGCAGGTGGTGAGACCCCGCAGCGATCTCGACCTGGAGCTCCCGCCCCTGATCGCGCAGGCCACCACCGATGCCGACGGCGCCCTGGAACTCGGGCGTCGCTGGGGCGCCGAGGGTCCGGTGACCCGGCTGCTCGAGATTCTGACCCGGATTCGCTCATAGGTGGCGGGATTACGAAAGCCTGATCCGGATCGAAGATCCCTCTGATCATCGGCTCTCAACATGGCCACATGAATAAGTCCACAAAAATCGTGACCGGCTCTGTCGTTGGTCTGGCCGTGGCGTGCGGTGCGGTTGTGATCACCGCCCTGGCCAGCGGATTCGATCCCCTGGCCCACCATTCCTCCCCATCGGCATCGGTCTCGCCCCCGCCAGCTCCCACCGGCGCACCACGGCGCCCGTTCCCTGCCCCAGGCGGCCTTGGGCGCGGCGCGAGCCAGGCCATCCTCCAGGCCGAGGCGAGCGTGGTTCAATCCACGCCAGCCCAGCTCGGGGCCGATTTTAGAGCCGGCCAGACCCTCGCCCAGGTGGCTGCGCAAAAGGGCATCTCCCTCTCCCAGTTCCAGGCCTCATTTGTGGCCGCGGTGACTCCCCTGCTGGCCGCCGACGTGAGCAACCAGAGCTTGACCCAGGCCCAGGAAACGCTTCTGCTGAAGCGATTTCAGAGCGAGACGCTGCCCCCGAACTGGAACCGGAGCCGAGTCCGGATCGCCCCTCAAGCCACCCCGGTCCCGGCCAGCTGACCCGAGCCCGGCGGATTGGGCGCAACAAATGTGCCACGATCGGCTGCAGGGGTGGATTTAAAGGGAAGACATGGGTGATGACCTGAGCCGCATTCTGGCGGCGGATCCGGAGGCCGGTCTGGAGCTTCTGCTGCGCCACTTTCAGGATCGCGTCTTTTCCTTTTCTCTCGCCCTGTGCGGTGATCGCGGCGAGGCCGAGGAGGTCACCCAGGAAACCTTCATCAGCGCTTGGCGGGCGCTGCGCCGGTGGCCGGCGCAGCGCCGGGCCGAGCTCACGCCTTCGCCCTGGCTGAATCGCATCGCCCTCAATCTGGTACGGCGCCGGCGTCGGCGGCGCCCGGATCTGGAGTTGCTCGAGGCGGGGATGAGCGGCGGCATCGAACCGGCGATGCAATTCGAACAGCGCGGCCGTCTCGATCGCCTGGCGGGTCTGGTTGCCGCGCTGCCCCCCGCCCAGCGCGACGTCATCGGCCTGCGCTGCGTGGCGGGCTTGAGCTATCGGGAGGCGGCCCTGATTCTGCGCCGGCCCGAGTCCACCCTGCGCTCGGATCTGCATCGCGGGCTCGCCACCCTGCGTCGGCGCCGCGCTGCGGTGCTGGACCTGGAGGTGGTGTGAGTGGATGAGCTGCTGGCCGAACTGCATCGGCTGGGCCGGGAGCAGGCTCCGTCCAGCCTGGGGCGCCGGGTCTTAGAGGGCGCCGGCCTGGCCGATCAGAGGGCTCGAATGTCCTCTCCCATCGGGGACTTCTGGGTTCTGTTCAATTCGAGGGGATTGCGCTCGCTGGTCAGGGTCGACCGAATTCTGCCAGCGGTGCGCGAGGTCGAGCTCCCGGCCGAGCTGGCTCAGCGACTTGAGGCCGCTCTGCGCGGCCGGCGCGCAGAACTCGAGTTCGACCTCAGGGGCCGAGGCGAGTTCGAGCGCCTGGTGCTGGCCAAAACCGTCCAGATACCGTATGGCGAGGTGCGCAGCTACGCCTGGGTGGCCGCGGAGATCGGGCGCCCGGGAGCGGTCCGGGCGGTTGGTACAGCGCTCGGACACAACCCGATTCCGATATTCATCCCGTGTCATCGGGTCGTGCGCTCGGATTGGAGCATCGGACAGTATTCAGGGGGCGGCCCCAAAGCCAAGCGTGCCCTGCTTCTGCACGAGGGCGTGAAGCTGGACTGGTTGGGTGGACTGGGGCGACGGGGCGTGCGCGTATTGGGCGACCCCAGCGGCACCCACTACTGTCTACCGGTGTGCGCCCGGGTGGCCGCATTCGGGCTGCCGCCGATCGAATTCAGCTCGGCCGATCTGGCCCGCGCCGCGGGCTATGAGCCCTGCCCCGCGTGCCGTCCTGGAGGATCAGCCTCGGGATTGCCGGGTCAGCCCAGGGAATAGATTCCGGGCAGCTCGCGATAGAGGCCGGCGTAGTCGAGGCCATATCCGATGACGAACCGGTCGGGGATGACGAATCCGGTGAAATCGATCTTGACTTCGGTCTCACGCCGAGCAGGACGGTCGAGGAGCGTGGCGAGGCGTAGCGAGTTGGGGCGGGCACGCCCCAACTCCTTGTTGATGACGCTGATGGTGCGTCCAGAGTCGACGATGTCCTCGACCAAGAGCAGATGGCGCCCGGTGAGGGGGCCATCCACCATGTGGGCGAACTTGACCCGGCCCGAACTGCTGGTTCGGCTGCCGTAGCTCGACGCCCGCACGAACTCGATCTCGGCCGGAATGGCCAGGCTGCGCAGAAGATCGGCGGCAAATACCGCCGCGCCCTTTAGAACCACGACCAAGACCAGCGGTTGGTCGATGTCGGAGTAGACGGTGGAGATCTCCCGGCCCAATTCGCGGACGCGCTTGGCGATGCGGCGCGCCGATATCATCGGTCGGCCATCGCCGCGGATGGGGGCGGCGGGGCGAACTACAGCCTCCTGCATGGGCGTGCGAGTTCAGTCTAGCGGCAGCGGCGCTGCGATCGTGCGGCCCCGCCCACCGTCGTACCCCACCGCCCGACCCGCCGCGTAAACCCGCGGCATCGGACCTCGCATCGGAGTGTGACCGTGGACGACTCGGCGTGAACCGGTGCGGCGCAACCACGCCTCCAGTCGCATGGGCTGACGCTCGAACACTCCGCGCTCGGTCATCGCGTCCCAAAGGGGCTGATAGTCACGTTCGTCCAGGAGTCTATGAACCTGCTCATTGATGAGCGCGACCGCGTCCCTTGCTTCCTCGCCCACGAAGCGAAGTAGCGAATCCGAGTCGCAATGCTGCAAGAGGGTATCGGGGGCGATACGGATCAGGGCTGGACGCATCCTCAGCCACGCCTGAAGGCCCGGGTCGCCAGCCAGTTCGCGCAGATCATGAAGCTGCCCGCCCATGCCCTGCCAGAAGGCGGTGGTGGGTCCGCGCCCGGGATACTCTTCCAGCGCCGCCAGGATCATGACTTCGTGGTTGCCGATCACGAGCTCGGTGTTGGGCCGATCGCGAATCCAGCGCAGAGCACCGACTCCGAAGTCGCCGCCGTCCACCACGTCGCCCAGGACGATCGTTCGCCATGCGGGAGGAGCGAATCGACCGAGCGCCCGGACCAGACCGGGGAGATCGCCGTGCACGTCTCCCACCACGACCAGGGGAATCAAATCGCCGGACGGTGAGGACGATCTGGATTCGGGTTCGGCGCACTGAACGCGCCATGCGTGATTTGCATCCATGGCGATCGTATCTCCCGTGCGCTCCCACCCCCGTCTGCGGGAGTGGGTAAACTTCGCGCTGGTATTAGGGGCGTAGCTCAGTCTGGTTAGAGCATCGGTCTCCAAAACCGAGGGCCGAGGGTTCGAATCCTTCCGCCCCTGCCACGAATCGAAGGGCCGCTAGCTCAACTGGCAGAGCGCCGTGCTGATAACGCGGAGGTAGGTGGTTCGAGTCCACCGCGGCCCACCATCCATACAGCGGTCGAACCGCCCCCATTGGAACTCTGAAGATCGGCTTGGCGCAACGAGGATGCACCGTCACGCGGCTGATGAGTTCCTGTAGGGCTTTCCTACGGGGAACCTCTGTCTCAGCGAGAGTGTCCGTGATCCTTGACCGAAGGCCGACGAGGTCAGGTGCCGTGGCCGATGGCTGTCTTCGATTCCCGCTCAGCTTCTATCCGGCGGCCTGCCTCCAGTAGCTATCCCCTATCGGGGAATAACAATCTCCGTACGCTTTCCATCCGACTCAATTACCAGCTGGCCCTTTCCTTGCAAGACTCGCTCATCGACCATGTCTTCAAGTGCGATCGCTTCTCGAACGACTTGCGTCATCGCTGCGCGGGGGAGACTTCCTCCCCCTTTGGAGATCAGGGCAGTTTTGCGTTTACACGGGTCACCCCACCGCCGCGAACCACACAACTTCGCAGACCCCCGCTGCGAGTGTGAGCGCCGCACCTAATGGCGCCGCCTCCGGGCACAATCATGTCCACCGTGTCGATCATGTCGGCGCTTCCCCTTATGAGTTTTTCCGGGGGAAGTAGCTAGGGCAGTACCGAGGCGGGCCAGCCTCCCATCAACGTGGTGCCCAACCAGGGCAAGCTGCTCCACCAGATCTCCAGGATCCAGGGCACAAGGCGGATCCTGTAGATCTGGACCCTCGGCGGCTACAGCGCGATCTGGCTCGGCCGTGCCCTTCCCACGGATGACACTGCAATTAGACAGGGTCGCGAAGTCCGACCTGTCACAGTGGGGCCATGTCAGAACTCGAATCCCCGAGCGCCTTCGAAGCCCTGGGCCTTGGCGCCCAGACGCTGCAGGCGATCGCCGCCCTTGGCTATGACGTGCCCACCGCGGTCCAGTCCCTGGCCATTCCGCTGATGCTCCAGGGCCGCGACGTCACCGTCCAGGCGCCAACCGGCACCGGCAAAACGGCGGCGTACGGGCTGCCCATCGTCGAGCGGCTCGAGGAGTCTGCGCTTCGGACCCAGGCGCTCGTGATCGTCCCCACCCGCGAGCTCTGCATCCAGGTCGCCGAGGCTCTGCACGGCCTCGGGCGCTTCCGCCAGATGGTCACGCTCTCGGTCTACGGCGGTCAGCCGTATGAGCGCCAGTTGCGCGCCCTGGCGCGCGGCGTGCAGGTCGTGATCGGGACCCCTGGGCGCCTCATCGACCACCTGAACCGCGGCACGCTGAAGCTGCAATCGGTTCGCACCGTG
>DATLSE010000019.1:0-23382 GCA_035534295.1 Nitrosotalea sp.
CTCCGGCGCTGCTGACCCCGCCAAGATCACCAGCCTGGTCGAGCTCTACACGGCGGTCAGCCCGCTCACCCTCAAACGTCAGATCGACCGGCGGCTGGCCGCCATGCCCATCGCATCGAAGGTTGCAGTCAGTGCCTAAGCCCACCTCCATCCCGGTGCGATTCCTTAATGAGGGAACCGATCAGCCTCGGTGCGATTCCTTAATGATTGACAACGGGCTAGCGGGGCCGGCCTTGGGGCCGGCTGGAGGGCGCTCTCACCCATCCCACTCGGACAGTAGGGCAAGCTGGAGCGAGCGCTCGGCGGCGGGGGCGTAGCAGGTGTCCAGATAGTCGCAGAGCATCCGACGGGCCGAGAACGCGGTTGCCGCATTGAGCATCGAGGCTCGCATCATCGCAACCCATTGCGTGGGCAGGTCGGTGTGATCCCGGGCGTAGAAGTTGGGAACCACCTCGCGTTCCAGGATTCGGAAGAGCGACTCGGCCTCCGCCGCATCGTCGGTTTCCGGACGCTCCAGGGTCGCTCCCGATGGAATCGCCCAGCCGGAGTCGGGCCGGTAGCCCTCATCCCACCAGCCATCGAGCACGGACAGGTTGAGGACACCGTTGGCCGCCGCCTTCATGCCACTGGTTCCGCTGGCCTCCAGGAAACGACGGGGGTTGTTCAGCCATACGTCAGCACCCTGCACCAGGGGCCGAGCGACCTCGATCGCGTAGTCCTCCAAAAAGCCGACCTGGGCGTTGCCGCGCGCCAGCCGAACAACCGCCTGCAGGATGGCCTTGCCTGGCTCGTCGGCCGGATGGGCCTTGCCCGCGAAAATGAACTGCACCGGTCGATCCCGGCGGCAGAGAATGGCCTCAAGGCGCTCGGGGTTGCGGATCAGCAGGTCGGCTCGCTTGTATGGCGCAAAACGCCGGCCGAATCCGATGGTGAGAGCATGCGGATCCAGGCGAGCGGTTGCCCAGTTCCGGTTTACCAGCTCGACCAGACGGGCTCGGAGCCTTTGATGGGTGGACCAGAGCTCGGCGTCCGGGATGGACCGCAGGCCTCGCCAGCGCTCGTCGTCGGCCTCCAATTCCCACCATCGTGGGTCCACCCACTGCTCCAGCATGCGGGCCAGGTCGGGCGCGAGCCAGGTTCTCAGATGGACTCCGTTGGTGACTGAGGAGATCGGGACCTGGGACTCGACGATACCCGGCCAGGCGTCCTTCCAGAGCCGCCTCGAGACCGTGCCGTGGAGACGGCTGACGCCAACCGAGTGGTCGGCCATGCGCAGGCCCACGTAGGTGGTGCACAGATCCTCGGTCGGATCCCCCGCTTGCCGGCGACCCAAATCCATGAACCCCTCCAGGTCCAATCCGGCGTCCCCCAGATAGCCTCCGAGCACATCTTGTACCAACTCGGCCGAGAAGTAGTCGCTGCCCGCGGCGACCGGGGTGTGGGTGGTGAATACGAATCCCGCCCCGGCCAGCAGTCGCGCCTCCTCCCAGGACAGCTCTCGGGCTGCCCTGAGCTCCCGCATGCGCTCGATCGAGACCAGGAATCCGTGACCCTCGTTCATGTGAAAAACGGTGGGTTCGATCCCCAGAGCCCGCAGGGCCCGCATGCCGCCAATCCCGAGTACGCACTCCTGGCGGAGCCGCCGATCAGCCTCGGGTACATAGAGTCGGTCGGTGATCGCGCGCGATTCGGGAGGGTTGGAGTCGAGGTCGGTGTCGAGCAGGTAGAGCGGGGTACGTCCAACCTGGGCCTTCCAGACCGCGACCTGGACTTCGTTCGCACCCACCGGGCAGTGGACGGTGAGTGGACCGGCCTCCGTCGTCACCCGCTCCAGCGGCAGATCCTCGAATCTGGTGGCCGGATATTCCTCGATCTGCCGTCCGTCCTGATCCAGGCGCTGATGGCCGAAGCCCTGGCGATAGAGCAGGCCCACCCCGACCAGCGGCAGGTTGAGCTCACTAGCCGCCTTCAGGTGGTCTCCGGCCAGGATGCCAAGGCCGCCGGAGTAGATGGGCAGGCAGTCAGCCAAACCGAATTCGAGCGAGAAGTAGGCCACCTCGAGGCGCGCTTCGGACCGCCAGGGCCGAGAGGCCGCCTCGCCCCCCGGACGAAGTGAGCGCCTTGCCTGCTCCAGGGCGGCGCGTGCGCGCGGACGCTCCAATGCTCGCTCGACGCCATCGGGACCCAGTCTGGCCAGCAGCAGCACGGGATTCCTCCCGGTCGAGAGCCAGAGCTCGGGATCGAGGCTGGAAAACAGTTCGGACAGCCGCCAATCCCAGCTCCAGCTGAGGTCTAGGGCAAGCAGCTTCAGTTCCTCGATCACGCGCATAAGATTGTCGTGCATGAAGGCTGTGGTCATGGCCGGCGGCGAGGGATCGCGGCTGCGTCCGTTGACCAGCCATCGCCCCAAACCCCTGGTGCCCGTTGCCGGACGCCCGATCATGGAGCATATCCTCCTGCTCCTGCGCCATCACCAGATGCGCGACGTGCTGGCCACCGTTCAGTACATGGGTGCGAGCATCCGCAACCACTTCGGCGACGGATCCGAGTTCGGCGTCGATCTGAGTTATTCGGTGGAGGACACTCCTCTGGGCACCGCGGGCTCGGTCAAGCTCGCCCAGGATCAGCTCCGCGAGACCTTCTGCGTCATCAGCGGCGACGCCCTGACCGACATCGACCTGAGCGCGGGGATGCGATTCCACAGCCAGCAGAAGGCGATGGTGACGATCATCCTTAAGCCGGTCGCCAATCCGCTGGAGTATGGCGTGGTGGTGGCCGACGAGGATGGGAGGGTGAACCGCTTCCTCGAGAAGCCGAGTTGGGGCGAGGTCTTCTCCGATCTGGCGAACACGGGCATCTACATCCTCGAACCGGAGGTGTTCGAGTACTTCCGGGCCGGGGAGGTGTCCGACTGGTCATCTGACGTGTTCCCCCGCCTACTTAAGGAAGGCCTGCCGATCTTCGGCTGGGTCGCCGATGGCTACTGGGAGGACGTGGGCAGCCATGGCGCCTATCTCAAAGCCAACTTTGACTGCCTCGAAGGCCGGGTCAAGGTCGACCTTCCCGGACGCCGGCGAGGTGAAGGGATATGGGTCGCTGATGACGCCGAGGTCTCCGACGATGCTCGCCTCGATGGACCGGCCCTGATTGGCAGCGGAGCCAAGCTCCGGCCTGGCTCGTGGATCAACGGGCCGGCGGTGATCGGGGCACATTCGACCGTCGACACCGGCGCCAAGGTGTCGCACTCGGTGCTCTGGAATCACGCCTATGTGGGTCAGCGCAGCCGGTTGCGCGGGGCGGTGGTGTGCCGGGCGGTGACTCTGAAGGCGGACAGCCAGGTGGAAGAGGGCGCGGTGATCGGGGACGAGGTCGTCGTCGGCAGCGGGGCGCGGATCAACGCGGGGGTCAGGATCTGGCCCAACAAGGAGGTTGAGCCGGGGGCCACGGTGACCGAATCGGTGGTCTGGGCGGGCTCATGGAAACGCGGTCTGTTCACCTCGTTCGGCCTCAGTGGCCTGGCCAACATCGAGTTCACGCCCGAGTTCGCAGCGCGCCTGGGTGCCGCGATCGGAGCTCTCTATCCCAAGGGTACGGAGATCTCGATCTCCCGGGACCACACCCGGCCGGCCCGCATGATCCACCGAGCGGTGGCCGCTGGCCTCACCTCTTCGGGAGCCAACATCACCGATCTGTCCGCGCTCAGCGTGCCCGCTGCCAGGCATTGGGCCCGGCGTCGGCGCGAGCCGGCGGTGCACGTGCAGAGCTCGCCGGTGGACCCACGGGCGGTGGATATCCGCATCTTTGAAGCCAGCGGGCTGGACCTCGATAAGCGCAGCGAACGTCGGCTCGAAGGGCTGTTCTACCGCGAGGACATCCGCCGCGTCGCCCACTACGAGATGGGCAGTATCGACCGTCGGGCGAGTGAACCTGGGGCCTACATCGACGACATGCTGGAGCACCTGGACCTGGAATCGATCCGCGGCTCGCGGCTCAAGCTCCTGGTCGACTACTCCAACGGGTTCACCGCCACCCTGCTGCCGCAGGTCCTGCAGGAGCTGGGGGCAACGGTGATTCCTCTCAACGCCTCACGCCGCGAAATCGTGGCGGAGGAGGACCCCGATGACTTCGCCGCCCGATTGAATGAGATGGGGGTCATCGTGAAGGCGGTCTCCGCCGACTTCGGCATCTTCATCGACTCGCCCGGCGAGCGTTGTTTCCTGATTGACGAAAGTGGATCCGTGCTCGACCACCAGACCGCGTTCGCGATTCTGGCCGAGCTGACGCTGGTGCGCCGCCCCGGCGTCATCTTGGGTCCAGCGTCCACCTCGCTGGCGTTCTCGATGCTGGCCGAGCGCCACCAGAGTCGCTTTGTTCCCACCCGGATCACTCCGGGGGCTGTGTTGCGCGCCGCTCAGCACGCCGAAGCGGTGCTCGCCTCCGACGGAGCTGGGGGCTACTGCTGGCCCCAGTTCCTGCTCGGATTTGACGCGGCGTACACCGGGGTCAAGCTGATGGAGATGCTGGCCCTGAGCGGTCGCCGGCTGGGGCAGATCGCGCAATCGGTACCTCAGGTCGGCTACAGCCGAAGGACGGAATTCTGCCCCTGGGACTCCAAGGGTCGCGTCATGCGGACCGTGCTCGAGCGCCATCTGGGCCAGCGGATTGACCTCACCGATGGGGTCAAGATCTTCTCCGAAGCGGGCTGGGTGTTGGTGGTGCCGGATGCCGACCGACCCGAATACCACGTCATCGCCACCACCTCCGAGCTGGACGCGGCCGATGATCTTGCCGACCGCTACGCCGCCATGGTGCGAGAGATCGTGGGTGAGTTGGCGCCGGAGTCGGAGGGCGTGATCGAGCGCGATTAGCGCTACCCGGGCTCCGGGTTTGGGTGGTTCGGCGGAATCTCGGCCGTTGGGCGCGGTATCCCTACCTGGCGGAGCGCAGCCGAGATCGCATGTCGCGAACCGCTGGGCGCGTTGTTCCGGTTGCCGGATTCGAACAACGAGGTTTGGAGGGGGAGACGGGGGTTGAGGCCTCCACGATTCGTAGCGCTGTTGGCTTTCGGCACGGACTTGCCGGCTATCACGCCAAATCTTCGTTTGGTAGCACCTCAACATCCACCTGGAGCGCACGGTAGGTTGCCAACGCCCGCTGATCGCGTGTGGCCAGCTTGATCCGGTGTTCCATAGCGGTCACACCGACCAAGGCGTCGTACACCGAGCCCCCAGCGATACCGGCCTTTCCGAGCAGTTCGATCAACGCCGCGGCGTGTTGAGGTGACAGGTATCGACTTTCCGGGAAATTCTCAGCCAGCAACCTCGACACCACGTCTGGAGAGCGGCGAGCCGGTGACGGAAGCCTCGTCAACACCGAGAACGTTTCAAATGCGGCATGGCCCGCAAGGCCCAGCCGACTGCGACCTATCGCCCTCATCGTTTGGAGGTGGTGCTCGTGATCGGCTAGGACAAGAGCGACGGCCACGCTCGTGTCGACCAGGAAGTCAGGCTGTTTACCGCTGGTCGGCATCACGAAGGGCGCGGACGCCGTCGTCATTGAGCGTCATGCCAGAGGCGGGAATTACCAATCGGCCCGAACGTCGCTGAAGGTTCTTTCCGGTGACCGGCTGGACCCGCAGCGCAGCGCCGTCGGCATCTATTTCGACCGGACCAGCGCGCAGTCCCAGGCGATCTCTTAGCGTCTTCGGGATGACCAATCGACCGGCCTTGTCAATGGTCGCCTTCATACCAGAACAATACCAATTTAATGGGTGGCTCAGTGGCAATCCACTCGCTAAACGCAGCCTTGTCGCGGTGTGAATCGCAGCTCCCTGAACTGGCGTCAGCGGCGGTTTCAGGCCAGCGATCATGCCTGATCGCTGGAATTTTTGAACACCTCGAGGCAGAGGCTCAGCCAGGACTCGCGCTCCTGTTGTGGGTGTTCCGCGTGAGGCTTGCACGCCGTTTTTGAGAAGTTGGTACTGGAGCGGGAGACGGGACTCGAACCCGCTACCTCAACCTTGGGAAGGTCGCGCTCTGCCAGGTGAGCTACTCCCGCCGGTTCGGCCCGCGGCCGAGCGTCACATTCTAGCCTCAGAGCCTGTGGTCGAGGCGGCTCGATACCGGCCCGGGTCCAGCGCCGGATCGTCCCCTCCCTCTAGCATTTGTCGATGGAGATCAGCGTTCCGCGCAGCCTACCCGACGCGCTGGTCGATCTCTCCTCTCATCCGGACAGTCGCCTGATCGCGGGCGGCACCGACGTCATGGTGGACATCAACTTCGGCCGCAGCCGGCCCGAGCGCTTGGTCTCGCTGCGTCGATTGGGAGAGTTGCGCCGCATTGAGCGGGGGGAGCGTATTTTCATCGGCTCCGGATGCACGTTTACGGATCTCGCCGCCGGCGTCGATGAGCCCAGCCTGGCGCGCGCCGCCGCCACCGTGGGATCGGTGCAAATTCGAAATTCGGGCACCGTCGGCGGAAACCTGGGAACCTGTTCGCCCGCCGGGGACGCGTTGCCGGCGCTGCTGGCGCTCGACGCCGACGTCGAGCTCGGGTCGAGCGCTGGCCGGCGGGTGATCACCCTGGGTGAGTTCATGATCGGACCCAGGCGGACCGCACTTCGCCCTGGCGAGCTGATTTTGGGCGTCAGCTGGCGTCGGGCGGGCAGCGCTCAAGCGTTCATGAAGGTGGGGAGCCGAAACGCCATGGTGATCGCGGTGGCGAGCCTTGCCCTGGTTTTGGATCGGGCCCAGCGCCGAGTTCGCCTGGCGCTGGGTAGCGTGGCGCCCACCATCGTCCGCTGTCCCCAGGCGGAGGCCCTGGCTGAAGCGGCTCTGGCCGACCAGGACTGGGCACCTCGGACACTGCCGGATGCGGTGCTCGAGGAGTTCGGCCATCTCGCAGTTCGCGCCGCACAACCCATCGACGACGTTCGGGGGAGTGCCAGCTACCGTCGACACGTCGTGCGTGTCATGGCTCAAAGGGCTCTGGAGCAGACATGCGCGTCACTCTGAACGTGAACGGCGCGCCCCACGTGGTCGACCTCTGGGAGGGCGCCTCCCTGCTCCAGGTCCTGCGGGAGGAACTCCACATGTGGGGATCGAAAAATGCCTGCGAGCAGGGCGAGTGCGGCTCCTGCTCGGTGCTGCTGGACGGGGCCCTGGTCTGCTCCTGCCTGGTCCTCGCCGCGGGCTGCGAGGGGTCCCCGGTCGTCACCGTCGAGGGCCTTGCTGACGACCCCATCAGTCGCGTGGTGGAAAAAGAGCTGGTCGAGGCCGGAGGAGTCCAGTGCGGGTTTTGCACCCCAGGCTTTGTGGTCGCGATGACCGACCTTTTGCGCCGGTTCCCGGATGCGGGGGAATCAGAACTAAAAACGGCACTGGCCGGCAACCTGTGCCGCTGCACCGGCTACGTTCGCATCCTGGAGGCTTGGCGTCGCGCCCGGGTGCAACTTGCCTGAGATGACCCGAGGCGTGGGGGCCTCGGTTCCCCGGCCCGACGGCCCGGCCAAGGCGCGGGGCGAATTCGACTTCGCGAGTGACCTCTGGGCTCCGGGAATGATCTACGGGCGTACGTTGCGCAGTCCCTATCCGCACGCGTTGATCCGCAGCGTTGACACCTCCAGGGCTCGTTCACTGGCCGGCGTGAGGGCGGTACTCACCGCTGACGATCTACCCGGGCAGACCGTCTACGGACTGGCCAAGGTGCGCGATCAGCCGGTGCTGGTGGGGACTAAGGACCGAGTCATGTACGAGGGCGAGGCGATCGCGCTGGTTGCCGCCGACACTCCGGAGATCGCCCGCCTTGCTCTGGAGCTGATCGACGTCCAGTACGAGCCGCTGCCAGTGCTGACCGACCCGGTCGCGGCCCTGATCGGCGGCGACGGTTACCGCGAGCTGGTCATCCGCCGGGGCGACCCGGATGCTGTCGCCGCAGTCCAGGTCGAAGGTTATTACGAGGTTGGCCAGCAGGATCAGGCCCCCCTGGGACCGGAGGCGGGCCTGGCCGTGCCGTCCCATGGTGGGCGTGAGGTGGACCTGTTCATCGCCACCCAGGCTCTGCACGTGGACTTGGATCAGGTCGCTGACTGTCTGGCCATGGAGCGGAGTCGGGTGCGGCTGCATCTGGCCGGCGTGGGGGGGGCGTTTGGGGCCCGCGAGGACATATCGATGCAGATCCACGCCTGTCTGCTCGCGCTGGCCACGATGCGCCCGGTGAAGATGTGGTACGGGCGCCAGGAGTCGTTCTTCGGTCACGTCCATCGCCACCCGGCCCGGATGTGGTATCGGCATGGCGCGGACGCCTCGGGCCAGCTCGTCTTCGTGCGCGCGACGATCGTCCTCGACGGCGGTGCGTACGGGTCCAGCACTAGATCGGTGGTGGCCAATGCCGCGTGCTTCGGCGCCGGTCCCTACCGGGTTCCCAATGTCGAACTCTGGTGCGGGGCGGCCCGGACCAACGTGCAGCCGAACGGCGCCATGCGCGGATTCGGAGCGGTCCAGGCCTGTTTTGCGCACGAGGCGCAGATGGACCGGCTGGCCCACAAGCTTGAGCTGAGCCCGCTCGAGATCCGCCGACGCAATCTGCTCGGCCCGGGCGATTCGCTCATCACCGGCCAGCGGGTGACCGGGGCGGCACCGCTGGCCGAGCTGCTCGATCGCTGCCAGTCCCTCCCGCTACCGTCGGCGCCCGCGGCCCAGGACCTGCCCGGAGCCGGGGGGTACGCGGCTGATCCGCGCCGCGTCAGGCGCGGCGTCGGGTACGCGCTGGGGTACAAGAACATTGCCTTCTCCGGGGGCACCGACGACTACTCCACCGCCCGGGTGCGGCTTGAGCTAGTCGATGGTCGGGCTCGGGCGACGGTCAAGACGGCCGCATCTGAGATGGGGCAGGGCCTGGTCACGGTGGTGGCGCAAATGGTTCGCACCGAGCTCGGGGTCGACGAGGTGATTCTGCTCGAGGCGGACACCCTGATCGGAGACGCCGGGAGTTCGTCCGCTTCCAGGCAGACCTGGATGACGGGAGGCGCGGTGCAGGGCGCCGCACGCAGGGTCAAGTCCGAGCTTCTGCGCCGGGCCGGGCCCCCGGCGGCGGACCTGGGCGTGGGCTGTGTTCTGGATTCCGAGGGGGTGGCACTGGCGCCGATCGAACTCGTGCTCTCCGAACCGATCGAGTTTGAGCATGAGTTCCATCACCGCCCCACCCAGCCCCTGGACGACAACGGCCAGGGGGACGCGCACGTGTCCTTCATGTTCGTGGCTCAGCGCGCGGTGGTCGATGTCGACCTTGACACCGGGTGCGCCAGGGTGGCTCAGGTCGCCACCGTCCAGGATGTGGGTCGGGCGATCAACCCGCTCCAGGTCATGGGCCAGATCGAGGGCGCGGTGGCTCAAGGCGTCGGCCTGGCTCTGATGGAGGAGATGCTGTTGCAGGACGGACATCTTCTAAATCCGAGCTTCACCGACTACCTTCTGCCGACCGTGCTGGACACGCCGGAGATGGTGTCCGAGCTGATTGAGGAGCCTGAACCGCTCGCTCCATACGGGGCCAAGGGGGTCGGGGAGCCCCCGCTCATCGCTTCGCCGGCGGCGATTGCGGCCGCGCTACGCGATGCGAGCGGCCGTTCGCTGCCCCGGATTCCCGTGCGCGCCGAGGAGCTGGCGGGTATTGCCGAGCTGGCCTGGGATCGGCGAGTGGTCGCCGGTCAGCGGCCGGGGGCGGTGCTGCCCGAGCCCGCCTCGGGGGCCAGCGCTCCGATGCCGGCCAGCGAACCGGGGTTGTCCAGGGCGGAGACATCGCCCGGTTCAAGGCCGAGATAGACGGCCTTGATCAAGCGCCGGAGGATTTTTGCGTTGCGAGTTCGGGGCAGCTCGTCCAGGAAGTGCAGGGCGGACGGAGCCAGCGCCTTGCCCAGACTGTCGGAGAGCGCCGACACCAGTCCTCGCCGCAATCCGTCGGTGGCGATGACGTCGGTTTTGAGGACACAGAAGCAGACCAGGACCTCGCCTTTGATCGGGTCCGGAACCCCGATCGCCGCCGCCTCCAGCACCTCGGGCTGAGCCACCAGAACCGACTCCACCTCCGCCGGGCCAAGCCTCTTTCCCGCCAGCTTGATGGTGTCATCCGATCGGCCCAGCAGGTACCAGAGCCCGTCGTCAGCCACGTACGCCCAGTCGCCGTGGACCCAGACCCCGGGAAACCTTGACCAGTATGTCTCCAGATAGCGGTCCGGATCGCGCCAGAACCCCTGCGTCATCCCGGGCCAGGGCTGCAGGATGCTGAGCTCTCCGACCTCGCCTCTAACGCTCTGCCCCTGGTCGTTAAGAACCGCCGCCGCCATGCCCGGAAGTGGCCCGGCGAACGAGCACGGACGAAGTGGGCTGAGGACGTTGCCAGCGAGGATGCCGCCCGATATCTCGGTCCCGCCGGAATAGTTGATGACGGGGAGTTGAGAGCGGCCGACGTGCTCAAAGAACCATTTGAAAGGAGCGGGATTCCAGGGCTCGCCCGTACCTCCAAGGACGCGGAGGGCAGTCATAGGATGGCTATGCACAGGCGCTGTTCCGTGGGCCATGAGAGCGCGGACCAGAGTCGGCGAGACGCCCAGGATGCTTACCCCCAGCTGGTCGCAGATGCTCCAGATGCGGTCCGGACCGGGGTGGTCGGGGGCCCCCTCGTAGAGAACTGCGCAACCGCCCAGGGCGAGCGCGCCGAGGATCATCCACGGCCCCATCATCCAGCCGATGTCCGAATACCAGAAGAGCACGTCAGCCTCACCCATGTCGAAGGCATGGGCAAGGTCCAGGGCCGCCTTGACTGGAAATCCGCCATGGACGTGATACGCCCCCTTGGGTGTTCCGGTCGTGCCCGAGGTGTACAGGATCATCAGAGGCGATTGCGGACTGAGACTCGAGTTCGCCAGGGCCACCGTTTCTTCGTCCATCAACAGGTCGAAGAGTCGATCGCGCTCAGGCATCCAAGGCACCTCTCTGCGCACGCGTCGGCACATAATCAGGTGCTTGACGCTGGGGCACTGCAGGAGCGCCCGATCCGCGATCTCCTTCATCGCCACCATCTGGCCGCGCCGAAAGTAGCCGTCGGCGCAGATCAGCGCGCGCGCCTCACAGTCCTGGAGGCGCGCGGCCACTGCCCCGGCCCCAAAACCGCTGAACAGGGGGATGAAGACAAGGCCGATCTTGGCGCAGGCCAGAATGGCGATGGCGGTTTCGATCGTCATCGGCATGAAGATGCCGACCCGTTCTCCCCGGGTGAGGCCCAGGCGCTGGAGCGCGGACGCAAAGCGCCCAACCTCCCAGTTGAGCTCGGAGTACGTGACCCTCCGCCGATCGCCAGGTTCGCCCTCAAAAATGAGGGCGGGGCGGTCTCCAGCGCCCCGTGCCAGGTGCTGATCGATGCAGCTGGCCACGATATTCATCTCCGCTCCGGGCCAGAACTGAGCCCACTGCGGCCCTCGGCTCAGGTCCACAACGCTCTGGTAGGGGCGGTCGAAACGGATCCCGATGTCGCGCACCGCGGCGTCCCAGAACCAGTTGGGATCCAGCTCCGCTCGCTTCAGGAGCTCCGGGTAGGACTTGACGCCATGCCGTTCCATGAACCCGGCGAGCCGGCTGCGCGAGATGGTCTCCGGGCTCGGCCGCCAGATCACCTCTCCGGTCGTGACCGATTGCACGCCCGGATTCTATAAAGTCGACCCGGGCCTACCACACCGTGATGACTGCTTATCGCCCAGACTCAAGCAACGCGGGCCTGGCCGAAGCAGGTCTGGCCCGCCTCCTAAGACGCTTGGTGCCAGCACCGGAGTGGGCCCGCGTGGCGGCGGTCATGTCCCAGGCGGTGGCGCTGGACGACGGTCAACTCACCGTCTTCCTGGATCGGCTGGCGGAGGTGATCGAAGGCGGGGGTGCAAGCCTTGGCGCAAGCCAGGTGGAGGCCGTCCTGGCTCAGGCCAGATCGCATCGCGGCGGGGTGGGGGGAGCGCTCAGCGGCTCAGACCCGCCTCCTCCTCACTGAGCTCGAAGTAGTTCTGCCAGGCTGCTCGGGCCGCGCTGGCGGCGGCCAGTGCTCGAGCCATGTCCCCCTGCGCACAGGGTCCACTCCGCGCAGCCTGCTGGGCCTGATGCTGGGCGCAGGCCCAGCGGTCGAACGCCCTCTCCACGGTTTGATGCACCAGGTCCAGCCATTCGGCCTGGGCTCCTACCTCCGCCTCCGTCGCAGGAGGCGGAGGTAGGGTCAGGAACTTCCAGCGCGCGCCCGCCGCCACCGCTTGAAAGGTCGGGGTGCCGGCTGCGCGGCCGGGGTGCATTCGGGGCTGAGGGTGTAGCGGATTGAGGGCCATTAGCCGCTGCTGGACCGAGAACACAAGGCGGTGGGCGGCGCGCAGGGTCCGCGCGCGGCCCTGGCGCTGAGCTCGGGCCAGACGCCGATCGAGGGCCTCGATGGCGTCGGCAAGGGGGTCGGGCAGCTCTGAGCAGTCGCCCAGAAGCAATTGTTCGACCTCCTCCAAAAGGGCGTCCGAACGCGCCATCAGCTGGCGCCGCTGAGCCTCCCGACCGGAGCCGTCGAGGTCGTACTCGATCGCCGTCGCCACGCCTCAGAGAATCCACGCGGCGCCACATCTTGTCAAGCATTGCTTTACGGCCTAAAGCCGCTTAACGGGCGGGATTGGGGGTCCGGACGCAGGAAGGGAAGATGGCGCCGAGGTGGCATGAAGCGCAGGTTGGCGGTGGTGGTGGTGGCGTTGCTCAGCGGGTTGGCGGTCAGCGCCGGTCTGCTGGTCGGAATTGCGCCTCCGGCCAAGCAGGCCGGATACGTGATCGTGTCGCGCGATGTGCCGGCGGGAGCGCCGCTCGGTGGTGGGGTCCTGGAATTACGGCGGGGACCGCTCACCGCCGACCTTCTGGCGACCGCAGCCTCGCCGGCGGCCATCGGCGAGGCGGCGAAAATGTATGCCACCCACCAGTTGATATCGGGCCAGCTGCTGCAAAGGGCCGACCTGACCCGGACGTTGGGAGCGGGAACCCGGCTTGTGTATCTCCCCTTGAGCGGACTGCCGCCCGTGGCCGCGGGCCAGCGCGTAGACCTGCTACTGGCCGTGACCGCCGGCTCTGACACCGGGGTCACGCCGTTCGCGCAGGGTGTGCTGGTGACCCGGGTGGAAGCCACCGGTCTGGTCCTGGCGGTCAGCCCCGAGGCCGCCCCTGCGTTTGTGTACGCGTCGCTAAATGAGCACCTGGTGGCGTTGGGGGAGGCGGAGGGCTCGGCCAGCGAGCCCTCCGTCCAGACCTTAAGTCAGGCTCTGGCGGGGGCCGGGAGTTGAGCTCGCCTCCGGTCCGAAGTCGCGTCCTTGCTGTGCGCGGGGCCAAGGGCAGCCCTGGCTGCACCTGGTTGGTGGCCGGGCTCGGGAAGGTTTACGCCTCGGGCCGCCTCGAGGTCCTGCTGGTGGACGCGGATGCTGAGGCGGAGGGCCTCCTGAGTGTGTTCGGGGCCCCGGCGGGAGACGGCGGGCGGTCCCTGGCCAGGGCGGCCAAGCTGGGACCACCGCATCCCGACGTGGTGCGTCAGGCCGCCCGGGCCGTGAGCGAGAGGCTCTGGGTGCTGGAAACCATGCGCGCCGCCGATTCCCTTCGGGGAGCCGACCTGGTTGCCGCCGCGCGGGCCCGCCATGCCGTCGTCATCATCGATCTGGGGCATCGCCTGGAGGGCTTGCAACGCGAGCTGGAGTCGGCGGCTGACTGGACCCTGTGGGTGGCCGCGACGGATCGCTCGGGGCTGGAGCGGGCCGACCGGGCACTTACCTTTAGTCCGGGGCTCGCCGCCTCGACCGGCCTGGTCATCAATCGGGGAGCCGGACCAACTCTGGAGGGCAGCGCCGCGCTCCTGCGCGATCGTTACGGTCTCCCCGTCGTCGCTCGGCTGGAACGCGGTGGGGCAATCAGGAACCGATGGCGTCTGCGCCGGATGGCCTCAGCGCTCCATCCTGACCTGGCCCGGATCGGACTGCCGTGGTCGTGAGTGCTGAGCAGGCCGAGCTCCGGATCCGGGCCCGCGTGGAGCAGGAGCTGGCCGAGCGCTTAGAGCGCCGCCAGTCGGCGCGGCTGCGCCTGGGCGATCAGGACTGGGTCTATCGAATGATCGGAGCCCTGGTCAGTGAGGAGCACACGCGGCCGGGATCAGACCTGGATCTGGCCGACTGTCCCTTGATCTGGCGCCGCGTGTTTGGAGCGGTGACTCCGTTGGGTCCGCTGGCCGAATACCTGGGAGAGCCCGAGGTTGAGGAGGTGCGGATCAATGGAACGCGATCCTGTTTTCTGATTCGGGACAGCCGCCGGCTCGAGGTGCCACCGCCGTTTGCCAGCGAGGCGGAGCTGATCGAACTCGTGCAGTGGTACGCCGATGGGGCGGGGGGTGCGCGGCTCGACCGCGCCAGTCCCACGGTGACCCTGACCCTGCCCGACGGGAGCCGGCTCCACGCCGCGCTGTCGCCCCCGGCCAGTCCGATGAGTGTGACCATCCGACGACATCCACCGGCCCGATTTCAGGAATTGCAGGACCTGGTCCGCGCCGGCTTCCTGCCCGAGCCCGCGACTGAGTTTCTAGAGGCCGCCGTTAGGGCTCGCCTCAACATGCTGGTCGCAGGGGGTACTGGAGCCGGCAAGACGACATTCATGCGCACCCTGGGACGACTCATCCCCGAGCACGAACGGGTGGTGACCATAGAGGACCACGCCGAGCTTCATCTCTGGCGCGAGCTCAAGGACTGCATCGCCCTGGAGGGACGGAGCGCGAACATCGAAGGCAGGGGAGCCATCAGCATCCAGATGCTGGTCCACGAGGCCCTGCGCATGTCCCCCGACCGGATCGTGATCGGAGAGGTGCGGGGCGCCGAGGCCCTTGATCTGCTCGACGCCATGAACACCGGGCACCCGGGCTCCATCTCCACCATCCATTCCGACAGCCCGCGCGACACCCTGCCCCGTCTGGTGCGCCTCGCGCTCCGCAACCCTCAGGCTCCGCCGGCCGACGCCGTCACCGCCGAGGTGGCGCGAAGCGTGGAGTTGGTGATGCAGGCCAGCGTCGATCTGAGTGGGGGCCGGCGCCAGCGCTATCTGAGCTCGATCGGATGGGTGGCAGGGACTGAGGCGGGGCGCCCGGTGGTGCAGGAGTTAATGGCGGCTGAGGTGAGGGAGGGGACCCGATCCTGGCGGCGCCTGGCGTCCTGCACCTTGATGCCGCGGTCGATGCTAGACAAGCTCTCTTTGGTGTCAGCACCCGAGCGCCTGCTCGACGGCCTGGATGGCTGAGCTGGGTCCGCTCCTGGTCGGCGCCGGGGTTGCCCTGGGCGTGGCTGCGGCCGCAGGCGCGGGGCCCGCACGCATCGCCGCGAGCTGGCGCTGGAGCCTGGGGTGCGTGCGCGGTCAATACCAGCGCCGCGCCCTGGCCGCCGATTGGGCCTGGCTCACCCCGTCCCGCCTCGCCCTGTTGGACCTGGGGGCGGTCACCGCCGGCACCGTCCTGACCCTGTCCCTGACCGGGCTCACGGCGCTCGCGCTGGCGGCGGGCGGATCTGCTCTCTCGCTCCTGAACGGTCTTCTGCTGACCCGCCAAGGACGCCTCCGAGCGGCCCGCGAAGACGCGGTTCTAGACTCCGTGCGTCTGCTGCGCCAGCTTTTGGAGGCCGGCGGCGTGAGCGTCGGGGAGGCGGTTAGCGTCCTGTCAGAGCGCGGGCCAAAGCCCCTGCGCGATGAGTTCGCGTCGATCACGGAGGCGTCGGTCCAGGGCACATCAATCCGGGCTTGGCAGGCGGCGCGGGCACGATTGGCAGAGCCGTCGTTCGACCTCCTCGCGGCAGCGGTGACGCTGCAGCGGCCCGCGGGAGGAGAGCTCAGTCCAATCCTCCATGACCTGGAGGCGGCCCTGTCCGCTCGACTGGCTGTCAGCCGCGAAGCCGAGGCCCTACAAGTTCAGGCCAGAGGTGCCTCAGCGATCATCCTGGGTCTGCCGTACGCCTTCTTGTTCGCACTTGCGGCACTTGGATCTCCCTACCTGGCCGCCTACCGCGAGCTCGGAGGCGAGCTCTTCCTGGCCGCGATGCTGGGCGTCATGGCGGTCAGCCGGCGCTGGATCTCCCACCTTCTCGCCCTGCCGCTCGAGCCCCGCCTGACCGTCGGGCGCGGCTGAGGTGAGGGTTACGCTGGCCTGCTCCGCCCTGGGGGCTGGCTTTGCGTGCGCCATCCTGGCCGGCTTCTGGCCCGCAGCCGGCTCCTCGGCGCTGCGCTGGTTGTGGCGACGCGGTCTGGCCTCGCGTCCGTTGCCGCCGCGCTCGGGACTCAGCTCTTCTGCACCGTGGCTCCGCACCAGGTGGCTGCACGTCTGGCTGCAGCTCATCATCGAGCGCGCGGGCCTGGCGGTCGGCATCCGCAGGCTGCTTCTCGGCGGCATCGGGTTGGGTATCGCGCTGGGAGCGGTATCAGGCGCCCTGGGCGCGCTGGCGGGGAGTATGACGACGGCCTGCATCCTGGGTCTGGCTGGACTCATCCAGGGTCCGCCCTGGGTCGTGCTCTGGCTTTGGTCCCGCGCTCGCGCCCGGCGCCGACGTCTCAGCTCCGAGCTCGCCCCAACCCTGGAACTGCTGGCACTCGAGTTGGGTTCGGGAACCGCGCCGCTGGCTGCCCTGAGCCTGGTTGCCGGGGCCTGCGAGGGAGAGCTGGCTCACGAGCTACGCCGGATACTGGTCGCCGCCCAGATCGCGGGTCAGGCCCCCGTGGAGGCCCGGCTGCTGGCGCTGGCCGACCGCCACGAGCTTCCCCAGCTGGCCGCGCTCGCCGCCGTGCTCGCCTCCTCCCGTGACTACGGCGCCGCCTGCCGCGCGGGCGTGCGGGCTCTGGCCGATGGAGTCCGTCGCGCTCAGCGCGAAGAGCTGATCGCGTTCGGCCGGCGGTCGCTGAACCGGGTGCTGATACCCGCCGCGCTGGGCGTCCTGCTGCCCTTCATGGCTCTGCTCTTGTACCCGGCGGTCTCCGACCTGTCCCGTTCGCTGCGGTGATGCGCGAAGGCTCTGCTTCCTTGCTGCAGCGGGGCGCGGCCATGGTCGAGTTCGCTCTCGCCTGGCCCGTGCTGCTGCTGCTGACTTCCGTGTCGGTCCAGTTGTCGCTCTGGGGTGCGGTGGCCGAGGCCGCTGTGTACGCAGCGGGGGCCGGGGCCCGGGCGGGCAGCGTGGCCGGCGCGAACGCGGCCGTGGCCGAAGCGGTGGCGGTCCTGAGTCTGTCACCAGCCCTGGCCGGCGAGTCCGCCGTCGCCGGCTGTCCCGCTGCGTCGAGACGCGCCGCCCGACCGGAGTTGACCGTGTGCGCAAGCTACACGTCGAGTTCTGTGACCGTGGCGGTTCGGGGATCGGCGCCTCTGCTGTTACCACTGCCTGGCCCGGGGATGCCGGTATGGGCCACTGTCACCCTCCCACTTCAAGAGTGATGCCCCGCTCCGGACAGGCACTTGTCGAACTCGCCCTGTGCCTACCCCTGCTCCTGCTTCTGGGCGGCACCGCCTGGAGCGCCGCCACCTTGGTTCAGGCCCGCGAAGAGCTCGACCTGGCGTGCGCCGCCGCGGCGTCGAGCGCGGCCCGGGCGCCGGATGCCAGCGCGGCTCAGGACGCTGCGAGCATCGCCTTTGCCCAGGCGCTCAGCGGGGACCCTCCACAGACCTCAAATCTCCGCCTCGATTTGGGAGCCTTTCAACGTGGCGGCGTGATGGAGGCGTACGCCAGTGCTGTCTGGCCCGTGGGCAGCGGACTGAGCTCGCTCCTTCCGCTTCAGATCACTCTGGTGGCGAGCAGCGCCGCGGTGATCGAGCCCTGGCGCTCGAGATGAGGCGGAACTCGGGCCAGACCATGGTCCTGCTGGCCGTGCTTCTGCCCCTGTGCCTTTTGCCCGCGCTGGCCTACAGCGCAGAGGCGGGTCTTCTCGCAGCCCATTCGGCGCGGCTGCAGGAGGCCGTGGCGCGCACCGCCCTGGACGCCGCCCAGGCCCTGGACCAGGATCGGCTTCGGGCCGGGGGCGGGGCGACTCTGGCCGCCGACCAGGCGCGGGCCCGGGCCCTTGTGAGCCTGCAGACACTAGATCCATCTGCGCACCTGGACGGCTGCCAGGTCGAGGCCCTGAGGGTGGTGGTCAGCGCCCATGAAGACTGGCCGGACGCCTTTGCTGGCCTGCTCGGCGGCGGTCGCGTGCGGCTGTCGGCGCGGGCCTCGGCTCGCCTCAATTTTTCCTTCACCGCTTCGGGCTAGCTCCGCCTTCGCCAGCCCCAGGCGCAGGGGCCCCGGGCGGAGGCGCGATAATCGTTCTCGACCCTGGCGGCGCAATTTGAGGACCGCGCACATTGAAAATCGCAGTGACCATGAAGCAGGTGCCGGATCCGGGCGGCCCACAGGGCCTGGAGGCCGACCGCACCCTGCTCCGGGATCGCGAGGTGGCATTGGATCCGGGCGATGAGTATGGGATCGAGGTTGCGCTGCGGATAAAGGAGTCTCAGGGCGCGGATGTGGTTCTGGTCTCGATGGGTCCGGAGCGAGCGCGCGACGCCGTCCGCAAGGGGTTGTCGATGGGGGCCGACCGTGGCCTTCTGATCAGCGACGGGGCCCTGTCTGGGGCCGACGCCCTGCTCACCGCTCGGGCGCTGGCGGCTGCGCTGCGGTCTGAGGCGCCGGACCTTGTGATCTGCGCCACCGAATCGTATGACGGGTCGACCGGCATGGTGCCTCCGATGCTGGCCGAACTCCTGGGCATGCCGCAGCTCACCATCGCCAAGAGTGTGGAGGTCGCCGGCGGAAATGTGACCGTGCACCGCCAGACCGGCGACGGCTATCAGGTAGTGGTGGCGGAGCTTCCCGCTCTGATCACGGTCACCGCCGGAATCGCAGAGCCCCGATACGCCTCGCTCAGGGGCATCATGGCCGCGCGCTCCAAGGAGATCGGGATCCTTACTCTCAAGGACTTGAACCTAGAGCTCTCAGGAGGAGCCGAAACGATAGAGGAGATGGTCGACGCACCCGTGCGGGCCGTCGGTGAGACGGTCGAGGACGACGGGAGCTCGGGCGTTGACAGCATCATGGCTGCGCTCCGCGCCGCCAAGGTCATCTAGGCCATGCCCAGCATCTGGCTCTACGCAGAGATGGGCGGTGGCCGGTTGGCGTCCACGGCGCTGGAGCTGCTGGCGCGAGCGCGGATGATGGGTGATGTCACCGCGGTAGCTCTGGGTCCGGGGGCGCGCGCGGCGGCGGCCACCCTGGGCGAACACGGAGCGGCTCGGGTCCTGTTCAACGAGGACTCGGCCTTCTCCGACTACATCGCCGAGCCCCAGACCGATGTGATGTCGGATCTGATCAGGGGGGCCGACCCCGATCTGGTTTTGTTCGGGTTCACGCCAGATTCGCGCGACGTTGCCGGCCGACTCGCCGCCCGGCTGGACCGGAGCGTGATCTCGAACGCGATCGATTTCAGCCTCGAATCCGGCGTCGTGCGGGCGCAGGTCCCGTACTTCGGAGGGTCTAAGACAGCGACGTACCGGGCCAACCAGCGACCGGCCCTGGTGCTAGTCCGCCCGCGCTCGTTCGATTCCTCCGCCGTCGGTGGTGAGGCCGAGGTCGACGAGATTCCCCTCACCCTGGCGCCCGCATCCCAGCGGTCCCGGATCCTGGAACGCCGGACCGAGGTCGAAGAGCGGGTCAAGCTAGAGGAGGCGACGGTCATCGTCGCTGGCGGTCGAGGTTTGGGCGAGGCTTCCAACTTCAAGCTCCTCGATGAGCTCGCCCAGGCTCTGGGGGCGGCCGTGGGCGCGAGCCGCGCGGTGGTGGACGCCGGCTGGGTGCCCTACGCGATGCAGGTCGGGCAGACCGGGAAGACGGTGTCGCCGACGCTCTATCTGGCCGCCGGCATCTCCGGCGCCATGCAGCACACGGTGGGGATGAAGACCTCCAAGTTCATCATCGCCATCAACAAGGATCGGGAGGCGCCGATCATGAAGCTGGCCGACCTGGCCGTCGTCGGCGATGCCCTCCGGATCCTGCCCGGCCTGGTTGATGCCCTGCGCGGCCGGAGAGGGCACTGAGGCCAACCATCGAGCCCGCGGCGGATCCCAAGGGGGGCCCCGGTGCGGGCCTGAGGCCGCGGTTGCGGGCTCTGGTCGAGGCCACCCTTACGGTCGCCTCGCCCAGAGCCCCCGTGGCCGACATCGGGGCGGGTGACGGCCAGGTCGCCCTCCGCCTGCACGATCTCGGCCTGCCTGTGGTCGCCACCGAATTCCACCCCGGCGCCTACGCGCGACTGCCGAGCCAGCTCGATCGTCGGCTCGGCGACGGGCTCGCACCGCTCCGGCCGGGAGAGGTGGAGGGTGCCATCATCGCGGGGATGGGGGCGCGGAACATGATCGGAATCCTGGAGCGGGATCGGGATCTGGCTCGAACCTTGGGCTGGCTGGTCCTGCAGCCGCAGCAGAAGCCCGACCTGCTCGAGACCTGGATCGATGAATCCGGCTGGCGTCGGACTGCGACCTGCAATGTAAGGCAGGGCAGCCGTGATTACCGGTTGCTCGTGCTCAGGTGGGCTGCGTGAACCAGACCGAGACCCTGCTCCTTTACCAGCGCCTTGAACTGCGGGCCGAGTTGGCGGCCGAGTCTGTGGCCCGACTACGGCGGCGGATCGAATCCGATCCCGAGGTGGACCGCCTCATGGCCGAGATAAGCCGACTAGTCGCTCTCAAGGCGCCCTTGGAGTCGGCCCTGGCCCTGCGCGATGATGAGGTGGGAGCGCACCGACAGCGTCTGCGCGCCCGAGAGCGAGAACTGATGAGCGGTCACGTCAAGAACCCCTCCGAGCTGATTCAGATGGCGGCTGAGGTCGAGCACATGAAACAGGCGCTCGGGCAGGAGGAGGAGGGCGAATTGGGCCTGATCGAGGAGACGGAGAAAATCGACGATGAGATCGCCGCTCTGAACTCCCGCCTGGATGATCTTCGCCGGGCCCGGGCCGAAGCCGAGCCTGCGCTGTTACTCGAAGTCGAAGCCAAGAGTGCCGAGCTCGAGTCGTTGGAGTCCGAGCGCGACCAGGCCTGGGAGCGCGTGGGAGGCCCACTGCAGTCCGAGTACCGGCGACTCAAGTCGCGCCTGCGCGACCCGGTGGCCGAGGTGGTGGACCTCAAATGCCAGGCCTGCCGCGTTCAGGTCACCTCCAATGCCATTCAGATTCTGCGTCGAGCCGACCGGGTCAGTTGCGACAACTGCGACCGCCTCTTGGTCCTAGCGTGAATACGCTGCGCCTTTTCACCGACGGAGCGGCGCGAGGCAACCCCGGCCCGGCCGGCCTCGGCATCGTGATCGAGGATGCCGAAGGCAAGCGTCTGTGGGGTGGATGCCGCTACATCGGTGTCGCCACCAACAACCGAGCCGAGTACCTGGCTCTGCTCGAGGGTCTGAAGGCGCTGGCCCAATGGGCACCCGATCGGGTCGAGGTGTTCATGGACTCGCTCTTGGTGGTCGAGCAGTTGAACGGCCGCTACCGGGTCAAGCACCCCGATCTCAAAACCCTGCATCAAGAGGCCACGGCTCTGCTCTCAGGCTTCGCCTCGCGCTCGGTATCGCACGTGCGCCGGGAGGCCAATCGGGGCGCTGACGCGCTCGCCAACCGTGCCATAGATGAGTACCAACAGTCACCGGCGTGAGTTCGGTCACGATCGTCCAGAGCTAGAATGGCGACGGATCGAGACGGACGGGCGACCGCCGCGCCCACGCGGGCGGGGAGGAAAGTCCGGGCTCCAAAGAGCAGGGCGCTGGGTAATACCCAGTCGGGGCGACCCGAAGGAAAGTGCCACAGAAATTACACCGCCCGGGCGACCGGGTAAGGGTGAAATGGTGGGGTAAGAGCCCACCGGCGGGCGGGTGATCGCCCGGCCAGGCAAACCCCGCCCGGAGCAAGACCAAATAGGAGGGCGCCAAAGGCTGCTCGCCGAGCCCTCGGGTAGCGGTCGCTGGAGGCGCCGGGCAACCGGCGTCGTAGATAGATGGTCGCCGCCCCGGGCGTGTCCGGGGAACAGAACCCGGCTTACAGTCCGCCTCGACCCACCAGCTCCCACGAGGGCTCACCTACCGGCGCGCCGGGCACGGCAACCTGCACGTGCGGGGATACAAGGAAGAGGGGACAACGACGACGCCCTTCGACATGGTGATGATGAACGACCTCGACCGTTTCCACCTGGTCATGGACGTGATCGATCGCACCCCAGGCCTCGGCCAAGGGTTGCGGCTCGAGGTGGCTGCGCTGATTCGAGAGCACAAGCCCCGCACGGTGTACGCGATCGGCGAGCCGTGTGTGCACCCGGACCATGTCGCGGCAGCGGGCATCGCGCGAGCAGCTGTGCTCCTTGCCCGACTCGGGCGATGGGAGGACGTCCCGGGTGGCGAGCAGCTGGCCAGCCAATCGCGCTGGATGGTGAATCGCCTCTTCTTTCCGCACTGCAAGATGGAGACGCCCTGGTCGGAGTTCGCCTTTGCGGTCGACATCAGCGAGATCTACGCCCGCAAGCGCCAGGCCCTGGCCGCCTATCCGTCGATCCTTCCGCCTGAGGGTGATCGTCTGCTCGCCCTCTACGAAGCCGACGATCAGTACTTCGGCCGGCTCTTGGGCGTCGCCTACGCCGAGGTCTTCAGGAGCGCAAGCCCGATCTTGCTGGCCGACCCGACAGTGGTCCTGCCCGGCGTTCACGGCTGAGCTCACGAGATGGCCTAGAGTCAGAGTCGCAGATGTACCGGAGAATCGTCCTGGCCGTGGATCCGGAGGGCCTGGCGGAAAGCGTGCTGCCGATCGTGGCCGCGCTGGCGCGCCGCGGTGGGGGTGAGGTTTTCGTGGTCGGGGCTGCGAAAGCTGGCGACCCGCCCGAGCAGCGGGCCTTGCTGGAGAAGCACGTGGGGGAGGCAGCAGACGAGCTGAAAGCGGCTGGCATCAAGGCTATTGGGGAAGTTCGTCAGGTCGCGACGGAATCCTCGGCCGCAGCAGAGATCGTCGCGGCCTGTCATGAGCGGGCGGCCGACCTGGTCGCGCTTGGCTCCCACGGCCGCGGCAACATCGCCGCACTTCTTGAAGGCAGCGTCGGCCGCCAGGTCTTGTCCCAGGTTGAAGCCCCAGCGATCCAGGTTCATAGTCGCGAGGCGGCAAAGAGCAGCTTCCTCCCGCGTCCACTCCATCGGATCATGGTCCCGGTGGACTACTCGGACACGTCTCGGCAGGCAGTCAAGGTGGCGGTGGACATTGCTCGCGAGGAGGGTGCCGGATTGCTCATCCTCCACGTCAGAGAGACAGTTCCGTTCGGCGATGTCCCTTAC
>DATLSE010000020.1:0-105897 GCA_035534295.1 Nitrosotalea sp.
TTCGCGGGCAATTGCCGGATCTGGTCATCACCGATGTCAACATGCCCAACGTCGGCGGCCTCGAGTTGACCAAACGCCTGCGCAGCCACCACCGCACCGCGCGAATCCCGATCATAATGCTCTCGGCTCTAAAACAGCCCTCAGACATACTCGCCGGGTACGCCGAGGGCGCCGACGAGTACATTCCCAAGCCGATCGAGCTCAGTGTCCTGGCGGCGAAGGTGGAAATCCTCATCCGGCGCTACGCCAGCGCCGGCGCAGAGACACCCAGCGGAGGCAAGGTGGTCTTATTCATGCACGGCAAGGGAGGCGTTGGCACCACCAGCCTGCTGATCAACTGCGCCGCCGCACTGGCCCGCGAGAGCTCGGTGCGAACCTCCATACTCGATCTGAATCTCGAGTTCGGCAACGCCGCCATGCATCTCAACTTGCTACCCGCGCGGAGCATCGCCGATCTGGCCCAGTTGGGATCGGTCGAGGTCGATCAGGAGATCTTCGCCGACTTCGTCGCGCGCGACGCCCACGGGGTCTCGGTCGTCATCGGATGCGATCGCCCGGAGAAGTCGGAGCTCGTCACCCTGCCCGCCATCCAGCTCGCCCTGGACCGTCTGCGCGAGATCAGTGATGTGATCCTGGTCGATGCGCCCGCCTCGTTCTCAGAGCGCAACCTGATCGCGCTTGACGCGGCCGATCTGGTCATTCTCGTCACCTCCGGCGCCCTGCCCTCACTCAAGTCCACGCTCGACCTGATGGAGGTGCTGGTCAAGATCAAGGTGCGGCCGGAGCGCATCCGCATGGTGCTGAACCAGTCGACCTCGCGCGGCGCGACTCAGGCCCAGGCGAGCGAGTTTTTCGATCGACCGCCGGAGCTGGTGATTCCCCACTCCGAGCTCTTCGACGACGCCGCCAACACTGGTCTCCCCGTGCTCGACGGCCGACCCGGTCCCGAGCTGGCCGCGGCCCTGGAATCCCTGGCCCAGCTGGTGCGCGACGGCGTCTACGACGGCCCTTAGGGGCGGCCACGCCGAGCGCCCGACCAGAACTCGGTCCGCAGCCCCAACTAGCGAGGTCGGCCCTGGACCAGGCGTCCCCCGTCGTCGGGACGCAGGAGGCTCAGGGGGTTGCGGCCAGCAGGCCCGGAAGTGGGCGGTGAGAGATTCGAACTCCCGGCCTCCTCGGTGTAAACGAGGCGCTCTAGCCAGCTGAGCTAACCGCCCCCAGCCACGTGGGGCAAGTCTATCCAGCTGAAAGTAGGCGCAATGCCTCCGCCATCTGGGCGTCCAGGTCGGCGTTCGTCGCTCCGCCCACCGGGTCATACATCAGGTCTCCAGCCGGCTCGGCAACGGCCACCTCGGGCGTCAGACCCACGTGGTCGATGGAGCGGCCGCCGGGCAGGAACCAGTGCTCGACCGTCAGATGCAGGTCCCCTCCCGCCTGCAGGCTGAAGTCCTCCTGGACCGACCCCTTGCCATAGGTGGTGGTACCCACCAGGCGGGCACGCGCGTGTTCCTGGAGCGATCCGGAGACGATCTCGGCCGCCGAGGCCGTCTCTGCGTTGACCAGCACCACGAGCGGGACGTGGGGTGCCAGCACCCTGCCGTCGACGTATTGCGGCTCCATCGCACCTCGCCCGCGCACCTCGAATGCCACCCCGGACGGCACCAAACGGCTGATCATCGCCTGGGCCGCGCTGACCAGGCCCCCGCCGTTGTCGCGCAGGTCCAGGATGATCCCTCGGGCACCCGGTAGCTGGGAGCGAAGCGCAGAGTCAAACTCGGCCGCGGTGCGGTCCCCAAACTGGTAGACGCGGATGTACAAGATGCCGGGTGCGGGGTGCTCGGTAATCACCGTGGGAGCGCTGAAGCTCGCCCGCCGGACCGAGATGGTCAGGCTGGCGAGGCCGCGTCGCACCCCCAGCAGGACCTGACTGCCTAGCGGTCCGGAGATCAGACTCAGGGTCTGAGACTGGGTCAAACCGGCGGTATCCTGGCCCGCGATGGTGACGACCACGTCGCCGTCCGATAGCCCGGCGGCCTGCGCGGGCGAGCCGGGAACTATGCCGGTTACGACCGGCCGCCCGGCTTTAAATTCAACGTAGGCTCCGATCACGCCTTGATGGAGACCAGCCAGGGACTGCTCCTGGCGTCGGTACGCGGCAGGATCCAGATAGCGGCTGAACGGATCGCCCAGGGCCGAGACCATCCCTGCCACCCCGGCCTGCCCCAGTTTTGAACCCGCGGTGGCGGGATCGTAATAGTTGGCCCCGATGATCCGCAACGCCTGGTCCATCATGGCCTCCGCCCGCATCGTGCCTGAGGCGCCAGGCAGGATCAGCGCGGGAACGTATTGGGGCAGAGATTGATCAACCCAGATCCCGGATGCGAAGGCGAGCACGAGCAGGAAGACCGCGACCACGCCCCCGATCGCGCGCCGGAGACTCAAGTGCGGCCTCGCGGGACCCTACCGGTTCCAAGCACGAGGGGACCGCTCACGTGGGGCCTAGACCCTGACGAATCGACGCACCCCGATGTAGCTGCCCACCCCACCGAGCAGGAGCCCGGCCCAGACCAGATCCTGACCCAGGGTCCCAGCAAAGCGCGGATCGTAGGACAGGGGTAGGAAGAAAAGCTGTGACTGCAGGCCGTCGACCAGCGGACGATAGCTGAACAGAATCAAACCCAGGGCCAGCCCGGCGGCGATCAGACCCGTCATCAGGCCCTCCAAGATGAATGGCCCACGCACAAACCACTCCGTCGCACCGACCAGTTTCATGACCTCGATCTCCTGCCGCCGGTGGTAAACCGCGGTACGGATCGTGTTCATGACGATGACTATCGAGGCGAGGACCAGCACCGACATCAGAGCCAGACCGGCGACGGTCAACCACGCCGACAGGCGTAGCAGATTGCTTATAAAGTCGCCCTGATAGTCGGTGGGAGCGTTGCGGTCGGCCCCTGACCAACCCCGCGCCAGAGCGTCTATCTGAGCGATCGCCGCCAGGTTGTTGACGGTGACCTCGATCCGCGCGGCCACCGGGTTGCCACTCAGCTCCTGGAGCAGGAGGCGGTTGGTTGGATCGGACTGAAAGCGCGCCAGCTCCTGCTGCTTGGTCAGAAATCGGACCGAGCTGACGTCGGGACGCCTGCGCAGCTGGTTCGTGAACTCCTGAACCGAGGTCATCGGGGTGTTGTCGGAGACCGAAATGCTGATGACGCTGACTTTCTGCCGGTAGCCCTGCAGCACCTGGCCCAGGGAGTGGCCAACCACCATCGTCATTCCGCAGAGGCAGAGGATCAAGGTGACCGAGATGACGGCGGCCATGCTCACGGCGGAGTTGCGCCAGAAGCTCTGCCAGGCGCTCTTAAGCGCGAAGAGCAGATGCCGAATGATCTTCATGGTACCTCCCGGAACGGTCGTCCCTGACCACCTGGCCGTCTTGAATCACGACCACCCGACGTCGGAGGATGTCCACGATCTCCCGGTTATGGGTGGCCATGACCACCGTCACGCCCCTCGCGTTGATGCGCAAGAAGAGCTGCATGATCTCCCAGGCAGTGGCCGGATCGAGGTTGCCAGTCGGCTCATCGGCGACGATCAGCTTGGGCGCGTGAACCAGAGCCCGGGCAATGGCAACCCGCTGCTGCTCCCCGCCCGAAAGCTCGTGCGGATACTTGTCGTCCTTGCCCTCGAGCCCGACCGTGGCCAGCGCATCTTGAACCTTCGCCTTTATCTCCCGACCCGATTCGGCCATCACCCTCAGGGCGAAGGCGACGTTCTCGTAGACCGTGAGCCGGGGCAGGAGTTTGAAATCCTGGAAGACCAGGCCGACCTGGCGCCGGAATCGTGGCAGCTGCCGACGTCGCATACGGCCCAGTTCCACACCATTGATAAAAATCTTCCCCGAGCTTGGTCTCTCCTCCCGAATAAGGAGGCGGATGAGGCTTGACTTGCCGGCTCCGGAACTGCCCACGAGAAACACGAAGTCGCCCTCGGGAATTCGGAGATCAACGTCACGCAACGCCTCGGTGCCGTTGGGATACCGCTTCCAGACGTGCTGGAGGCTGATCACGGCGCGGTTTGAAAACTCGGGCGTTATGAGCATGGTGGAAGGACGTGAGCAGGACTGTTGCAAGGCGCCCCAGCGCCGCTCGGAGTATACCTCCCGAACGAAGTTGGGTCAAACGCGCGCATTCCCTCAGCGAGAATCACACCATGGCGTCAACGTTCCCTCGCCGGGTACCACCCCGCCATGATGCCTGCCGCCACGCCGGAGGCCGCCCCGGACGCCTCCCGCCATCTGCCTGTCAGGTTGTTGACTCATGTCAACTTTGCCGGGGAGAACGGCCCCTTGGGTGCGGGGCACATTCGCGCCGGGCGATAAGGCCGGGCGCGTCTACACCGCCTGTGCCACGCCTTAGATGCGGCTCCTGAGCCAGGCCTCGATGAAGGGTTCGATGGCTCCGTCCAGCACCGCCTGAACGTTCCCCACCTCGATCCCGGTCCGCACGTCCTTGGCCAGGGTGTAGGGCTGCAGAACATAGTTGCGAATCTGAGAGCCGAACTCAGCCGGCATCACCTCTCCCCGGAGCTCGTCTCGCTTGCGCCTCTCCTCCTCCTGATGGGCCTGGAAAAGGCGCGACTTAAGCACCTTCATTGCCAGCTCGCGGTTCTTCATCTGAGATCGCTCGTTCTGGCAGGAGACCACGATGCCGCTGGGCAGGTGGGTTATCCGGACGGCGGAGTCGGTTTTGTTCACGTGCTGGCCGCCCGCCCCGGTGGAGCGATAGGTATCGATGCGAAGGTCATCGGAATTTATCTCCAGCTCAGCCTCCTCCGCCTCGTCGAGTTCTGGCATCACCTCGACTAGAGCAAACGAGGTGTGGCGGCGATGATTCTGGTCGAAGGGCGATATTCGCACCAGCCGGTGCACTCCGTGCTCGGCGCGCAGCAGACCATAGGCACGCCGGGCACGGACGATGAACGTGGCTCCCTTGAGACCGGCCTCCTCGCCCGCCGCCGTCTCCAGGATCTCGACCTCGGCTCCCGGCCGCAGCGTCCCGACTTCGTCGGCCGAGGGCTGCGCCCATTTGCCGTACATGCGCAGCAGCATTTCGACCCAATCCTGGGCGTCGATTCCACCCTGGCCGGCACTGATGCTGATGACCGCGTTGTGTCCGGCGTAGGGATCGTTGAAGAGCAGCTCCAACTCGCGCTTTTCCAGCTCTCGTCCAAGGGCGGCCTCCTCACTTGAGAGCTGTCGCGCCATCTCCTCGTCCGAGCCAGCGAGATCGGCCAGCTCGATCAGATCGCGGGCCGAATTCTCAATCCGGGCCCAGGCGTCTACCTCAGAGCGCAGCTCGGAGGATTCACGCGCCGCCCGCCCGGCGGACGCCGGGTCATCCCAGGCCCCTGGAGCAGCCAGCCGGGCCTCCATCCCCGCCGCCCGCTCGGCCTTGGCGGAGAGGTCAAAGATGCTCCTTCAGCGCCAGGATCCGGCGAAGCAGCTCGGCCGCCGAGCGGCTATCGGCCATGGCAGCGCTTGAATTTGCGCCCCGACCCGCACCAGCAGGGATCATTGCGCCCGATTTTGCCCCGCTCTCCCGCCCCGACCGCGGCCAGCGCTCGAGGGTCGCCCCCGCCCATCGCCCGCTCGAGCACTGAAGGTGGGGTCGGGGGAGGCTCCTGGGCGGTGACCTGGACCCGGAACATATTGGCCACCACGTCGGTCCGGATGCCTTCGATGAGCTCGTTGAACATCTGAAACGCCTCGTTCTTGAACTCGACCAGGGGATCGCGCTGGCCGTAGGCACGTAGCCCGATCCCTTCTTTGAAGTGCTCCATCGTGGTCAGGTAGTCGATCCACTTCTGGTCGATCGTGCGCAACATCACGAAGCGCTCGACCTGGCGCCGGATGTCCTCGTCGCCCATCGTCTCCTCCTTGGCCGCGTAGGCCTCGACCGCGGCGTCGTAGAGGTGATCTATGAGCCCCGCCTGGCCGGCGGACAGCGCCTCTTGAGGAACAGTGGTGTGCTGAGCCAGGGGGAAATACTGGCCCAGGTACTCGACCAGACCGGTCAGATCCCAGTTTTCGGGGTGGCGGCCCACGCAGTGAGCCTCCACCCCACGGCTGATGACCTCACGGATGTAGTCCAGGATGTTGCTCCTGGTGTCGACGCCCTCTAAGACCTTGCGCCGCTCCGAATAGACGATCTCACGCTGCTGATTCATGACGTCGTCGTACTCGACCACGTGCTTGCGAGCGTCGAAGTTCATGCCCTCGACCTTCTTCTGCGCGCTCTCGATCGAGCTCGCCACCCACTTGTGCTCGATCGGCTCCACGTCCAGGCGTTCCATCAGACGCCCGATGCGATCTGCGGCGGGGCCGAAGATGCGCATCAGGTCGTCCTCGAGCGAGATGAAGAACCGGCTCGACCCGGGATCGCCCTGCCGCCCCGCGCGCCCCCGAAGCTGGTTGTCGATGCGCCGACTCTCGTGCCGCTCGGTACCGATGATGTGCAACCCGCCGAGCTCGGTCACGCCCTCACCGAGCACGATGTCGGTACCGCGGCCGGCCATGTTGGTGGCGATGGTGACGCCCCCGCGCTGGCCCGCGGCGGCGACGATCGCCGCCTCCCTCTCGTGCTGCTTGGCGTTGAGCACGGCATGATCGACCCCGCGCTTGTCAAGCATGCGCGACAGCCGCTCCGACTTCTCGACCGAGACCGTACCGACCAGCACCGGACGGCCGACCTGGTGCTGCTCCAGCACCTCCTCGATCACGGCCTCGAACTTAGACTCCTCGCTCTTATAGATGAGATCGGCGGCGTCGTCGCGAACCATCGGTCGGTGGGTCGGGATCTCCACCACCTCCAGGCCGTAGATCTTGTGGAACTCCTCGGCCTCGGTCAGGGCCGTCCCCGTCATGCCGGCCAGCCTGTCATAGAGGCGGAAGAAGTTCTGAAGCGTGATCGTGGCCAGCGTCTTCATCTCCTGCTGGACCTGGACCCCCTCTTTGGCCTCGACCGCCTGGTGCAGACCGTCAGACCAGCGCCGGCCGGGCATGGTGCGCCCGGTGAACTCATCGACGATCACGACCTCGCCGTTCTGCACCAGGTAGTCGCGGTCACGCAGAAACAGAGCCTTGGCCTTGAGCGCCTGATTGATCTGATGCGCCTCGGAGATCCGCTCCAGGTCGTATATGTTGGCCAGCCCGGTCCAGCGCTCGAGTTTGGCCATGCCCTCCTCGGTCAACGAAGCCGATTTGTGCTTGAGCTCGACCGTGTAATCCACCCCCTCCTCCAGCCGAGCCGCGAGGCGGGCAAACTGGGCATAGAGCTCGGTCGAGTCCTCGCCCTGGCCGGAGATGATGAGCGGCGTACGGGCCTCATCGATGAGAATTGAGTCGACCTCGTCGACGATCGCGTACGCCTGCTCGCGCTGCGCTCTCTGCTGGACCTCGGTCGCCATGTTGTCGCGCAGATAATCGAATCCGAACTCGTTGTTGGTGCCGTAGGTGACGTCACAGGCGTAGGCCTGCGGCCGCTCAACCGGGCGCAGATGCTGCAGCCGCGGATCGGAATGGGCTTCGTCCACATAGTCGGGGTCGTAGACGTACGAGCTCGGCGCGCCTGGCGCGGCGGAGTGGATGACGCCGACACTGAGACCCATGAGTTCGTAGATGGGGGCCATCCAGCCGGCGTCGCGGCGAGCCAGATAGTCGTTGACCGTGACCAGGTGGGCTCCTCGCCCTGCCAGCGCGTTGAGCGCCAGGGCCAGGGTTGCCACCAGCGTCTTGCCCTCCCCGGTACGCATCTCGGCGATCTTGCCCTGGTGGAGAACGATGCCGCCGACAAGCTGCACGTCAAAGTGGCGCATGCCGAGCCGGCGGCGGGCAACCTCGCGGGTCAGAGCGAAGGACTCGACCAGCAGGTCATCCAGCGGCTCGCCCTCGATCGCCCGCTCCCGGAGGACCCGCGCATGCTCCCGCAGGGCGGAATCGTCGAGGCCCATAAGTCCGGGTTCCAAGGCCGAGATCTCCTCGGCCGTGGCCAGGTGCTGCCTCACCTCGCGCTGGTTGGGATCGAATAGGCGGGGTAGGAGTCGCAATCAGAAGTCCTCGTCTGCGGGGGCGGATGGGCCGATCCCTAAGCGATGATACCCACCCGCCCGCGCTCCCAATCGGCGCTGGGAGCGACTCTGACCTAGCCCCGCTGCCAGGCGTTGCCCATCCGGGGATCGGGGAACAGGGCCAGGATCTCGGTCGGCAGGGGCAGACCCATGGCGAACATGCGATCCAGGATCTGGGGCCGGATGCCGGTGGCGACGAACTCCCCCTGGAGCTTGCCCTGGGCGTCGGCGCCCTGGGACTCGAATTTGAAGATCTCCTGCATGGTGATGGTCTCGCCCTCCATACCGGTGACCTCGGCAATGCTGGTCACCCGCCGGGAGCCGTCCCGGAGGCGGTTCAGCTGGCACAGGATGTTGATCGCGCTCGCGGTTTGCTGACGGATCGCCTTGACCGGTAGATCGACCCCCGCCATCAGGACCAGGGTCTCAAGCCGCGCCAGCGCATCGCGCGGGCTGTTGGCGTGGAGCGTGGTCATTGACCCGTCGTGGCCGGTGTTCATGGCCTGGAGCATGTCCAGCGCCTCGCCGCCTCGACATTCACCGACCACGATGCGCTCCGGGCGCATGCGCAGCGAATTGATCACCAGCCTTTGAATCGTGATCTCACCCTCGCCGTTGATGTCCTTGGGTCTGGTCTCGAGTCGCACCACGTGCTCCTGATGGAGCTGGAGTTCGGCCGCGTCCTCGATGGTGACGATGCGATCCTCGACCGGGATGAATCCGGAGAGAACGTTTAAGAAGGTGGTCTTGCCGGTGCCGGTGCCGCCCGACACGATGATGTTGGCCCGGGCCAGCACGCAGGCCTTCAAGAACCCGAAGCCGGCCTCATTGCAGCTCCCAAAGCGCACCAGGTCCTCGACCTGAAACGGATCCTTGGCGAATTTGCGGATGGTCAGACTGGGTCCGTCCACCGCCAGCGGGCGGATCACGGCGTTGACCCGGGACCCGTCAGCCAACCGGGCATCAGCGATCGGGACCCGCTCGTCGATCCGGCGCCCGACCGAGCGCACGATGAACTGGATGACGTTGACCAGCTCCTCCTCGCTCTGGAACCGGATGTTGGTCAGGACCACCTTGCCGCCCATCTCGACGTACACGTGGTCGATGCCGTTGACCATCACCTCGGTCACCCGGTCGTCCATGACCAGAGGCTGAATCGGCCCAAGTTGGGCGTAGTACTCGTCGAGGTTGATTCCGGGGATGCGTACCGCCATCTGCGCGCCTTCCTCCCAGGGCTTGGGTTGCCCTCGACTATATCCGAAGGCCCGCCCAACTGCCCCTACCCAAGGGACCTTAGCCCTGGTTCATCCATTCTCGAGGCGGAGCTGGTCGCCCCGACTCAGTCCCACCCGAACTAGATCCAGCCTGCCCCCGGCGAGCTCGAATACCGAGCGCGCCCCCAGGACCAGCGGCACCACGCGCCAGGGTCGAAGTTGAGGGTAAACCCGAACCACGCGCATCTGGCGGTCGACGAACACCGCGTCGATGGCAAAGCGCATGAAGAACATGTGAATGCCGTTGCAGGGCTCGATCCACATGCCGCCATCCAACTTCAGCTGGTGCCGGAACATGAGTCCCACTCCGCGACCGAAAAATGTTCTGGGGCGCACGATCGCGGTCGCCAGGACGGTCCCGGTGGGCTCGTGGACGAGCGTCAATTCGGACTCGCATCGGGCGGCCGACCAGCACTCCCGTACCCTTTGAGGCGATGCCCAGCTACCTCTCGCGCGGCTATTCGCTGCACTATGAGGAGGCCGGACAAAAGACCGGGCCCGCCGTTGTTTTGATCCATGGTTTCGCCAGTGACGCCGGGCTCAATTGGCGCGGAACGGCCTGGATCACAGCCCTTGTGCGGGCCGGATATCGAGTCCTCGCGCCCGACTGCCTGGGCCACGGGCAGAGCGATAAACCCCATCTCGCCGCCGACTACGACCGGGTCCAGATGGCCGCTGACGCCGCACTCCTGCTGGAGCAGCTGGCGCCCGCGGGCGCGGCCCTGATCGGGTACTCGATGGGAGGCCAGATCGGCCTCCGTCTGGCCCTGAGCCGGCCCGACCTGATCCACCGCTGCGTCATCGGCGGCTGGGACGAATCTCAGCGCCTGAGCGTGGCCGCGGTCGCCCGGCGCTTGCGCGGCGAGCCAGGCGGAGGAGGGCAGGAGGAGGAGTTCCTCAGCTTTGCCGCGGCCCGACCGGTCAACGACCTGCTCGCGCTCGCAGCCTGCATCGAGGGACCCGCCGAGCCCCTGGCGCTGGCGGAGCTGGCCTCCATCCAGGCTCCTACCCTGGTCGCGACTGGCGACGCTGATCACCTGGCGCCCGAGGCGGCGACTCTCGCCCGCCGACTCGTCAACGCCCGTCACCTCTCCCTGGCCGGGCGCGACCACATGTCGGCGCTGACCGCGGGAGCATTCAGACTCGCCGCGCTCGAGTTCTTGGCCGAACCCTGAGGGGTCAGCCCCGAGCCTTGAGCAGTATCAGGACGGCGGGGCCGAGCAGCACTACCCACAGGGTCGGGAAGATGCAGCCGACCATGGGCAGCATCATCTTGAGGCTGGCCTGGGCCGCCTTCTCCTGGGCACGCTGCCGCCGCTTGCGCCGCATCTCGTCCGACTGCAGGCGCAGAATCCGGGCCACGCCCACGCCCATCTGCTCTGACTGGATCACAGCCTGGACGAAGTTGTGCAGGTCTTCGACCCCGCTCCGGCGCCCCATTTCATCCATCGCTTCCAGGCGCGGCCGGCCCAGACGGGTCTCCTGGAGCACCTTGCCGAACTCGTCGGCGAGGGCGTTGTCGAACTTCTGGCTCACCCGACTTATGGCCGCATCGAAGCCCAGTCCGGCCTCGACCGCGATCGTGAGCAGGTCCATGGTGTCAGGCAAGGCGAGCTGGATCTCACGCTGGCGCTGCTTGACCCGAGTGCGCAGCCAGTAGAGTGGCCCGTAGAAACCCAGGACGCCGCCGGCCCCGGCGATCAAGGCGATCATGGCCGGGTTCTGGGTCAGCGTCCCGATCAGCAGGCCGAGGGCGAACAGGATCACGCAGGCGACATAGCGCACGGCCGTGAAGTCCTCGGGCGAGAGATCGCCGGGGCGCCCGGCCAGGTCCAGCTGAGCCAGCAGCTGATAGCGCTGCTTGGCCGACGTGCGCTCGGCGAAGTAGCGGCCGAAGCGTTCGATGGCAGGGCGCATGAAGCGATCGCTGAATGGCAGCTGGAGCACGATGTCGTCTTCGGTCATGACCTTCTCGACGCCCACGTAGGACTGCAGACGTTCGGCCACCATGTCCGCGGCGCTGGCGTTGGGCCGACGCGCCAGACCGACGAAGAACATGAAGACGCCGAGCGCCGCCAGCAGGGCCAGGAGCAGGGGAGTCATCTAGACCTCGATCGCCACCACGCGCCGGATGATGAGGTTGCCGATGAAGATCAGGAAGGCGGCAAAACCGAGCATGGCCCAGCCGATGAAGGACTGGGTCATGGGTTTGAAGTAGGTCGGGGTGACCAGGTACATGAACAGGCCCAGGACGATGGGCAAAAAGGTTATGAGGGTGCCCGAAGCCGAGGCCTGAGCGGTCAGCGTCTTGATCTCACCCTTGATGCGGACGCGTTCGCGGATGGTGTGGGCGATGTTGTCGAGGATCTCGGCCAGATTGCCTCCGACCGAACGGTGGATCGCCACCGCGGTCACCAGGAGATCGAAGTCGGCGCTCTCGATGCGGCGGGTCATGTTCTGGAGCGCCTCATCGACCGAACCGCCCAAGTTCATCTCCCGCACCGCGCGCGCAAACTCGATCGAGATTGGCGGCGTGGCGTTCTTGGCCACGGTGTCGATCGCCTGTGCGAACGAATAGCCCGCCTTCAACGCGTTGGAGAGCAGGACCAGGGTGTCGCCGAGTTGGTCGTTGAAGGCCTTGAGCCGGGCCGCCATACGTCGTCGCACCCAGAATCCAGGGACGAAGTAGCCGGCTATGCCAAGCACGATCATCTGGATCCCGACGCCGAAGCGAAGGAGGCCGACCAGAGCGAGCAGACACACCGCCCCGACCTGGATCATGAGGAATTCGGAAGTGCGCAGTTTCAGGTCGGCCTTGGCCAGCTGCTCGGCCAGCGGTAGCCGGCCGCGCTTGGCGTTGCCCTTGCCGGTGCGCTTGGCGAGGGGCTCAAAGAGCCGGTTCAAGCGTTCCCGAAGGCTGGCCGGAGGCGCCGGAGGCGCCATCGCTGCGCCCGCGGAGCCGAACTCGGCGAGGCGTCCGCCGAACTGGTCCGTAGCGCTCCGGCGCCGGGCCTGTCCGATACCCATGACGACCAGGAACACACCGCTGGCGGCGATGATCGCGCCGACTATGGTGATCAAAGCGGGGTCCTCCTAATCAGTAGAGCTGGGCGGGCGGCGCCAGAGGCCGGAAGATTTCTTCTGAGACCTCCTCGCCGCTCGACCTGAGCTGTTCCATTCGCATCGGGATAATGCCGGTCGCGGTGTGGTATCCGATCGCCTTGCCCTCATCGCTGACCCCGACCTGGACGAATTTGAAGATCTCCTGGTAGCGGATTTCGCCGCCTTCGATCCCGATGATCTCGGAGACGCTGACGATCTTGCGCGGACCACCGCGCAATCGCTGTTGCTGGACGATCAGATGCACCGCCGAGGCCATCTGCTCCCGAATCGCACGGGAGGGCAGCTCAGCTCCAGCCATCAGCACCAACGTCTCCAGCCGGCCCAGGGCCTCGTGGGGATTGTTGGCGTGCAAGGTGGACATCGAACCGTCGTGGCCGGTGTTCATGGCCTGCAGCATGTCCAGGGCCTCGCCGCCTCGACATTCACCCACGATGATGCGATCTGGGCGCATGCGTAGGCAGTTCCGAACCAGATCCCGAATCGGTATCGCACCCTTGCCTTCAACGTTGGACGGGCGCGATTCCAGCGTGATCACGTGATCCTGCTGAAGCTGGAGTTCAGCGGCATCCTCGCAGGTGATGACGCGCTCCTCGGCCGGAATGAAGGAGGACAGGATGTTGAGCAGCGTCGTCTTGCCCGATCCGGTCCCGCCCGAGACCAGGATGTTGAACCGGGCCCGGACGCACGCCTCCAGAAATCGGATCAGCGGCGGGGTGCCAGAGCCGAAGCGAAGCAGGTCCTGTGGTCCCAGCTTCTCGCGCGAGAATTTTCGGATCGTCATGCACGGCCCCTTGAGGGCCAGGGGAGGGATGATGACGTTGACCCGGGAGCCATCCTGCAGGCGCGCGTCACACATGGGCGTCGACTCGTCGACGCGACGGCCCACCGTGCTCACCACGCGGTCGATCACGAGCATGAGCTGCTTGGAACTCTCGAAGGTGACGCCGGACAGCATCAGCTGCCCGCGCCGTTCGACGTAGATCTGCTTGGGGTGGTTGATCATGATCTCGGAGATGTCGGGGTCATCCACCAGCTGCTGAAGTGGGCCCAGACCGAGTACGTCGTCGAGAAGTGACTCGACCAGCCGGTCGCGCTCGGTCTTGGTCATAGTCACGGTGTTGATCCGGAAGTACTCGTCCGCGAGCTCTTGGATCTTGTCCCTCACCCCGCCCCGATCGGTTACCGTCAGCTTGTCGGCGTAGCGCTCGAGCAGTTTGGAGTGGACGTGGACCTTGGCCGCAGTGAAGGCGGGGCTGGCGCCCTCGGCTGCCGGCGTGGGTACGCGAATGGCCGTGGTCAGGGCGCTCAGGGTCTGGGCGGTGGCCGGCGCCGGCGGCGACGGAGCCGGGGACGTTAGGGTGGCGGGCGGAGGAGTATGCAGGCCCGTCGCCGACGGCACCGGGGCCGATCCGGGCGGCGGCGTGGTGGGCGGCGCCGGGGTGCCGGCTGCGGTGACGGTGGCGGCCTCCTGGCTCGCCTTGACCCGATCGAGCAGTCCCATGATCAGCTCACCTGTGCCCGGCGCAGAAGACCGCGTCGCGGTCGCTTACCTCTTGTAGCCTTGGCGTCCTCCAAGGGTACCAGACAGCCAACCAGTTCTCGCATCTTGCGGGAGATCTCCGCGTCCGGGTTGGAGAGCACGACGGGCACGCCCTTCTGGATCGACTGGAGCACCATCCGGCCCTGGCTCGGGATGCGGACCGAAACCTTGGTGTGCAGGTTGGCCTCGAGCTGATCGACGCTGACGTCGGACGGCGCATCCGAGCGGTTTAGGACCAGCAGCACCCGATCGAAGCTCAGCCCAAGTTGCTCAAAGAGCTTGAACACCAGTTTGGCGTCCTTGATCGCGGGCACGTTGAGATCGGTGATCACGATCATCCGATCCGCGCACTCCATCGCCTCCAGCATCTTGTCGTCGAGGTGCTGCCCGCAGTCGACGATGACGTGGTCGAAAGCCGCCTTGAGCGTGGTGATGACCCGGCGCACCTGCTCGGCGGTGACCAGGTCGGCAAGCTCGGGGGAAAGGGGTGAGGCCAGAACCCGCATCCCACCCGGGGCCTCCGGCATCAGCGAGCCCAGGAGTGGAGCGTCGACGTGAGGCCAGGCCGCGGTGACGTCGGCCATGGTGCCCTGGGGGTCCAGGCCGAGCATCACGGCCAGGTCCCCGAACTGCAGGTCCATGTCGACCATGGCCACCGAGGCACCGGTCTCCTGGCCCAGCAGCGCGGCCAGGTTGATGGCGATCGTGCTCTTCCCCACACCTCCCTTGCCGCTGAAGACCACGGTCACAATTCCGTTTTCCCCGTCGGGTTTGATGGGCGGTGGCAATGGTGGGAGCGGGGTCGAGACGGTGCCTTCCAGGATCGGGCGCGGACGCGCCGCCGGGCGCACCTCGGGCAGATCCTGCATCATCGGCGCGGTCAGTTCGGGACGAGGCCCGCCCTCCCTGCCTGGAGCTGGAGAGGGGCGGGCGGCGGGTGGCGCGGGCCGAGCGCTTTGGGGCGGGTCGGTTACGGAATCGGACGCGCCGGGTGCGGGCGGCCCGGTCCCAGCCATGGCAGGGGAGCCCTGCACCAGGCGCTGGGCTCGGCGCCGGGCCTCGGGCGTGCGCCGCTTCCTCGCCTCGAGCTCATGCACTCGCCGAATCGCGGCCAGCAGCTCGTCAACCGGGTAGGGCTTGGTCAGGTAGTGGCGGGCGCCCGCCTCCATGGCCCGGCGCAGATATTCGCGGTCGTCCTGAACCGAGGTCAGGATGACCGGCGTAAGGGGCATCTCCGCTCCCAGCTGCTCTGTCGCCCGCAGCCCGTCCATGTCGGGCAGGTTCAGATCCATGATGATCACGTCGGGATTGAACCGACGCGCGGCCTCCATCGCACCGGCTGCGCTGGAGGCGTCGCCCACGACCTCTATGTCGGACTCAAACGCGAGCAGGCGGCGCAGATTCGCCACCGTCCGGGGGGCGTCGTCGACGAGGACCACCCGAACTTTGTCGGCCGTGCCCGAGCTCGGTCCGTTGCCTACTTCGTGAACCCCCACCTCTGATCCACGTCCGCCGGCCTCACCAGGCCTGCGGCCTGAGCGTTGGGGCAGGAGGGATCTGGCTTGGTGTCCTGAGGTTGATAATCGTGGTACGAGGGCAGCGTGTAGCTGAGCTGGGCGTTGAGCGTCAGCCACTGCATGAAGTCGGCGTCGCACTGGGTCATGACCACGGTCAGGCTTGAGGGTACGCCGGCGGTTGACTGGCCGGTCCCACCGACCGCCCCCGTCTTGAGCACGGGCACGTTGGTGAACACCGTGCGCGTCACCATGCGCGGCGGCGAGCCCGAGTTCGTGGTCTGAAACACGCTCGTGCTGACGCTGGCCACGACATTGATGTAATCGCCTGGCTGGATGTAGCCCGCCACGCCCTGGAGCTCGCTGGTCTTGATCGTGGTGGCTACAAAACCCTGTGGGATGGGCAGGTAGGCGGGTTGGCTGCCGGCGACCAGATCCCCGCTTCGCGCCAGCATGTTCTGGGTTATGGCCTGGCCCTTGGCGACGTTGATCTCGGCCACGGGGCCCAGACTCAAGACGGCGGACACGCTGCCGAAGGAGGCCGGGGGCGCATCCGAACGCGCCATTCGCTGCACCGTCAGATCGGCCTTGACCAGGGGCGCGCGAAGCGGAATGTCACGCGCCGCCACCACCACGCTCACGGCCGGACCCGACGGGCCGCCCTGATTGGCGAGAGCGCCGACGAGGAAGACGAGCACGAATGCGAGCAGGGCCAGCACGGCTCCGACGATGATGAAGAGCCGGCTGCCTCCAGGCCGTAAACGTGACGGGGCCGGTGCGACTGCCAAGACCTACCTACCTCCGCATTGCTTGATGGCGCGCCAATTATAGAAATCGCTCCCAAAGAGCGAGCCGCGGCGTGGGCGGCCTGAACTCGAAGCCCAGGACCAGGCGATCGGAGCCTGGATCAGACTTCGGCCGGCCGCCGGGCCGAGAAGGGCGGCCGCGCCGCTCCTCCCCGCCAGCGCGTCCGTCCGCTCCGGGCTCACGCCCCAAGCGCGGTGGTCACGTTGGTCAGCATGTTGGTCAGCTGTCCGCCCACGAGAATTATCAATACCAATCCGACGATCGAGACCAGGATCAGAATCAGGGCGTACTCGACCATGCCTTGCCCGGCCTGGGGCCGGTGGCGGTGCCGCTGGACCCGCGCCAAGCGTGACGCGGGGGCGGCCAAGGTGTGCATATTCGCTTTCTCCTCCCGGCGTAGGCACCTGGGCAGAGTCGTATCGCGTCGGCCTGCTGCTCATTGATGCCTCCCGTTTTAGATCCGGCCCGATAAGGGGAGAGCCCCGCGTCGGGGCTCTCCATGACACGCTCTTAAGGGGTATTCGCCTCGAGCTCTAGGTGCCCAGGGCGGCGACGACGTTGGTGAACACGTTCTTGATCTGGCCGCCCATCGTAAGAAGAATGACGATAACGACGATGGAAACGAGCACCAGGATCAGGGCGTACTCGACCATGCCCTGCCCCTCTTGGCGGCTCAGAAGACTGCGAAGCCGAAAGTAAAGATTCAACACTGCTTTTCACCTCCTTCTACCGGGAATCCGTCGGATCTAATGACGGTGTGGACAGGGCATACTTGCGCCCGATCCCATAAGACGGCGGCATCATAATCCGCCGCCGCCGCGAAAGCAACTTTTTAGAAGCTGATTCCGGTCCGAGGGGCTCAGCCTACGAGCGGGAAGATCGCCTCTACGCTGGTGCCCGAACCGGGCTGGCTGCGCACCTCGAGCTGGCCTCCGACCGCCTCCGCCCGCTCCTTCATGTTGAGCACGCCCAGCTTGCGCCGGGCGCTCGGCTGATGGTAGTTCCGGGGATCGAATCCCTGGCCGTCATCGCGAGCCCGCATCCAGATCCGCGCCTCCTGGATCTCCAGCGTGATCTCAACCGTACGCGCTTTGGCGTGACGGTGCACGTTGGTCAGGGCCTCCTGCATGATCCAGTAGAGGCAGTCCTCCACCTCGGGTGGCATTCGCCGCTCCTCGCCGATGACGTTGAAGCGGCAGACCACGCCCGTTCGGTCCTGATACTCCGAGGTGATGCGACGCATGGTGGCGACCAGCCCCAGGTCATCAAGGGAGACCGGGCGCAGCTCGAACATGAATCGGCGCATGTCGTCCACGGCGTTGCGGACCGAGTTTTTGAACTCCTGCAGCTCGGCGGTGAGCAGAGCCGGATCGCGGCGCTGCAGCCGTTCCAAAATTTCGGCCTCCAAGACCAAGTTGGACAGCACCTGGGCCGGGCCGTCGTGCAGATCGCGGGCGATTCGGAGCCGCTCCGCCTCAACCGCCTGATAGGTGTCGAGCGCACTGGGGGCCTGCGCGGCGGGGGCCGGAGAGATGAAATCCGCCATCTGCTCTAGGAGATCGAGCTTCTCGCGCGCCTGCTCGAGCTGATCCTGGAGCCGCTGACGCCGCACCGCCAGCCCCTCGGCGTGCTCATACACGTTCTCTCGCTCGTGGGGCGAGAACTTCTCCGGGTTGCGGGCGACGTGGCGCCGTATCACCTGCGACTTCTGAAGTTCGTCGCTGAGCTTGTCCAATTCGGCCTGAAGTCCGGGCATGCGCGCCGCCACGGCGGCCGCCTCGGCCGCCACCTGGGCCGAGGGACCCGATTCCGTGCGGTCGTCGACCGGCTCGGACGTCGTGCTGGCGTCAGTCATCTCACCACTCCAATTCGACAGTCTATTGGGAGCCGGGTGCTACGGTACCCAGCCGATGCAGGGGCACAAGACCAAAATCACAACACCGCGCTGGCGATCAGCCGGCTACTGGGCAGATCTGGGTCTGGGACGCCTCCTGCCGGCGCTCGTTTTCTCGCCCCTTTGGGTCGACAAGCTGCTCTTAACCGCAGCCGCAGCCCAGCTCCTGGGGCGCGGCCGGGGCGACCCCCTGGGCCTGGCCACCCAGGTCCTGGGGTTGGCCTACTTCACCCTGCTGATCGTGCTCTACGCCGTGCGGCTCCCCCGGCTGGCCGGGGACAGGCGGCCACAGCTCGTCCTGGCCTCGCTCTTCGGAACCTTCGGCGTCCTCCTCCTGGGAGTCCTCCCAGACCACGCCCGGCCGGCTCTTGCCGCCCCCGCGGCACTGATCCTCCTGGCCGGCCTGGCCTATACCGTCTGGGCGCTGTCCACGTTGAGGCGGTCATTCTCCATCCTGCCCGAGGCGCGCCGGCTGGTCACCAACGGCCCCTACCGGTTCAGCCGCCATCCCCTCTACCTGGGCGAGGCGCTGGCTGCGATCGGCCTTCTGCTGCCCCAGATCACCCCCCCGCGGGTGGTGCTCATAATCGTCGTGTTGATCGCCCAGTACGTACGGATCAAGGCCGAAGAGACCATCCTGGCTCGCCAATTCGGGGCGCCCTACGCCGACTACCGCCGCCGGGTCCCCGCCTACCTGCCCGGGCCTTGGCCGCGCTGAGCCAGCGGCTCGGTCCGCGGGCGCTGTTCCTGGGCGGGATCATGATGGCGATTCTGGCCGCCCTGGTCCAGCCGGTCGAGGATCCCGACTTCTGGTGGCACCTTCGCACGGGGCGCTGGATCGTGGAGCACGCCGCCCTGCCCAGCCACGACCTCTACACCTTCACCGTTCCCAGCCACATCTGGATCGACCACGAGTACCTGACCGAGATCCTGATGTGGCTCGGCTACCGCATCGGCGGCACCTTCGTCGTCGCGCTCGGGTTCGGCGCCCTCACCTTCGCCGGCTTCTGCCTGATCTGGCGCACCGCCGACGTGGCCCGCCGTCCCTACCTGATCGCCGGCCTCGGCCTGGCCCTGGGCGGAATCGCGGGTGGGCCCATCTGGGGACCCCGGGCCCAGATGGTGACCTTTTTCTTCTCCTGCCTGGAGCTGCTCTGGCTGCGCTGGTACATGCGCGGCTCGAGCCGAGCCATCTACTGGTTTCCGTTCGTGATGGCGCTCTGGGCCAATCTCCATGGCGGATGGGCGGTCGGCTTCGCGTTCCTGGGCGTCGCACTGCTCACCGAGGCGGTGGGATGGGTGCTGGATCGCGAACCGGGCCACCTGATGCGCCTGCGCCGGCTGGGGTTGATCAGCCTCGCATCCGCAGTGGCGGTGGGGGCCACCCCGCACGGGGTGGCGCTTTACCTGTATCCCCTCAAAACCCTCAGCAGCGGAGCCCAGCAGAGTCTCATCGTCGAGTGGTTCTCGCCCAATTTCCACCTCAATTCAATGCGCCCACTCGAGCTCATGATCTTCCTTTTGATCATCGCCTTCGCGCTCCGCCGGCCCAGCACCTATGACCTGCTCCTGGCCCTGGCCACGCTCGGCCTGGCCCTGGAATCGGTCCGACACATCGCCCTCTTCGTGGCCGCCACCACCCCTATCCTGATCGACCACTGGAGCGGGATTTGGAACGAGCACAGGCGTCCTAACCGGCTCCGGCCGATCGCCACCGTGCGCCCCTGGATGGCCGGGGTCACCATCGCCGGCCTGCTCCTGATCGCGCTCACCTCGGGCGCCTCAATGGCCCGGGGGGCGCTGGCCCAGAACCGGATGCTGGCCCAGAGCTTTCCGGTCGGGGCGGCGAATTGGCTGGCCGCGCACCCGGGAGTGGGAACCAGAATGTTCAACGAGTATGGATGGGGCGGCTATCTCATTTTTCGTCTCTATCCGGCCCCCCAGCGTCGCGTGTACATCTTCGGCGAGGCCGAGCTCATGGGAGACCCCATGCTGCTCGAGTACGAGGACGTGCAGACGGTGCGGAGCGACTGGCTCAGCGTGCTCGACCGGCGCCGGATCGACTACGTGGTCGATGATCGAGGGGGCGCTTTGACCAACGCGCTCGAGGCCACGGGCCAGTGGCGGATCGCCTACCAGGACCACGTGTCCGTGATCCTGGTCAGGCAACCCTCCAAACCCTGACCCCGGGCGCCGAAAACGCGGGACGGCCCAGGCCTGGAGGCGGCGCGGAGCCGAATTCATCGGACCAGAAGATGTAGCTCAGGTGGTAGCGGCGGGCGAGCGCCTCCGCACTGGTGTCTCCGATCAGGGCCAGCCGTGCCTCTGCCCCCTTCTGGAAGTAGTTGTAGGTCTCCGAGTATTGACCCACGTAGACGCTGTCGGACGAATACGCCGGTATGTAGAGCCCCATCCGGGCCGACGAGAGCACGGCCCCGCGGGGCTCGGAGTCGAGCCATAGCAGCCCCTGGTATTCGGCGGCGGAGATCGAATACTGGGGCGTGCGGGCGTAGACCATGGGGGCCGCGAGCAGAAAGAGGCTGCCGACGGCGGCGAAGGCGACGTAGGAGAAGGGAAGCAAGCGGCGGCTCCGAAGACTTCGAAGGCGTGGCACCACAACCTGATAAAGGCCCCGCGCGGCGAACACGTCGAGGGGCATGTAGACCCCGTCGAAGAATCGCCGACGCAGGTTTCCGGCCGGGTTCGGCAGCCACAGGATGGCGCCCAGGAGAACCAGCCAGGCGAGCAGAAACACATCGTCACGCGAGCGCCGCTTGAGCGCGGCGGGCAGGGCCAGGGCGGCGAGCAGGAGCTGAGGCGCCAGGGCCAGGGAGAGCGAGACCACGTCCGGCGGCAGGTTGTTTCGCCATTGCGCGCTCCAGCGCAGGACCTCGGGGCTGACCCGATACTCGAGGTAGGAGTAGCCCACATAGGGCAGGGCGATGGCGACCGCCAGCATGGCCGCCACGTAGCCCCGGCGGGAGACCGGACGCGCGAGCAGCGCGACGGCCAGTGCCGCCCAGATCAGGATCGGCATCTGGGCGTGAATGGAGGCCTCGGCCAGCCAGGCCAGGCCGGCCAGCACGCCCAGGCGCAGGTTGGAGCGCTCGGCGGCGGCGAGGGTGAGCAGAATGGCCGCAGCCTGGAGCGCCGCCACCCAGATGAAGTGGGGCAGCGAGAGGATGGAATAGAAGGCGGAAAGCTCGGGCATCCTCCAGTCCAGGGTGTCGGTGGTCTGACCCATGACCACGGGGTGACCCAGGGCCTGGATCACGTACCCACAGCCCAGCCCCAGAGCCATGAACCAGAGCGCCCAGCGCCGGGCGGCGGGGTTCTCCACGAAGCGTCGGATGAACGCCCAGCCGGCCAGGATCAGAGCCACTGAGCCGACCATTCGCGCCACCTGATAGGTGGCCAGAAGGGAGAGTGAGAGGAGACGGGCGAGATGGCCCAAGGCGAGCCAGAAGATGAAGAAATAGATGCCCGGGCTGGGCTCGGTGCTGTACCGATTGTGCCAGAGCCAGCTCCCCTCCCAGCCCTGCTGCATCTTGGCCAGGTAGGTGTTGGCGTCATCGCCCAGATAGAAGAAGCCCATGAACACCCGTCCCGGCGCCTGATCGGCCGCCGCCACCAGGTACGGGATCAGGGTGACGAGGGCGAGGGCCAGCCCGAGCAGCAGGGCGGTGCCCCAGCCGCCGGAGCGAAGCCGAGCGGCCATCAGCGCCACCTCTGCGCAGCCAGTCGCAGCACCCCGGCCAGACCCTTCATGACCTCGCTCCGCGAGACCTTGGAGCGACCCGAGGTGCGATCCTCAAACCGAATCGGGATCTCGCAGACCGCGACCCCCTGCTCGAGGCATCGGTAGACCATCTCGACCTGGAATTCGTAGCCCGAAGAACGTACCCGGTCCAGCCCGACCGCGACCAGAGCCGCGCTCGAGTAACAGCGATAGCCGCTGGTCGCATCGCGCACCGACCAGCCGAGCAGGAGCCGGCAATAAGCGTTGGCTCCGGCGGAGAGCAGGCTGCGGTGCCAGGGCCAGCCCGAGACGCCCCCTCCGGGGATGTAACGGGACCCGATCGCCAGCCCCCCCACCCGGGCCGACGCAGCCACGATGGCATCCAGGTGCTCGATCCTGTGGGAGCCGTCGGAGTCCATCTCGACCAGGAAGTCATAACCGCGCTCCAGACCGAGCTTGAACCCGGCCAAGTATGCCGACCCCAAACCCAGCTTGCGCGGCCGGTGCATTACCGCCACCCCCGGATCCTGAGCCGCGAGCTCCGCGGCGATCTCGCCCGTGCCGTCAGGCGAGCGGTCGTCCACCACCAGCACCTCGTAATCCAGAGTCCGCACGCCGGCAACCACCTGAGCCAGGCTGTCGCGCTCGTTGAAGGTCGGCAGGACCACCAGGACCCGGCTCATGTTCGGACCCGGAGCCGGAGCAGGTCACGCAACATCTGGCTCGAGTGGCGCAGCGGCAGCACCCGGCTCGAGTCGGAGTTGAGCCAGCGCACCGGAACCTCCTCAATTCGGCAGCCCCGATTCCGCGCCCGCCACAGGATCTCCACGTCGAAGGCGAAACCGTCGGTCACGAGGCCGGCGAACAGGCTCCGGGCGAGCTCGCCGCGGAAGAGCTTGAAGCCGCACTGGGTGTCCCAGATGCCGGGCAGGAAGAGCGACTGGACCAAAAGGTTGAACGACTTGCCCATCACCACCCGGTGCAGAGGCTGGTCAATCTCTCGCGCCCCCCTCTTGGCGCGCGATCCGATGGCGACATCGGCGCCCCGATCAAGTGCCGCCTCGAGCCTCGAGAGCTCTCCGATGGGAGCCGAGAAGTCGGCGTCAGCGATCAAGACTCGAGCGCCGAGCGAGAGCGCCACGCCCTCGGCCAGCGCCCGGCCCTTGCCCTGATTTCGGGGCAGGATGAGGGGCTTGATGAACGGTTCGCGCCGGGCCAGCTCGTGCAGGAGTCCGGCGGTACCGTCGTCGCTCCCGTCGTCGACCAGGATCAGCTCAAGACCTGGAAGACGCTCGCGCAGACTCGGCAGCGCGCCCGCCAGGGCGTTCGGCAAGCGCTCGAACTCGTCGAAGCAGGGGATGACCACGCTGAGATTCACTGACCGGTCATCGTAGACGGGGGCCGCCGGATTCCGCCCCCGCTCAGGCGCGTTCCAATACGACAAGGAGCGCGAAAAGGGGCAGCGCGAGCATCCTCCGCGCTCGCCAGGGCTGGTGCACAAGGCGCCAGAGCCACTCCAGGTTGGCGCGGCGCCAGCTCGCCGGGGCGCGTCTCACCCGCCCGCTGAGGAAGTCCAGGACACCGCCCACGCCCATCGCCAGCGCGACCTTCAGCTGTTCGCGGTTACGGGCGATCCAGAGCTCCTGGGCGGGATGCCCGTAGGCCACCAGGAGGACCGCCGCCCCGGAGCGGTTGACCATGGCCACGATCTCGTCATCCTCTTCCACCGCCGGCGATCCGGAATGGGTGCCGCTGATCAAAAGTCCGGGATAGGCTTGAACCAGGGCCTGGCCGGCCGCCTCGGCCACCCCCGGGGCGGCCCCGAGCAGGAACAGACCCAGACCATGCTGCGCGCAGATGCGGGCTAGCTCGGGCACGGTATCGGCGCCGGTGACGCGCTCCGAGTTGACGCAGCCCCGGCGCCGCAGCGCCCACACCACCCCGGCTCCGTCGGCCAGGCACAGATCCGCCCCCTCCAGCGCCCGGTGAAATTCAGCCTGTGATCGCGCCCGCATGACGAATTCGGGATTCACGGTCACGACCATGGCCGCACGGCCTCGCCCCTGGCTCAGCTCTTTAATCAGCGCCAGTGCCCCGCCCGGCTCGAGACAGTCCACTCTCACCCCCAGAACTCGGCGCTGCACCACCCCGATATCATCCGACGCGTGTCCCCCCTCGCGCTCTCCTGCGACCTCTCCGGCCTCGATCTGGAGCATCCGCTGGGTCAGGCCGGGTTCGCGCAATACCTGCTCCAGGGTCTAGGCGGGGGCGTCAGCTTGGGCCCGCCGGCGCGCGGACGCCCGACCCTGATCCTCGACGGGCGTCCCCGCCTGGCCTGGGGCTCCGCCTCGGTGAGCGCGGTCTGCGACCTCTCCCACGTCTTCGCCGCCGCCGCCATGGGCCGGAGCGAATGGCTCGGGCGCAATCTGCGCACCGCGCTGCTGGCGCGACTCTCCACCGACCTGGTGGTCCCCTCGGACGAGGTCGCCCGGGGGCTGGAACTCTACCTGCGGGTGCCTCCGCGGAGGATCCTGGTCATGGTCCCGAGGCCCGGCCCAGAGTATCGCCGCGTCTCGCGAGTCCAGGTCGCGCAGGTACGTTCCGAGTACGGCCTCGATCGCCCCTACCTGGTCTTCGTCGGAGCGGCCAGCCGGCGCAAGAATCTGGCCCTGCTGGGCCGGGCCTGGCGAGCCGCTGCCGCCCAGATAGAAGGCGGCCTGGAGCTCGTCATGGTCGGTCCCGAGCCCGCCGGGATCGAGGGGGCGAGGGACATGGGCTGGCTGCCCAGCAGCCGCCTGGCCGCGCTCTTAAGTGGAGCTGTGGCTTACGTCAACCCCAGCCTGTGGGAGGGCTCGGCGATCGGCGCGGACGAGGCCATGGCGTGCGCTGCTCCGACCTTGGTCGCGGCCCGCGGGGCCCTGCCGCGAGCCGTCGAGGGCGCCGGCCTAGCCCTGGACCCGAGCGTGCTCGAGGACTGGGTGTCCGCCATCGTGGCCGTGGCGAGCCGGCCTCAGCTGCGCGGCGAGCTGGGGGCCGGCGCCCTGCGCCGGGCGGCCGCGCTCCGAGCCCAGGTTCAGGACTGGAGCGGTCTGCGGGGGCGGCTTTATGACCTCAGCGGGGGCGAGGGCTGACCGCCCTCGGCTCGTTCGATGTCCGGCGCACTCCTGCTACCTTGCTTCAATCGCGCAGCAGACGGTCGGACCGAACCCCGTCTCGGAGCGCCGCCCGGTGGTGGCCGTCGACGCCGCCCCGGCCGCGCGTCAGAGCATCACCGGGACCGAGCTCTACGCCCTGGAGCTCCTGCGCCGACTCCCGGCGGCGGCGCCCTGGTGCGATTTCGTGCAGTACTCATCGCGGCCCGGCCCCCGCTCGGGACTGGATCTCACCGTGCTGCCCACCCGGCGTCTGTGGGCCCAGGTGCGGCTTCCGATCCGCCTTCACCGCACCCGGCCCGAGCTCTTCTTCAGCCCCGCTCACGTCGTTCCCGTGCTCGCCCCCGGCCCCAGCCTGACCGTGGTCCACGACCTCGCATTCGAGCGCTGGCCTAAGGCCTATCCGGCGCGGCAGCGAGCGTATCTACAGTTCACCACCCGCTGGGCCGCCCGACGCTGCCCGCTGTTGATCACGGTCTCCAAGTCCACCGGGCGCGACCTGGAGCTGTACTACGGGGTGGGCCCGGAACGGATCGTGGTCGTCTCCCCCGGGCTCACCCCGCCGCCGCCTCCCCCCTCCGCCGCCCAAGTGTCAGACCGACTCCGGCGCCTGGGTATCGAGCGTCCGTTTGCGCTTCAGGTGGGCCGGGTGGAGGCGCGCAAGAACCAACTCTCCGCGCTGCGCGCGGTCGAGCTGGCGGGAGAACTCGACTACGTGTCCGCGGGTGCCATCGAAGACTCGGCCCTGGCCCAGACCCTTGCCCGCTCGCCGCGGGCCAGGATCCTGGGGCGAACCTCCCCCGCCGACCTCGAGGCGCTCTACGCCGGGGCCGAGGTGGTGTTGGTCGCCAGTCTGTATGAGGGCTTCGGGTTCCCTGTGCTGGAGGCCATGGCGCGAGGGGTTCCGGTGGTGGCGGCCGATAATTCCTCTCTGCCCGAGGTGGGCGCGGACGCCGCCCTCTACGTGGGCGACACCTCAGATCAGCGCGAGTTCGCGACCGCCATAAACCGGGCTCGATCGGAGTCGCCCGCACTCGCCGAGCGCGGGCGACTCCGAGCCCAGGCTTTCTCGTGGGAGCAGACGGCCGCCGGTGTGGCCGAGGTGGTTCGCCGCCTCATCGGTTGACCTGAGCGGCCGCGGCGAGCGTGCGCAACGTGCGCTCGGCGGCGCGGTCCCAGGTCAACTCGGCCGCCCGCAACAGCCCGTCTGTCCGCATCTGGCGGCGCAGCTCGGGATCGCCCAGCACCTCCTGCAGGGAGCGCGTCCAGGCGGCCACGTCGTCGGGTGGCAGCAGCCGCCCCGCGCCCCCGACCAGCTCGGGCAGGGACGACGTTCGCGAGGCGATCACGGGCACCCCGCAGGCCATGGCCTCCAGCACGGTCAGGCCAAAGCCCTCGTACCAGGCCGGATGGGCCAGGCACGCAGCCAGGTTGTAGATGGCGGCCAGGTCCGTGCGCGGTACCTCGCCGAGCAGATGGAGCTGACTTCCGGCCCTGGCCACCCGGCGCATTAAGTCCTCGCTCCTCCAGCCCCATCCCCCGACCACGACCAGGGGCGGTCGGTGGGGCAGCTGGACCCAGGCCTCGAGCAGCGTGGTCAGGTTCTTGCGCGGCTCGAGCGTGCCCACGAACAGGATGAAGCGCTCGGGCAGACGCCATCGCCGCCGGGCCTGGAGCAGGGCTTCGGGCGGCAGCGGTCGAAAGCTGGGCGCCACGCCCTCGGGCACGACCGTGATTCGATCCTCGGGGATGTCGAAAAAGCGCTGGAGGTCGGCCGCGGTGCTGGATGAGACCGCGATCAGGTGCTCGGCTCCGCGCAGGGATCGCGGCACCACGAGACGGACGCTGAGCCACTGCCCGGAGGGAAACCACCGGGGCTCCTGGTAGATCGCCAGATCGTGGACGGTGAGCACCGCGGGGGCCTTAAGCCGTCCCAGCGGCATCTGACCGGCCGGGCCCCAGAACACGTCCGCTCCGGCGCGGTCGAGCCGTCGCGGCCAGATGACGTGGCGTCCGATCAAGCGTGGACCTGGAACCAGCCGCGAACTCGGCGGCTCCGTGCCGCGCAGCTCGGGAGGCAGCCACACCGTCCATCGGACCTGGGGCTCCGCCGCCCGCATCGATTCCAGCATCTGGGCGGTGTAGACCCCCATCCCCGCCTGGGGCCGAGCCAGCGCCTGACCATCGACCGCGACCCGCAGCCCTGCCAACCTCATCTGAGGTAACGCTGGTTACGCCGCAGCACCTCGAATTCCTCCAGCGCCAGGCCCGTCCCCCGCACGACGCAGGTCTGGGCCTGCTCTGCGACCAGCACCGGCAGGCCGGTGTGCATGGAGACGTAGCGGTCCAGCCCGCGGAGCAAAGCTCCACCGCCGGTGAGCATGAGACCGCGCTCGAAGATGTCGGCAGCCAGCTCCGGAGGCGTCTGCTCCAGGACGTCGCGCACGCCCCTGACGATGTCCGCCAGGGGCTCCGCGATGGCGTCCACGAGCTCGTGGGAGCCGACGGTGAGGCGGCGCGGCAACCCGCTCAGGGCGTCGCGACCACTTACGGTCGCCGAGAGCTCGGTCTCCTCGCGCACGGCCGCGCCAGCGGCGATCTTCACCCCCTCGGCGCTGCGGTCGCCCACGATCAGGTTGTGGCGGCGGCGCAGGTGCTGGACGATGGCCTCATCGATCCGGTTCCCGCCGCTGCGCACCGATCCGCTGACCACCAGGCCGGACAGGGAGATGACCGCGATCTCCGTGGTTCCACCGCCGATGTCGCACACGGCCTGGCCCCTGGGCTCAGCGATCTTAAGCCCGGCGCCGATGGCCGCCGCCAGGGTTTCGTCGATCAGCCACGCCTGGCGCGCCCCGGCCGACATCACCGCTTCGATCACAGCCCGGCGCTCGACGCTGGTCACGCCGGAGGGCACGCAGAGCATGATCTCCGGCTTGAAGAGGCGCCGCCGGCCCTGGATCCGGGAGATGTAGTGGTGGAGCAGAGCCTCGGTGACCACGAAATCGGCGATCACCCCATCGCGCAGCGGCCTGACCACCTGCATCGTCTCCGGCGTCCGTCCCACCATCTCGAGCGCGGTCGCGCCCACGGCCAGAATTCGGCTCCCGTCCTGATTCAGAGCCGCCAGGGCGGGCTCGAAAATGACCACCCCCTCCCCCCGCACGTGGACCAGGATGGTCGAGGTGCCGAGGTCGATACCGATCTGCTTGGAGAGGCGCACCTAGGCCCGCGCCCGGGACCGCCCTCTACTCATAGGTCGCCTCGGCCGCGCCGGCGACGGCTGCCCCGCCTCCCCGGCGCGCGACGCGGGCGCCGATTCCGATCAGCTTGCCCACCATGTCCTGATAGCCGCGATCGATGTGCCAGGGTTGGTGGATGCGGGTCTCGCCGTCGGCGCAGAGCCCGGCGATGATGAGGGCGGCTCCGGAGCGGATGTCGGGGGCGGAGACGTCCGTCCCGCGCAGCCGAGCGGGCCCCTCCACGCGGGCGTCGCGACCCCGGATGGTTATCCGCGCCCCCATCTTGACCAGTTCAGGGACGTGCTGGAAGCGATTCTCGAACAGGTATTCGGAGATCACCGATTCGCCCTGGGCCTGGGTCATGAGGGCCAGATACTGGGCCTGCAGGTCGGTCGGAAAGCCGGGATGAACGAAGGTGCACATGTCGACCGGAAGCACCTGAGCCGAGGCGGCGCGGGCGATGCTGACCCGCTCCGGAGCCACCCTGATCGACGCCCCCGCCTCCTCCAGCTTCAAGAAGAGCTGGGTCAGGTCGCGCGCGGGGCAGTTCTCCAGGGTGACATCGCCTCCGGTGGCGACAACCGCCAGCGCGTAGGTGCCCGCCTCCAGGTAGTCGGCCACGACGCGGTGCCCGGCGCCGTGCAGGCGTTCAACGCCATCGATCACTATCCGGTCGGTGCCGGCGCCGGCGATGGCCGCGCCCATGGCGTTGAGGAAACGCGCCAGATCCTCGACGTGGGGCTCGCGGGCCGCGTTCAAGATCTCGCTGCGGCCTTCGGCCAGCACCGCGGCGAGCATGATGTTCTCGGTCCCGGTCACGGTCGGGAGGTCGAATATCACGCGCGCGCCGCGCAGCCGGTGGGGCGCGTGGGCGGTGATCTGGTCCTCGCTCTCGATCACCTCCGCCCCCATGGCGCGGAGCCCGCGGACGTGTTGTTCGACTCGGCGAGCCCCGATCTGATCTCCCCCGGGCTTGGGTAGGCTCGCATGCCCGGTTCGGGCCAGGAGCGCACCCAGGAGCACGATGGAGGCGCGCATGCGACGCCCCAAGGCCTCCGGGACCGCACTTCCCAGATGCGCGGCCTGGATTCGGCTCCGGCCCGCGCCCAGCTCCACCTCCGCTCCGAGCCCGCGCAGGATCTCGGCCATGAGGGTGGTATCGGCAACCTCAGGCAGGTTCTCCAGCTCGACCGCGTCCGCGGTGAGCAGCGAGGCGGCCATGATCGGAAGCGACGCGTTCTTGGAACCGCTGATCGCGACCTCGCCCGAAAGGCGCGCGCCTCCCCAGAGCGACAGCGTCTCCCCCTCTCCCCCCTGCACCCTTAGATCCTAGGGCCAGGCCACAGAGCCCGCGACGGCTATGTACCGCTCCTGCCGCGGCGGATGCGGGCCAACCGCAGGCGGGCCTCAGCCATCTCCAGATTCTGGAGCAGGATCGACTGCTCAGATGCGGTCAGCTCTCCAGCCATCGCCTGCCGAGCCTCCTCGCGAGCGCGCTCGGCCGACTCCTCGCTGATGTCCTCGGCCCGCTCCGCCACGTCGGCGAGCACCGTGACCCGGTCCGGCAGAACCTCCAGAAAGCCGCCCCCGACGAAGAGCTCTATCTCCTCGGCACCGTTGCGGATGGACAGCAGGCCCGGGCGCAGCGTGGTCAGCAGAGGCGAGTGCCGGGGTAGGATACCGAGCTCACCCTCCACCCCCTGGCAGACCAGAAAAGGCCGTCCCTGGCCGTCCACCTCGCCCTCAAAGAGCAGGCGCTCGACGCTCACCACCCGCAGCGCGACCCCCACCCGCTACGCGTTCCCGGCCAGGATCCGCTCGCCCTGCTCGCGCGCCTCGTCGATCGTGCCGACCATATAGAAGGCCTGCTCGGGCAGATCGTCGTGCTTGCCCTCCAGGATCTCCTTGAATCCTCTGACCGTCTCTTTGACCGGCACGAAGCGGCCGGTCTTGCCCGTGAAGCGCTCCGCCACGAAGAAGGGTTGGGAGAGGAATCGCTGGACCCGCCGGGCCCGGGACACGATCTGCTTGTCGTCCTCGGAGAGCTCCTCAATACCCAGAATGGCGATGATGTCCTGCAGCTCCTTGTAGCGCTGCATGGTTCGCTTGACGCCCTGGGCGACCTGGTAGTGCTCCTCTCCGACTGCGTGCGGGTCCAGGTAGCGGCTGGTCGAATCGAGTGGGTCGACCGCGGGATAGATGCCAATGTCGGTCAGGGCCCGGTTCAGGGTCACAGTCGCGCCCAGGTGGGCGAATGTGGTCTGAATGGCCGGGTCGGTCATGTCGTCGGCCGGTACGTAGATCGCCTGGACCGAGGTGATCGAGCCGGTGAGGGTCGAGGTGATTCGCTCCTCCAAGGCTCCCATCTCGGTCGCCAGGGTGGGCTGATACCCCACCGCGGAGGGCATCCGGCCGAGCAGGGCGGACACCTCGGAGCCCGCCAGCAGGTAGCGGAAGATGTTGTCCACGAAGAGCAGCACGTCTGCTCCCTCGGTGTCTCGGAAGTACTCGGCCATGGTCAGCGCGCTCAGCGCCACCCGGGCTCGTGCGCCGGGGGGCTCGTTCATCTGCCCGAAGACGAGCGAGGTCTTGTCCAGGACACCGGCGTCGCGCATCTCGTAATACATGTCGTTGCCCTCGCGGGTGCGCTCACCGACGCCGGCGAAGACGCTGCGCCCCTGGTGCTCCTGGGCGATGTTGCGGATGAGCTCCTGCACGATCACGGTCTTGCCCACCCCGGCGCCGCCGAAGAGCCCGATCTTGGAACCCTTGACAAAGGTGCAGATGAGGTCGATGACCTTGATCCCCGTCTCCAGGATCTCGATCTTGGTCTGCTGCTCCTCGACCGGAGGGGCCGCGCGATGAATCGGCCAGCGCTCTCCACCCGTCGGCGTGGGCTCGTCGTCGATGGCCTCTCCGATCACGTTGAACATGCGGCCCAGGGTCTCCGTCCCGACCGGAACCGTGATCGGCGAGCCGGTCCGCTCGACCGCATCCCCACGCCGGAAGCCGTCGGTCGAGTCCATGGCGATGCAGCGCACCGCGTTGTCGCCGGTCTGCTGCTCGACCTCCATCGTGACCCGACGCCCGTCCCCGGTGGTGACCACGATCGCCTCCATGATCTCGGGCAGCGCGCCGGCGGGAAAGGTGACGTCGACCACCGCCCCGATGACCTGGGAGATTCGGCCCGCAGCACCGGACGCCTGCGGCTTGACCTTGGTCTTAGCCTTCGCCATTTATAGACTCCTTGCCTTCATCGCCTAACTCGATGCGCGCAGCGCTTCGGCGCCACCCACAATTTCCATCAGCTCAGTGGTGATCCCCGCCTGGCGCACCTTGTTCGCCGTCAGGGTCAGGGACTTGATCAGATCGCCCGCCGCCTCGGTCGCGTTCTGCATCGCGATCATGCGCGCGGAGTACTCGCTCGCCTGGTTCTCCAGCAAGGCCTGATAAACCTGGGTCTCAACGTAGCGCGGCAGGAGCTGGTCCAGCACCCCCTCGGGATCGGGCTCGTAGATGTAGTCGGCTCCGGCCCTGTCCGGGCTCGCCTCGGGCAGGCTCAAGGGCAGCAGGGGACGGATGACGGGCTCCTGACGCAGGGTCGAGATCCATCGTTCATAGGCCAGTAGGACGGTGTCCACCCGACCCTGATCGAACTCTTCCAGCGCAGCGGCGATGGAGGGCAGAATCTCGTGGATGCGGGGACGGTCGGGCACCCCGGTGCTCTCCGCGACGACGTCTCGGCGAAGCCGGCGCTCGAAGTCGCGCCCCTTGCGGCCGATGCACACGTAGCTCGCCTGGCCGCCGTGGTGCTCGTTCAGATGGCGCTGGGCGGCGCGCAGGGTATTGGTGTTGAGCGCGCCGGCCAGACCTTTGTCTGAGGTGATGAGGATCACCAGCGCCCGATTCCCCTCCCGCCGCTCGAGGTAGGGATGCCGGTACTCGACCGCACGCGCGGACGTGGTCTGCAGCACCTCCAGCATCTTTTCCGCGTATGGCCGCGTGGCCTGGACCGCAGCCTGAGCGCGGCGCAGCCGGGTCGCAGCCACAACCTGCATCGCCTTGGTTATCTTCTGCGTGTTGCGGATGCTCCGGATGCGCAGCCGGATGTCGCGGAGCGAGGCCAAACTACTTCCTCTGCCGCCTCGCGGCGGGCTTGGCGGCGGGCTTGGCGGCGGCCTTGGCTGGGGCCTTGGTCTCGGCCTTGGCTGGCGCCTTCGGCTTGCCCTCGGGCTCGGCATCGGCCACCTGGGTGCTCTGGTAGTCGGCGTAACCCTCGACCCCGAACTGGCGGTTCCAGGTCCGAACCGCGTCCTCCACCTGGGCCGTCGACTGGTCGTCCCAGCGCTTTTCACGCTCCAATGATTCGGTCAGGGAACGACGCTCGCTGAGCAGAAAGCGGACGAAACCGGCCTCCCACTCAGCCACCTTGTCGACCGGAACGCGGTCCAGGAAGCCTCGGGTGCCGGCGAAGATCAGGCAGACCTGAACCCCCACTGGAATGGGCTCGTACTGGCCCTGCTTTAGGATCTCGGTCAGGCGCTGACCGCGGTCGAGTTGGCTCCGGGTGGCCTGGTCCAGGTCCGAGGCGAACTGGGCGAACGCGGCCAGCTCACGGTACTGGGCGAGCTCGAGCTTCATCTGCCCCGCGACCTTGTTCATGGGCCTGATCTGGGCATCGCCGCCGACCCGGGAGACGGAGATACCGACCGAGATCGCCGGCCTCTGGCCCGAGTTGAACAGGTCGGCCTCGAGAAAGATCTGGCCGTCGGTGATGGAGATGACGTTGGTCGGGATGTAGGCCGAGACGTCACCGGCCTGGGTCTCGATCACGGGCAGCGCGGTGAGCGAGCCCCCTCCGTTCTGCGCATTGAGTTTGGCGGCGCGCTCGAGCAGCCGGGAGTGGAGGTAGAAGACGTCGCCCGGGTAGGCCTCGCGTCCCGGTGGCCGGCGCAGCGTGAGGGAGAGCTCGCGGTAGGCCCAGGCGTGCTTGGTCAGGTCGTCGTAGCAGACCAGGGCCTCCATGCCGTTGTCACGGAAGTACTCTCCCAGAGCGCACCCGGCGTAGGGGGCGATGTAGTTCAGAGCCGCGGAGTCGGAGGCGGTGGCGGCAACGATGACGGTGTAGTCCATGGCGCCCGCGGCCTTCAGGGTGTCGTGAACTCGAGCGATGCTGGCCGCGTTCTGGCCGATGGCGACGTAGATGCAGTAGAGATCCTTGCCCTTTTGGTTGATGATGGTGTCGAGCAGGATCGCGGTCTTGCCGGTCTGGCGGTCGCCGATGATCAGCTCGCGCTGCCCACGACCGATCGGGATCATGGCGTCGATGGCCATGATCCCGGTTTGAACCGGGGTGTCCACGCGCTGGCGGGTGATCACACCGGGAGCGATCTTCTCGATCGGGCTGAGCTGGGTGGTGGGCACCGGCCCCTTGCCGTCGAGCGGCTGCCCGAGCGGATTGATCAGCCGCCCTAAAACCTCCATCCCGACCGGGACCTCGACGATGCGCCCCGTGGTGCGCACCTCAGCCCCCTCCTGGATGTGCTCGTAGGCGCCCATGATGACGGCCCGGACCTGATCCTCCTCCAGGTTCAGCGCCATGCCGTAGACCTCGCCCGGGAACTCGATCAGCTCGCCGGCCATCACTCCGGTCAGCCCGAAGATCTGGGCGATGCCGTCTCCGATGCTGACCACCCGACCGACGTCGGCCGATACCGTCTCGGCCTCAAAATCCCTGAGCCGCTGCTTGATGACCTCGCTGATCTCGATACCCAACTCTTGTTTTCCCTCTTCGTGCTTCAGGTGGGCGCCAGGCGCCGGCGCAGCTGGCGCAGGCGCGATCTGACGCTGGCGTCTATGACCCGGTCTCCGAGCTGAACCACCAGCCCGCCCAGGATCGCGGGGTCGACCTCGACCTGGAGCCGCACCTCCTTGCGCAGCCGGCTCGAGAGCTGGCTCAAGAGCCGCTCCCGTTCCGCCGGCTCCAGCTCGACCGCGCTCGTGACCCGAGCCCGGACGCGATCCTCCTCCAAATCCCGCAGGCGCTCGAACTCCTCGATCAGCTGGCCCAGCTCGAACACCCGGCCCGAGTTGACCAGGAGCTGGATCAGGTTGTCGCCTCCTGCCTGCGCCCGGCCATTCAGGGCCAGCAGGGCGGCCTCGCGCCGCATCTCCAGGGGCAGGCTGCGGTTGGCCAGGATGGAGCTCACCTGCGGGTCCGCGAGAACTCCGCGCAGCGTCTGCAGGCGCTCCGCCCACTGCGTCATCTCCCCGTCCTCGCGGGCCAGCTCGAATACCGCCCGAGCGTAGCGCCTAGCCCCGCCAGCCACGCTTCAAGCTCCTCATCTGGACCCGCTTCGCTGAGCCACCTCGGCGATGGCCGCGTCGATCAGGACCCGGTGCCGGGCGGAGTCGAGGCCGCCTGCGACCACCTTCTCGGTCGCTGCCACGACCAGGTCGGCCACCTCGGTCCGGACCGCCTCGATGGCGCGCCGGCGTTCATTCTCAATGTCGGCCCGGGCGCTCTCGGTCATCCGCTTGGCCTCGTCCTCGGCCCGCTGGTGCAGATCCTGACGCAGGGCCTCAGCCGAGCGCCCTGCCGCCTCCACGATCTCGGCGGCCTGGGCCTGCGCGCTCTGGAGCTTGGCCTCGGCCTGCTTCAGGCTGGCCTCCGCCGCCTCCCTCGACTTCTCGGCCTGGGTCAGCTGCTCGGCCACGCTCCGCTGTCTGGCCTCCGCCGCGCGGATCACAGGCGGATACACCCAGCGGGCCAGGATCAGGAGCATGACCAGGAAGGCCACCACCTCGGCCACGAACGACAGGCTGAGGTCCAGCAGTCCCGCCACCGCCAGATGAAGGCTTGCGGTCAAGGCTAACCCCCGACCGCCGCCGCCACGCCGACGATGAAGTAGAAACCGAGCGCCAGGTTGATGAAGTACATCGCTTCGACCAGACCGATGATGATGAACATGATGCTCTGCAGGCGGGCCTGTGCCTCCGGCTGGCGGCTCACTCCGGCGATGGTGGCGTTGCCGGCCAGGCCGTCACCGATGGCGGCACCGATGGCGCCTCCGCCGAGGGCCAGACCTGCCCCGATCAGGGCGCCTGCGAGCGCGATGGCGTGATTCATGTGAGGTCTACCTCCTAACTCACGTGGTGTCCGGTGGCGGGCACCGGCGCTGGCGGATGGGGGTCGTGGCCGTGGCCCTCCTCCTCGAGACCCTCTCGCGCCATCCCGAAATAGATGATGGTGAGGAGCATGAAGATGAAGGCCTGGATGGTGCCGACGAAGAAGACGTCAAACGCCTTCCACAGGATCAGGAGCCCGATTCCCACGGCCGAGAGGGGCTTGACCAAGAGCGGACCACTGGCGGCGGCGCTGATCAACAATCCGATCAGGTAGACCATCAGGAGCCCGGCGAACATGTTGCCGAACAGCCGCAGGGCCAGGGTCACCGGCTTGACCAGCTCCTCGATGATGTTGAGCGGCACGAAGAGGACCCGGAAGGGAACGGGAAGCTCGAAGGGCTTGGTGAAGCGGCGCAGGTAGCCCAGCGGACCTAGAACCTTGATCGAGTACCCCTGGACCACAAGGATGACGACGATGGCCATGGCCAGGGTCTGGTTGAGATCGGCGTTGGCGGGATGAATCAGGGGCGCGGGCAGGGGAAAGAAGTCGATCCAGTTGGCGATCAGGATGTACATCCCGATCGTGGCCGCGATGGGAATGATGAACTCGGCGTCCTCTGCGACCGTTTCCCGCACCAGCCCTCGGGTGTAATCGAGCAGGAATTCGAGCACCATCTGAAGCTTGCCCGGGGTCCCATGCTGCAGACTGCGGACCACGAGCCAGCCGATGAGCAGCGTGACCAGGATCGCGATCAGGGTCGAGACCAGGGTGTCGATTGTGATGCCGCAGTAGTAGAAGCGGAGCGCAACCAGATTCAGCGACTGCGAGCCGTTACCGCAGACCGGCAGCAGCGCATGTGTGCCGGGGGCGGCATCGGCCAGGTAGCCCAGGGGCGACCTCATCCGCGCACCAGGCTGAAACCCGCGCTGGCCGCGAGCACGAGCTGGCTCAGCGCCACGCCGAGCAGCGCGAGGATGATCTGGTCCCCGCCCACCAGGGCGCCCAGGGCCACCGCGAGGGCGCTCAGCAGACCCAGCCGTCCCAGGCTGCTGGCACGAAAGTCCAGATCGGCTCCCAGCGACCAGCGCGCCAGATGGCCGTTGAGCGAACCCAGGAGCAGGCCCCCGACCAGGGCCAGGCCGCCGGGGGCGTGGCCGCTTGCGACCATGCCCGCACCGAGGGCGAGCGCCAGCCCGGCGCAGACCAAGAGCGTCATCCGAAGGGGGTCCACAGAGGGACTCACAGGTATCGCCTAAACCTCGTCACGACCACGGCCGCCGCGGCGGCCGTGCCCACCAACAAACCCGCAACCAGAAAGATCGATCCGCTACCGACCCGACGGTCCAGCATCAGACCTAGGACGAATGGCACCACGAAAGCTCCCGCGATGAGTACGCCCATCGCCAACATCCCTCTTCCCGTGGGATAAGACCGCTGGCCGCCGTCGCCACCGGACGTCATCCCCGCCAGAGTTTAGCTGGTCGAGTCACTGTCCAGCAGGCCGTGGAAGAGCGAGGCCGCCAACCGCCAGCGCACCCCCTGCAAGCGCTCACCCAGGAGGGTCGAGACGGCCACCACCATGAGCACGATGGCGATGGACAGAATCCGCTTGTGGCCCAACACCATGAGACCCGCCGAGCCCAGGATCGCGGTCGCCGAGTAGAAGACGACGCAGATCTCGGGCTGGGTCAGTCCGAAGTCGAGCAGGTGGTGATGAATATGGCGGCTGTCCGGATGCGCGATCGACAGTCCAGCTCGGCGGCGCCGGAATATCGCCAGGCCGGTGTCCAAGATGGGCACGGCAAGGGCCAGGATAGGGACCGCGAGGGCGAACGCCACGGCATCCTTGGCCACTCCCAGAACCGATATCAGGGCCAGGGCCAGGCCCATCGAGTAGGCGCCTGAATCGCCCATGAAGATGCTGGCCGGATGAAAGTTGAAGACCAGAAAGCCGAGGCAGGCGCCGGCCAGCGCGCCGGCCAGTATCAGCACATCGGGCTGATGTGAGCGACCGGCCGCGGCCACCAGCAGGATCAGGGCCACGATCGCCACCACCCCTCCAGCCAAGCCGTCGACGCCGTCGAGCAGATTCACCGTGTTCTCCATGCCCAGGATCCAGAACAGGGTCACGGGCAGCGCCAGCCAACCCAACTCGACCACCTGGTGGCCCGGAATGCCGATGAAATCGATGCGGAAACTGGCCCCAAATCCGAGCATGGCGACGAGCGCGATCGTGGCCTGTAGAAGGAGCTTGATCCAGGCCGGCATTTCGCGCGCGTCGTCGATCAGGAATATGAGCGCGGTCAGCCCGCAGACCAAGAGCAGCGCCAGATGGGTGCGGTCGTGGGTGGCGAACACCAGGACCGAAAGGGAGAACGCGAGGTAGACCGCCAGCCCTCCCAGGTAGGGCACGGGGCGAACGTGAATGTCCCGCTCCCGCGAGGGCTTGGAGACAAAGCCAAGTCGCCGGGCCAGGAGCGCGGCCAGCGGGGTCAGGAGCAGCGCGGCGGCAAGAGCGATCAGGGTCGGACGCGCCGCCGGTCCCAGGTGCTGCTGGATGGAACTCCAGGACTGCGGGCTGAAGAATCCGCTCGAATTCATCCCCGCGCCCTGGGCGTGCTGACCTCAGCCCGGCTCAACCGGCCGTATAGGGGAGCGGGTACCTGGTGCATAGATCCAGGGTGCGCTCCCGGATCTGATCCAGCCTGGCTGCCTCGCCGCCCGCCTGAACCGCCTCCAGCAGATCGACGACGCAGTCGGCGATCTCCACCATCTGCTCCGGTCCCATGCCCCGGGTGGTGACGTTTGGGGTGCCGAGCCTGATTCCGCTGGGATTGAACTTGGAGGCCTCGTCAAACGGAATCGCGTTGCTGTTGAGGGTGATGCCCACCCCATCCGCCAGGTCCTGCACGGCCCGGCCCTTGAGCCCGAGTGGGCGCAGATCACAGAGCATCAGGTGATTGTCCGTACCGCCTGTGGTCAGACGCAGGCCGCGCTCGCTGAGGCGCTGAGCCAGGACGGCGGCGTTGTCCACCACGCGCTGCGCGTAGTCCTTGAAGGCGGGCTTCAGGGCCTCCCCGAAGCAGACCGCCTTGGCCGCAATCGCGTGCATAAGAGGGCCGCCCTGAGTGCCCGGGAACAGGGCTGAATCGAGCTCCCGTCTGAGCTCGTCTCCGGCCGCCAGGATCATCCCGCCCCAGGCGCCGCGAAGCGTCTTCTGGGTCGTGGTCGTGACCACGTGCGAGTGGGGGACCGGATTGGGATAGACGCCCCCCGCCGCCAGGCCGGCGAAATGGGCCATGTCGGTCAGCAATACCGCTCCGACCGAGTCCGCGATCTGGCGCATGCGCTTGAAGTCGATGCGCCGCGGATAGGCTGAATAGCCGGCGATCAGCATGCGCGGCCGGACCTGTTCGGCCAGCGTCTGAACCTGGTCATAGTCGATCAGTTCGCTCTCCCGGTCGACACCGTAGGAGTGGATCTCGTACAGCTTGCCGCTGAAGTTGGCCGGGCTGCCATGGGTCAAATGGCCGCCGGCCGACAGGTCCATGCCCATGACCCGATCGCCGGGCTGGCAGATGGCGGCATAAACGGCCGCGTTGGCCTGGCTGCCGGAATGGGGTTGAACGTTCACGTACTCGGCCCCGAACAGAGCGCTCGCGCGGTCGATGGCGAGCTGCTCGACCAGATCGACCACCTCGCAGCCCCCGTAGTAGCGACGGCCGGGGTAACCCTCGGCGTACTTGTTGGTGAGCAGAGTGCCCAGAGCCTCCAGGATGGCCGGGCTGGCCAGGTTCTCGGAAGGAATCAGCTCCAGGGTCTGGCTCTGGCGGGTGTATTCGCGCCGGATCAGGTCGGCAACCTCGGGATCGCTCCGTTCCAGGGCCTGCAGCAAAGGCAAAGTTCTGGTGTCAGCCATGGCATGAATGCTAACCGGCTGGAATCGGCGGGGCGGGAATGCGGTTTGGAGCTGGGTGCCTACTCCACCCCCCGACCGCGCCGATCTTTTACGCCGCCCGCTGATCGCCCACCTTGCCACCGTGCGACCGGACGGACGCCTGCAGAGCAATCCGATGTGGTTCATCTACGAGGACGGGCGCCTGCTCATGTCCCACACTCGCAGCCGGCAGAAGTTCACCAACCTCAACGCCGATCCGCGCTTCGCCCTCTCCATGCACGACCCCGAAAGTCCGGATCGCTACCTCGAAGTGCGCGGGGTGGTTGAAAGGGTGGAGGACGATTCCGACGGAGTCTTCATGCGCCGCGTGCAGGAGCACTACGACCAGCACTTCGAGGCCGATTGGAGTGATCGGGTGATCCTGGTCCTGCAGCCCGAGGTCTACCGCTAGATCGGATCGGGCGGCGAGCTCAAATAGGCGGCCAGCTCTGTAGCGACCACCGGCCCCGGGCGCAGGATTTGTCCCCGCACCCGGGTCAGGTCCAGAACCGTGCTGGCCTGTCCCCCGGGAACGGGCCCGCCATCGAGTACGGCGTCCACGCCCGGCAGCGAGGCCGCCTCCAGAGCGGTCAGCGCCGGTGGGGCGCCCGAACGGTTGGCGCTGGTCGTGGCCAGGCCTTCGGGCACACGCTCGAGCAGGCGCAGCGCCAGGGCGTGGTCGGGAACCCTAACCCCGATCGATCGGGGCTTGCCCGCCGCCAGCGGCGGGCGGACGCCTCGAGCTGCGGGCAGCACCAGGGTCAGGGGGCCGGGCCAGAATCGCTCCATGGCTCCTCGAGCGGCAAGGCTCGGTCGGGCCCAGCGGCCCACCCCCGCGGAATCGGCCAGCATCAAGATCAGGGGCTGACTCGAGTCGCGTCCCTTCAGTTCGTAGATCCGGCGCATGGCGCGCTCATCGCCAGCCCGGGCGGCGAGCCCGTACACGGTATCGGTGGGGAACGCAAGCACGCCCCCCGAGCGCAGCACCGAGACCGCGCGCTCAAGCCCCGACAGATCCGGAGTCAGGAAATCCAAGCTTCCAGCACCCGCGGCTCGCCGGCCAGATCCGGGTGTACCCGGTGGCCACTGTAGGCCCCCAGATCGAGTTTCTCCAGAGCCCGCCGGTCGAGCTCCGCCAGCACCGAGCCCCCCGGCCCCAGGTGGTTGGGGGCATCGTCCAGCAGACGCTGGATCAGCCCGGAGCCGCCCTGGGGTGCGAAAAGCGCGTGAGCCGGCTGGGCCGTGACCTCAGGGGCCAGGGGGTCGCCCAATTCCAGGTACGGGAGGTTGGCGCAGATCAGGTCCACGGCTCCAGGTACCGGCTCCAGGAGGTCACCCAGGGCGAGGTGGACACGGCCGGAAAGTTGGTGGCGCTCCACGTTGGCACGTGCCACCTCGAGCGCCTCAGGGCTGTCGTCCGAGGCGTAGACGGTCAGATCTGGGGAGTAGTGCGCCAGCGCGACGGCGATGCAGCCACTGCCCGTTCCCACGTCCGCCGCCCGTGCGGCCGGGCCCAGGCCGCGAACCCTGGCCACGGCCAGATGAACCAGGGTTTCGGTGTCCGGGTTGGGCACCAGGACGGCTGGAGTGACCGCGAACTCGAGCTTCATGAACTCTTTGTGCCCGAGTAGATACGCCACCGGCTCGCCTTCGGCGCGGCGCCGCAGGAGGTCGCGCAACGGCCCCAGCTCATGCTCAGCGAGGGGACGGTCGAAGGCCAGGTAGAGATCAAGCCGGCGGATGCCCAGGGCGTGTGCCAGGAGCAGTTCAGAGTCCAGGCGGGGAGAGGTGGACGCGTGCGCCTGAAGGTAGCCCGTGGTCCGCCGCAGCACCTCGAGCAGAGGCAGGCTCGGCATCGCGCCTACTCCGGCTCCTGGGCCCCGAGCAGGGCCTCGCGCTCGGCGGCGGCGAGCTGCGTGATGAGCTCGTCGAGGTCGCCCTGCAGGATGCGATCTAGCTTGTGCAGGTCGAGATTGATGCGGTGATCGGTGACCCGGTTCTGCTGAAAGTTGTAGGTCCTGATTTTCTCCGAGCGGTTGCCGCTGCGCACCATCGAACTGCGCTGCGCCTTTTGTTCGGCCCTCTGCTCGGCCAGCTTGCGCTCATAAAGTCGAGTGCGCAGGACGCGGAGTGCTTTCTCCTTGTTCTTGAGCTGTGACTTCTCGTCCTGGATCGAGACCACCATGCCGGTGGGAAGGTGGGTGACCCGGATCGCCGAATAGGTCGTATTGACGCTCTGTCCGCCGGGACCGGTGGAGGTCGAGGTCTCGATCTTCAAGTCCTTGTCGGGCAGCTCGACCTCGACCTCGTCCGGTTCGGGCATGACCACGACCGTGGCAGCCGAGGTGTGGACGCGACCCTGGGCCTCGGTCTGGGGAACCCGCTGCACCCGGTGCACGCCCCCTTCGAACTTGAACAGCGAGTACGCCCCCCGGCCATGAACCTCGAATGAGATCTTGTCGAACCCGCCCAGCCCGGTCTCGTGCTGGTCCAGGATCTCGATCCGCCAGCCCTTGTTCTCCGCCCAGCGACCGTACATACGAAACAGGTCGGCCGCGAACAGCGCCGCCTCCTGCCCGCCCTCGGCCCCGGCAATCTCAACCACCACGTCGCGCTCGTCGTTGGGATCGCGCGGCAGAAGCAGGCTGCGCAGAGTCTCCTCGAGCTCGCCCAGGCGACGTTGCGCGGCCGACTCCTCCTGGTGCAGGTACTCCTGCATGGATCCGTCGCGCTCGCCCTGGAGCATTTCCCGGGCCTCGGCCAGCTGCTCCTCGGTGCTTCGGTACTCGTCATAGGCCTGGACCAGATCCTCGAGCGAGCGCAACTCCCGGCCGAGGGTGGCCAGGCGCTCATGATCGCTCGTCACCTCGGGCCGCGAGATTTCGTTCTGGATCTGTGAATACCGGTCGCGGACCGCCTGCAGGCGATCGATCAAGCTGCCGCCACCTCATCCTCGCGCGCCGCCCGGAGCGCGGCGATGCCCACCTCGAGCATGTCGTCGCTGGGCTCCCTGGTGGTCAACAACTGGGTCCAGAGGACAGGGCGGATGAGCACTCGCACCACCCGCTGGCGGGGATGGCGGGCCATGAATCGGATCGACTCGTATCCCAGCCCGGCGATTACGGGAATGCCCACCAGGCGCGAGACAATCAGCCCGAGCCAGTTCGGATTGAGGAATCCAAAGAGGCTGAAGAGCACGATCGAGATGACCAGGACGACGACCACAAATCCGGTCCCGCAGCGCGGGTGGAGCCGGCTCGCGCGGCGTACCTGTTCGACCTCGAGCGGCCAGCCCGACTCGAAGGCGTTGATCGTCATGTGCTCGGCGGCGTGGTACTGGAACACGCGCCGAACGTCGGGCACGCGCGCGATCAGGACCAGGTAGCCCAGCACCAGGGCGGCCCGTATCACGCCCTCGACCAGGGTGAAGCCGACCGAGCCAGCGTGGCGGGCAGCCAGTCCAGCCCCGAGCAGCGGCAGTCCGATGAACAGGGCGAGAACCGCCACCAGGGCCAGGCCGACGGATATCAGCAGCTCCCGGCGCCCCAGTTCGACCTCCTCCTCGCCGGCGCTGACCGCGGCCGACCAGATCAGGCTCTTCATCCCCAGGTGCATCTGCTCGGCCAGCATGGCCAGCCCGCGCACGAAAGGCAGACGCCAGAAGCTTCCGCTGTAGATGCTTCCGGTGAGGCGTCCGCGCTGGACCCGGATCTCGCCACTCCGCGACAGCCTCACGGCGATCGCGTAGTGGTGGCGGCCGCGCATCATGACGCCTTCGATGACCGCCTGGCCACCGTAGAAGAATGGCTCCTTGGAGGGCTGAGACGCCGCCCTGGGCGCCCCAACCGCGTCAGGCATCTGGCCCTAGCGCGTCGACTTGGCGGCGCGCTTCATGAAGCGCTCGACCTGGCCGCCGGTGTCCACGATGCGCTGCTGCCCGGTGTAGAAGGGATGGCAGTTGCTGCAGACCTCGGTTCGCATCGTTTCCCGGGTTGAGCCGGTGACGAACGTGTTTCCGCAAACACAGGTGACCAGCGCGCTTTCGTGGTACTCGGGGTGGATCTGCTCTTTCATCTCTTTAAGACCTTGAACCGGGGCGGGGGCGGGCAGATTCTACCGAACCAGCCCGCTTAGGAGATCGTGCGCCTGCAGGGCCGCGTAGGCCAGATAGCCGGTGAGGAAGAGCCACGCCAGACCCATGGCCCAGCGGGCCGAGATCGGAACCGACTGATAGTAGGGCGACTGATCGTTGCGGAAGCGCGCGATCACGGTCGGGATGGCGATGATGGCGATGATCAGGATGATCGGGCTGAAGCCGATGAACATCACCGCCAGCACCATGGCGATGAGGCCGAAAACTTGAAACCACTTCGAGGCCACGGCCAGCACCCAGCCGCCGTCCAGCATTCCGAGCGGGATCAGGTTGAACAGGTTGACGAAGAAGCCGAGGTAGGCCCAGAGCAGAAACAGAGGGTTCTGCGTCGCGCCGTAGAGTGCGAACGAGGCGGTGGCTCCGATGGTGCCGGCGATCGGACCCGCGATCCCGATCTCAGCCTGGCGCAGCGCGTTGGTGGGGTGGGAGCGCTGGAAGATGGCCGCCCCCATGAAAGGGATGAACAGGGGGGCGGTGGCGCGCATGCCCTGGCGCCTGATCTCGACCACATGGCCCATCTCGTGGATGAAGATCATGAGCAGAATGCCGAAGGCAAACCCGGGACCGAAGAAAACCGCGTAGGCGCCAAAACTCACGGCCAGGCTCAGCAGCGTGGGCAGCAAAGGCAGCTTTAGGAGCAGGATCCCACCGTATTTGAGGAAGGCGAGTACGGCCATGAATCCGCTGGCGACCGCGCCCGAGAATCCGCGCCGACCCTGCCGGCCCCGACCGGGGCCCGGGGGAACGGGCTCGTAGTACTGCTGAAAGGGCCGGTACGGTGGCTCGGGGCCGCCCGGCGGCTGGGGGAACTGGCTCATGGATGTTTCGACAATAGATACCCGACACACGCCCCGCCTAATCCCGTCCTCATTGGGTCGTGGGAGCGCGCTGGTGTTTGGTCTGGATCCGGCGCACGGTGGAAAACCTGGTCGACATGGTCAGGGAGTCGGTCTCCGACCACAGGCTGCCGTACCAGGCCGCCCGCAGCAGAGGGCCTCCGGACACCCCGCTCACGGCCACGTCGACCTGGGCCGGCGAGAGGTCATCAACGCTGAGTGTGCGGGCCAGATCTGCTCCAGCCAGCTCCCTCTCCTCGTCGTTTCGAGGCCACAGGCGGGCCTGGATGACGCCCCCCAGACAGCGGATCGCGCAGGCGGCGATGACCGTCTCCTGCAGGCCACCGATGCCGACCATGGCGTCGATTCCGGTGCCCTCGGTGGCCGCCATCAGCGCCCCCGCGATCTCGCCTTCCTCGAGCAGAACGATGCGCGCGCCGAGGTCACGCACCTCGCGAATGAGGTCAGCGTGACGCGGCCGGTCCAGGATGGCCACGGCCAGATCTGAAACCCGCACGTTGCGAGCGAACGCGATCCGGCGAAGGTTGTCGGCCAGAGGGTCGTTGATGTCGATGGCTCCGCGCGCCATCGCGCCGGCCGCGATCTTCTCCGCGTACCACACGCCGGGCAGGGCCGGGAACGCCCCCGGCTCGACCGCCACCAAAAGGGAGAGAGCGCCGGTCAGTCCTTTGGCCACCAGGCTCGCCCCCTCGACCGGGTAGACCGCGAAGTCAAACTGAGGGTCGTCCGCGCGGCCGAGAACCGTGCCGTGGCTGAGGACGCGGTCACCGCGTGGACCCAGGACCACGCGACCTCCCACGCCCAGCTCCTCGATCGCATCGCGCATGGCCACCGCCGCCTCCTCCCGCACCCGCTCCAGATCGCCCCGGCCGGTCAGGCGCGCGGCGGACAGGGCGGTGAGCTCGGTCACCCGGATCAGGCTGGGAACCACCAGGATGCGCACGTCCGCCTCCCGCGTCGAGGCTGCCAGCCCGCCGTCCGCTCCCAGGCGCACGGGCGCGTTCTCCACCCTAGACGTCGGCCTCGGTGGCTGGACGCCGGTCCGATTCGGCCAGCTCCATCTGGTCGATTCCACTCATCTCGATCGCCGCCTCAAGGAAGTCCCGAAACAGCGGGTGGGGACGCTCCGGCCGACTCTGAAACTCGGGATGGAACTGGCTGGCCACGAACCAGGGATGCGAACTCAGCTCGATGATCTCGACCAAACGTCCGTTGGGCGACTGGCCGCTGAAGACCAGTCCAGCCTCGCGCAGGGTCTCCCGGTACTCGTTGTTAAATTCGAAGCGGTGGCGATGGCGCTCGTACACCACCTCCTCCCCGTACGCCCGGTGAGCCAGGGTGCCGGGCTCGAGCTTGCAGGGATAGACACCCAATCGCATGGTGCCGCCCATGTTGGCCACATCGCGTTGCTCTGGCATGAGATCGATGACCGGCGCGGAGGTGAAGGCGGAGAACTCGGTCGAATTGGCGTCAGGCTGGCCCAGCACCTCGCGCGCAAAGTCGATCACGGCGCACTGCATCCCCAGGCAGAGCCCGAGGTAGGGGATGCGGTTGTGGCGGGCGTAGCGGGAGGCGGCGATCTTGCCCTCGATCCCGCGATAACCAAACCCGCCCGGCACCACTATCCCCGCCACACCCTTGAGCGAGGCGGTGTCGCCCAGATCCAAGCTCTCCGAGGAGATCCAGCGCACCTCCACCTCGACGTCGTGGTGGAATCCGGCGTGGCGCAGTGCCTCGGTCACCGACAGATACGCATCCGGGAGCTGGATGTACTTGCCCACCACCGCCACCGGCACGCTGCCTCGCGTTTTGTGCGGGGTGGGGCCAAAACGGGCCCAGAACCCGAGTTCAGGCACGCTGCGCGGGGCTTCGAGCTCGAAGTGCCCGAGGATGAGCTGACCCAGTTCGGCGCGCTCCAACATCAGCGGCACCTGGTAGATCGACTCCACGTCGGGCACCCCGATCACCGCGCCGCGCGGCACGTCGCAGAAGAGCGCGATCTTGTCCTTCAGCTCCTCATCGATCGGCTTCTCCGATCGGGCCACGATGGCGTCCGGCTGCACGCCGATCGCGCGCAGGGCCTGAACGGAGTGCTGGGTGGGCTTGGTCTTCATCTCCTCACCGCGGATCAACGGCACCAGGGAGACGTGGATGTAGAACACGTTCTGCCGCCCCAGGTCGTTCTTGAGCTGCCGGATCGCCTCCAGGAAGGGCTGGGATTCGATGTCGCCCACGGTGCCCCCCACCTCGCAGACGACGACATCGGCCTGCGACTCCCGGCCGGCCCGAATCACGCGCTCCTTGATCTCGTTGGTTATGTGCGGAATGACCTGCACCGTGGCCCCCAAATAGTCGCCCCGGCGCTCCTTGGCGATGACCTCCGAGTACACCTTGCCGGTGGTCACGTTGGAGGCGGCGGTCAGGTTCACGTCGACGAAGCGCTCGTAGTGGCCCAGGTCGAGATCGGTCTCAGCCCCATCGTTGGTCACAAAGACCTCACCGTGCTGGTAGGGGCTCATGGTGCCCGGATCCACATTCAGGTAGGGGTCCAGCTTCTGAAGCGTGACCGCCAGGCCGCGGGCTTTGAGGATGTTTCCGATCGAGGCCGCGGTGATGCCCTTGCCCAGGGACGAAACCACACCGCCGGTCACGAAAACGTATTTGGACAAGTGCGCCCCCCTGCGGTTTCTTATCAGTCTACAGGCCGGACGCCGAGGATCGAGTGTCTCGCCGACCCGAACTGTTGCCTACGTACGCACCTCCAAAACGACGACTCGGGTCTCGTAATCACCGGAGCTGGCCTGGATCGCGAGCTTGGCCTGGGGCTCGGGTATCGTGCCCCCCATCTCCTTCAGGAACCGATCCAGCGGATCCAGGGGCAGGGTGAGGCCGGGCAGCGCGAAGTGCATCGGGATCACGTAGCGCGGTTCCACCTGGCGAACCACCTCGGCGGCACGAGTGGCATCCAGCGCGGAGCCGCCTCCCGCCGGGACCAGAAGCGCATCGACGCCCTCCAGCGCCTCCAGCGCACGGTCGTCCAGCAGGTGGCCCAGATCACCCAGGTGGCAGACGCGCACATCGTCCAGTTCGATCACGTAGATCGTGTTATGTCCGCGTTCGGCGCCGCCCACCGAATCGTGGAAGCTGTGGACTCCGCTCACCGAGACCCCCGCCACCTCATATTCGCCGGGACCGTCGATGACGACCGCGCCCCGCACCGCCTCGAGGTTGTCGTGGGCGGGGTGATGATGGGACACGGTGACCAGGTCGGCCTCCCAGCGCGAGGGGCGCAGACCCATGCCGGCGGCGAAAGGATCGGTAAGAACGGCGGCCGTCCGCCCCCGTAGTCGAAAGCAGGACTGCCCAAACCAGGTTAGATCCAAGACGGTTTACTCCTCACATTCTCTCCGGGGCGTCGACCCCGATCAGGCTCAGGGCCGCCGCCAGGGTGCTGCGCGCGGCGCGGCAGAGCTCAAGCCGGGCCCGGGTCAGCTGGGGATCGTCGACCACGACCCGCAGGCGCGCATCCTCGTTACCCGAATGGTAGAAGCCGTGCACGGCGTCGGCCAGATCATGCACGTAGTAGGGGATGCGGTGGGGCTCTAAGGCCAGCGCCGCGGTTTCCACCGCGTCCGGCCAGAGCGCAATCTGCCGCGCCAGCCCGATCTCACGTCCCTGGGTTAAAAGCGAAAGATCCGGCGTCGGCGGCAGATCGGGATGACGCTCGCCGGCGGTGACCTCGACGTTGGCCAGGCGAGCGTGAGCGTACTGCGCGTAGTAGACGGGGTTGTCAACCCCCTGGCTCGAGGCCAGCTCCAAGTCGAACTCCATCATCGCATCCGGGGAGCGCAGGAGATAGAAGTAACGGACGGCGTCCTTGCCGACCCGATCGACCAGGTCGTCGAGGGTGACAAAGCGCCCTTGGCGCTTTGACATCTTTCCCTCCTTGAGGTGCACGAGTTGATTGAGAATCACCTTCAGACGCGCCGGATCCAGGCCCAGGGCGGCCATGGCGGCCTTGATCCGGGTCACATAACCGTGATGATCTGATCCCCAGACCACGACCCCGCGCTCGAATGCCCGGCGCTCAAACTTGCTCAACAGATAGCCCAGATCAGAGGCGAAATAGGTGGGCTCGCCGCTGGAGCGGATGACCACCCGATCCTCGTCCGCATCCTCCCAGCCCGGGACCTCAGGCGAGAACCAGATGGCGCCCTGGTCCTGCTTGAGATGGCCTCCTGACCGCAGGCGCTCGATGGCGGCCTGGGGCAGACCTTCAGCCCACAGGGCGCTCTCGTAAAGCCAGCTGTCGTAGTGCACCCCGACCCGCGCGACGCTGGCGCTGAGGCGGGAAACCATCTGCTCGATTCCAAACCGGCGCAGCTCAACCTCGGCCCGTTCGGCCGGCCACGTCTCCACTCCGGGCAAGCTGAGGCGGGCGAGTTCGGCCAGCTCGCCCACGTAGTCGCCCGCGTAGCCGCCCTCGGGTGGATCCTGGCCGATCAGACGGGCATAGATCGAGGCCCCAAAGCGACGCGCCTGCGTGTTCTGGTCGTTGACGTAGTACTCGCGCTCCACCCGGTGGCCGGTGTAGTCCAGCAGCCGGCAAAGGGCATCGCCCAGAATCACCCCCCGCCCGTGCCCGATGTGAAGGGGCCCGGTGGGGTTGACGCTTGCGAACTCGACCTGGACCCGCTGCCCGCGCCCGAGGTCGCTCCTTCCCCACTCCGAGCCCTGGCCGACCTCGCCGACCAGGCGCCACAGCCAGGAGGGGCGCAAACGCAGGTTGAGGTAGGCGCCCATCACCTCACAGCTCGCCTCCTCACACTCGACCAGAGGAGCCAGACGCTGAGCGATCTCGACCGGGGACTGGCCCAGGCGACTGGCCAGCTTCATGGCCACGCTGCTCGAATAGTCGCCGTGATCAGCGTTGCGCGGACGTACCAGCTCGATCGGAGGCGCATCCTCGATCCCACAAGCTCGCAGCGCGGCCAGTAGCGCGGCCTCGATCGCCGCCCGGGGTGCGGTCAGCACGAGGGGTGCTCGGCATCCAAGGTGAGTTGGGTCTGGTGGGTCTGTCCCGCCCGCAGATAGCTCACGGTGACGAGCTGATCAGGTTTGTAGTCGCGCCGCAGGACCAGGGCCAGGGGATGCGCGTCGTCCAGCTGCTGAGCGTCGAGTTGGACCACCTCGTCGCCGGGCAGGAGCCCGGCGCGCGCCGCCGGCCCGGCCGCGACCACCGAGGTGATGCGGGCGCCGGTGACGCCCCCGTTGAGGGTGACCTGGTGCGAGCTCAGGTTCACGAACTGGGCGCCGATGCCGGGTACTGCCAGCTGGCCCGCACTCACGATCTGCGCCACCTCGGCCGAGACGTCGTCGGCGGCGACCGCAAAGCTCACCGAGGCCGGGGTGACCGCTGCCCACGCGGTGATTCCGACCACCTGCCCGGCAACGTTGAGGACGGGTCCGCCGGAGTTTAGGGGTAGGGATCGAGCGTCGCTCGAGAAGGTGTCCCCCACCTCTAACCCAGGGCCGGCTCCGATCGGGTTGGGAATGCTCACGAATTGGTGGAGCGAGCTTACGATCCCGTGGCTAACTGTCAGCTGGGAGGCGGCACCGCCCAGACTGATCAAGGTCTGGCCCAACTTCAGCGAGTCGGAGCTGCCGAAGCTCAGGCTGGCCAGATTGGATGCCTGGTCCACCTTCAGCACCGCCACCCCGCTCTGGCAGTCGTAGTCGATCAGGCGCGCCTGGCGGGCCCCGCCGGTGGCCAGGAGCACGGTCAGGGAGGAGGCGTTGGCGATGTTCTGGACCGCGGTCACCACGTACCCGTCCGCGCTGATTAAAAAGCCTGAACCGGCCGGGCCCTGGGCTCCCTGGGGCAGGATCTCGACCATGGCGTCGGCGGATTCCGCCGCCACCGAGGCCGCGGCGCTGTCCTCGGTTATGGTCACCCGGGTACCCGGACTCACCACCTGCTGAACCGAGCGGCTGAGCAGCCGGAGCCCGAGCACGGTGCCGCCGGCGGCAACGGCGCCGGCCACCACCGCGGTCACCAGGACGATGGCCAGCAGTCGCGTGATCTGGGGCCGGATCGGGCCATCAGGGGAGGGCGGGCCCCCCTGGGACCCGCTCGGCTCGATCACCGGACTGATTGTAGTGGGCACCCCCAGCCGCCCGTGGTCAGGGTTGGGCCAGGCCCTGAGTCGGGTACCAGGTCATGACCAGCTGCTCGGTGGGCTTGAATCCAGCCCCCCGATAGAGCCGGGTGGCGGGCTTGTTTTCAATCCGGGTCCACACGTAACCGAGGGTGACTCCACGCTCCACGAAGAGCTGGATCGCCGCCTCCAGCAACGCCTCGCCCACGCCGTGGCCGCGCTCGGGCGGGCTGACGAAAACCTCGGCCACCTCGCCTTCAAGACCGGTGCCGGGGTCGAAGAGCACGACCCAGCAGAAGCCCGCCAGCGCACCCGAGTCGGCGCGAACCGCAAAGATGTGATTCTCACCTTCAAAGCGCGGCCGAATGGACCCCAACTCCGATCCCAGCTGCTCTCGCGTCAGCTGCGGGTGGTCGGGAAAATGACCCTGCTCCAGCCATCCGAGCTCGACCAGGAAGGGGCGAATCAGGTCCAGGTCCGGGTCCGTCAGCCTCTCTACGCGGTGGTCCGCCACCGGGGGCATGATAGCCCAGCCCGTAGAATCACAGAACGACTCCGCCGACGTAGCTCAGCTGGCAGAGCAGCCGCCTCGTAAGTGGCAGGTCGCGAGTTCGAATCTCGCCGTCGGCTCCATCGCGGCCGCTGGGCGGCCTTCTCTGAGGACGGGAACAATTCCCGTCCTCAGACCCGGGTCAGTTCACCTCGCGGTAGTCCGCGTCGACCACGTCCTCGGCCACCGGCTCCTCCGGCGACCCGCCGCTGGGATCGGCATAGATGTGCTGACCGACCTTCTGCAGGGCCTCGTTGAACTCGTCCATGGACCGCTTGAGCCCAGCCGCGTCGGATCCCTTGGCCGCCTCGCGCAGGGCCTCCATCTTGGTCTCGACTTCGGTCTTGATCTCCTCTGGCAGCTTGTCGGCGTTGTCCTTCAACACCTTCTCGGCCTGGTAGATCATCTGGTCCGCCTGATTGCGAAGCTCGACCTCCTCCCGCCGCGCGCGGTCCTCGGTGGCGTGTGACTCGGCCTCGTGCACGAGCCGCTCGATCTCTTCCTTGTTCAAGGTTGAGGAGGCGGTGATGGTCACCGACTGCTCGCGGCCGGTGCCCTTGTCTTGCGCCTTGACCGAGATGATGCCGTTGGCGTCGATGTCGAAGGTGACCTCGACCTGGGGCATGCCTCGTGGCGCAGGGGCGATGCCATCGAGATGAAAGCGCCCGAGGGTGCGGTTGTCGCGCGAGAACTCCCGCTCACCCTGAAGTACGTGGACTTCGACCGAGGTCTGGTTGTCCGAGGCGGTGCTGAAGGTCTGGGAGCGCGAGGTGGGGATGGTGGTGTTGCGCTCGATCAGCCGAGTAAACACCCCTCCCATGGTCTCGATGCCCAGCGACAGCGGGGTCACGTCGAGGAGAAGCACGTCCTTGACCTCGCCCTTCAGCACCCCGGCCTGAATCGCGGCGCCGACGGCGACCACCTCGTCTGGATTGACGCCCTTGTGCGGCTCCTTGCCGCCCGATAGCTCGCGCACCAGCTGCTGGACCACCGGCATTCGGGTTGAACCACCGACCAGGACGACCTCGTCGATCTCACGCGGGGTCAGACCCGCATCCTTCAACGCGGCCATGAACGGGCCCTTCAGGCGATCGGTCAAATCGGCCGTGAGGGATTCAAAGCGCGCCCGGGTCAGAGCCACCTCCAGGTGCTTGGGGCCGGACTGGTCGGCTGTGATAAAGGGCAGGTTGATGGTCGTCTCGAGCCTCGAGGAAAGCTCGATCTTGGCCCGCTCGGCAGCCTCGGTCAGGCGCTGCAGGGCCTGGCGGTCTGCCTTCAGATCGATACCGTTGCCCTTCTTGAACTCATCGGCCAGCCAGTCCACGATGCGGCGGTCATAGTCGTCTCCGCCCAGGTGGGTGTCGCCGTTCGTCGACTTGACCTCGAAGACGCCGTCACCGACGTCCAGCACGGAGACGTCGAACGTGCCTCCGCCCAGGTCGAAGACCAGAATCGTCTCGTTCTCCTTCTTGTCCAGGCCGTAGGCCAGGGACGCGGCGGTCGGCTCGTTGATGATCCGGAGCACGTTGAGGCCCGCGATCTGGCCGGCGTTCTTGGTCGCCTGGCGCTGGGAGTCGTTGAAGTACGCGGGGACGGTGATGACGGCGTCGGTGACCTTCTCGCCCAGATACGCCTCGGCGTCAGACTTGAGCTTCTGCAGGATCATGGCCGAGATCTCCTCGGGGCTGAACTCCTTGCCCGCCGCCGGCACCTCGACCACAACCCGGTCATCCTTCGCGGTTTTGACCTGATAGGGGACGATCTTGCGCTCGGCGTCGACCTCCGCGCCCGTTCGACCCATGAAGCGCTTGATCGAGCCCACGGTGTTCTCCGGGTTCACCGCCGCCTGACGCCGGGCGAGCAGGCCGACGAGTCGCTCACCGGACTTGGTGAAGGCGACCACCGACGGGGTCGTTCGCGCGCCCTCCGAGTTGGGGATGACCACTGGCTCCCCACCCTCCATCACGGCGATCACGGAGTTGGTGGTCCCGAGGTCGATACCGACGGTCTTAGGCATGGGTTCCTCCCCTTATGGTCGATCTGATGCTGGTCGATCTGATGCTCACGCAACTTAACTTTCCCGGCCGGGGCGGCGACGAAACCCACCGGTTGGATAGAGTTCCCAGGAGTTGGAAGAGCTGCGCCTGGCCGAGATCAACGCGGTGGCCGACCTCGGGCCCTCCTTCGTGGAGGTACGAGGCCAGATAGTGATTCGTCACGCCCGCCGCCTGAGTGATTACCTGAACCATCCTGACCCGATGCTCGAGCTCGACGGCGGGGCCATCCGCCAGGAAAGCGATGACTTCTGGGAGGAGGTGCAGGGCCTGAGTCTGAACCGGAACCGGGTCCTGATCGTGAGTCCAACCGCCGACGCGGATCCCGGACCCGACCCCAAGCTGGTGGTCAGCTCGCGCCAGGTCCGGATCAAGATCCTGTGCCGCGGCGTCTCCGTGGTCGGATTTGTCACGGTGCCCATGCAGGCGACCATCTCCAGCTTCATTCACGAGACCCGGGCCCGATTCCTCAACGTCAGTCAGGCGCGGCTCTTCCCGACCCACTCGAGCTTCCGGACCCAGCTCGGGCCGGCGCTCGATTTCTGCATGGTCAATCGCGAATACATCGTGGCCTGCGTCGAGACCCGCCCCGGCATCGGGGCCGCGGGTGAACAGTGAGTCCCAGCTTTGACCTCAATCCGGTCGAGCGCATCGGTGTGGGCGCCGTCGGCGAACCCGGTCGGCGCCAGTTCTTCCTGCGCGTAAGCGGCGCCGGGGAGGAGGTCGTCCTGGCCTGCGAGAAGTTCCACGTCCAGGGTCTGCTGACCCGGATCGAAGAGCTGCTCGAGTCCCATGGGTTCGGCTCGGAGACTGAGTCGCGGGTTCGAGGCGTGCCCGCAGAGCCGGGTCCCACGCTCTGGCGGATCGGCGAGCTGGGGCTCGGCTACCACGAGGGCAAGGCGATGTTCATCATCGTGGCCCGAGAATTGATCCAGAGCGGCGAAGATGAGGCCGCCCCGGACCCGGCGATCGCCCGATTTTGGGCCACCGCCGAACAGCTGCGCGGCTTCGCCGGGCAGGCGCAGGGGGTGCTGGAAGGTGGCCGCGCCACCTGCCCACGGTGCGGACTCGCCCTTGATCCCAGCGGGCACCCGTGCCCGGCTGCCAATGGCCTCCGGCCCATCTTTTGACCCCAGCGCCACCGAGTCGGCGCTTCGGGATCTGCCCGAGCTCGAACTGCTGGGGCTGATGCGCCGATCTTCCAACTACACCTTCCTCGCCCGCCTGAAATCGGGGGCAGACTCCGCCGAGAGCCTGCTCGCGATCTACAAGCCCGCCGATGGCGAACGCCCGCTCTGGGACTTTCCCTCCCGAACCCTGTACCAGCGCGAGGTGGCCGCCTACCTACTGTCCCGGCGCCTGGGCTGGCCCCGGATTCCACCCACCGTGGTCCGCGGCAGCGCCCCCCATGGCGTCGGATCTCTGCAACTCTTCATCGCCGACGCCAGGACCGCACTGGGACCGGGCGAGGAGCAGGAGAGGCTGCAGCTGGCCGTTTTCGATTACCTCGTCAACAACGCCGACCGTAAGGCCGGCCACTGCCTCGTCGACACCCAGGGAGCGCTCTGGGGGATCGATCACGGCCTCACATTTCACGCCCAGACCAAGCTGCGAACCGTGATCTGGGAGTTCGCCGGCAGGCGGCTCCCGGCCTGGATGCGTCCCGACCTGGAGCACCTCGCCGGCGAGCTCCAGGGCGGTCCCGCGCAGGGGGAACTGGAGGAGGTGATCAGCGCCGAGGAGATGGAGGCACTTCGACTCCGCCTGGACGCCAGCCTGGGTCCACGGTTCCGCCTTCCCTCACCAGAATCGGAATGGTCGGTGCCGTGGCCGCCTATCTGATCCCACTCGCCGTCCTCCTGCTGCTCACTCCACCTGCGGTACCCGGGCCCGTTGTTCTGCCCAGCGCGTCCAGCGCCACCGCCTCCCCCTCTCCGACCCCGTCTCCCACGCCCCCCCCCTCGCCCACCCCCTCAGCCGGCGCATCACCCTCTCCCGCCCCCGCACCCAGCGCGTCGCCGACGCCAGTCATCGACGCTGGGACGCTCAACCTCGCGCCTGCCGCCGGGACCCCAGGCGAGGTCATCGCGGCCCAGGGCAGCGGCTTCCCAGCCGGGCTGCAGGGCAACCTGAGTCTTGGCTCAACACCGCTGGGATCAGCCCAGGCCGACCCGGCGGGGAGCTGGCAGATCAACTTCACCATCCCCGGGTCCGCCCCCATCGGAGTCGATTTGGTCTGCTTCGATCAGCGCTGCGGCAGCCTCACCGTGTCCGCCATACCGACGCCCTCAGCGACGCCTGCGGCTTCGCCGAGCCCCGCTCCAAGCCCCACGGCCAGTCCCAGCGCGCGCCCGCTCAGCCCCCCGGCCGGATCCTCTGGGGGCTCTCCACTCGCCGCCCTCCTCCACCCTGCCATCATCCCCTGGGGCCTCCTCCCATTCCTCTTCCTCGCTCTGCTCACCATGGGCCTCCGCTGGTGGCGCCGCCGCCCACCCCTGATCGACGCCGTCGTGACCCACCAGCATGGTGTCACCGGCTCCCCGGCTCCGCCCGCGCCCTCTGCTGGGCCCGCCTCCCCGGCGTCCGGATTTCGGCCCGGCCCCAGAGCCACTCCCAGCGGCGAGGACCCCTCCGGCGATCTCGATGCCGACTGACGTCTGCTCCCGGTTGGGCCAGCTGCGCCGTCTCCTGGCCCCGTACTGGCTCCACCTCTACCTTCTGACCTACACCCCTCTCCTGCTCATCGCCGACGGCCGCCTGCCCTATCTGTGGCCTCAGTACGGCCTGGGGCTCTTGACCCTGCTCGTACTGGTCCTGTGCACTTCCTATCTGGAGCCGTCACAGCGCCGGCAGGTCTGGCTCTGCGTGATCGTGGCCACCGGCTTTGAGGTCTTCGGCTCACTCATCTGGGGGGTATACCGCTACCGCTTTCACAATCTGCCCCTCTACGTCCCCTTCGGCCATGGCCTGGTTTATCTGTTCGGCATCACCGCCGTCGGCACCCCGCTCATGCGCTCGCGGGGACGCCAGGTCGCCTACGTGCTGCTCGCCCTGTGCATGGCGTGGACGGTCTCCGGGCTCACCTGGCTGCCCCAGCTGACCGGACGCCTGGACGTTCAGGGCGCCCTCTGCCTGCCCGTCTTCGCCCTGGTGGTCATGCGCTCGCGCCGATACGCGCTCTTTGCCGCCATCTTCGTTGCCACCACCGACCTGGAGATCGCGGGCACCCTGGCTGGAGCCTGGCGCTGGGCCGCGGTGGCACCGTGGGATCATGTGCCGTCGGGCAACCCGCCTTCTGCCATCGCCGGGGGCTACGCCCTCATCGACGGGAGCGTGGGACTGCTCGCCGCCCTGCTCGGTCGGCGTTGGGGCCGCGCCGACACCCCGCCCGGCTCCGGCCCGCGAGCCAGGGGCCCCCGCCTCAGCGCTCCGAACCCGCTCAGGCGGCCAGCGCCAACCCCTGCCGAATCAGACTCTTGAGTCCGTCCCGAGCCAGCTCATGGGCCGGGTTGGACTTGCGCGAGATGTACCTCACCACCCGGTGACCCCGCCGCGTGCGCTCTCGCACCTCGCGGATGGCCGCCCCAAACGTCTCACTCGAGGGACATCGACTGCGCACCACCGGAGCGCAGTCGGTGCGCACCACCACCCGGTGGCCGGGCCAGCGGGAGGCGGCCAGGTCGAGGGCGCCGGCGCAGACGTGAGCCTCGAGCTGGGCTGAGCCCCCCAGGTGGGTGAGGCCGAATGACTCGGCGTAGATCAAGCGTCCGCCGCCGAAGACGAGGGCACCACAACCCGCCCGACCGTTCCTGTCCAACGCGACGTCGACGTAGATCACCAGACAATCTCGCAATCCGTCCCTCCGTTTCAGGAATTTCAGCGAGACTAACACCACCTGGTGCGTTTGAATAGTGTCTACCCCAAGATATGGGGCTCAACAGTCTTGTCGCCGGGAGCTACCCGGGCGCGCCGGGCTCGGTGCCGATGGCGTGGAAGCCGCCATCGACGTGCACCACCTCGCCCGTGGTCTTGGTCATGTAGTCGCTGAGCAGAGCGCACACTGCGCGCCCCACCGGGGTCGGATCGGTGGTGTCCCAGCCCAGTGGCGCCCGGCGACCCCAGCCCTGCTCCACGGTGGCAAAGCCCGGCACTCCCTTGGCCGCGATGGTGCGTATGGGCCCGGCTGACACCGCGTTGACGCGAATCGCGTGCTGGCCCAGGTCTCGCGCGAGGTAGCGCACGATGGCGACCAGCGCGTTCTTGGTCACACCCATCCAGTCATACGAGGGCCAGGCCATGGTCGAGTTGTCGAAGTCCAGGGTGACGATCGATCCGCCCTGCTCGCGCATCAGGGGCAGGAAGCCCACCGCCAGCTCCTTGAGCGAGAAGGCGCTGACCCGGTAGGCGACCGCGGCCGACTCCCACGGGGTGTTGAGAAAGTTACCGCCGAGGGCGTCCTCGGGCGCGAATGCGATCGAGTGCACCAGGCCGTCGAGGCGACCCCAACGGCGCTGCAGTTCGGCCCGCACGGCCTCGATGTCCTCGGGTCGCGTGGCGTCGAGCTCGAGCACGTCGGGGCGGGTGGGCAGGCGCTTGGCCATCATCTCGGTGATGGTTTTGACCCGGCCGAAGCTGGTCAGAACGATTTCGGCCCCGGCCCTCTGCGCCTCCTCGGCGATGGAGTAGGCGATGCTCTTGCGGTCGAGCACCCCCGTGACCAGGATCTTCTTACCTTCCAGCAGCATCGCGTACCCCCCGCTCTAGACTCACCACAGGCCCTTAGATCAACGCCGCCAAGAGTACAGGGCGAACCCACCCCAGGCCCACGCTCAGAGAAGGAACGAACCCAACGCGAGCAGGGTGAACAGCAGACCGAGGTAGGCCATGGAAAACACCCAGAGCTGGCGGGTGCGCTGTCCCCCCAGGTTCACGAGGCAGAACCCGATCAGGATGGCCCCCAGCACCACCGCACCGACCAGGTAGAACGCGCCCTCGTGATGGGTCAGGTAAGGCACCAGGCTGGCCGCGACGGCCAGAATCGCGTAGACCACACTCTGGCGCCGCGCGGTCCGATCCCCCTGCACCACCGGCATCATCGGCACCCGGGCGTCGGCATAGTCACGCTTTAAGATCTGGGCCAGGGCCCAAAAGTGAGGCGGGGTCCAGAAGAACACAACCAGAAACAGGGCCAGGGCGGTGAGGTCCAAATGCCCCGCGGCCGCCGCCCAACCGACCAGCGGCGGCATCGCCCCCGACGCCCCCCCGATGACGATGTTCTGGGGAGTTAAGCGCTTGAGCCACATGGTGTAGACGAGCACGTAGATCGCGGTCCCGACCAGGGCGAGGACGGCTGCCAGGACGTTGGCGAGGAGGGCCAGCACGGCGAAGGCGAGCAGATTCAGGGTGAGCCCCATGACCAGGGCATGCCAGGGCGGGATGCGCCCGCTCGGAAGCGGGCGCCGGCTGGTGCGCGACATCACCCGGTCGATGTCGCGATCGAACCAGGCGTTGATCGATTCGGCGCCGCCCGCGGCCAGGGTTCCTCCCAGCGCCACCCCGACCACCGCGGATAGCGTGGGCCAGCCCCGGGCAGCCGGGAACATGGCTCCGACAGCGGTCAGCACCAGGAGCGCCACCACCCTCAGCTTCAGCATGCTGAGGTAGTCGCGGAGTGCGCTGACCGCCCCCCGCCGCTCCGCAGGCGGGTTCGAAACCAGGGCGTGGCTCACGTCGAGAAGTCTACTTAAGCACCGATGTCGGCCAGGTTTGCGCCCAGTACCGCGGCCGACAGCGCGCCCGGAAAGACCCCCTCCAGGGTCTGGTCGGGGCGCACGAAAAAGCTGGTCGGATAGCCGGAGACGTGATAGTTGATGCCCACCTGGGTGCTGGAATCGAGCAGGACCTGGCCCTTCCAGCCCAGGGAACGCAGGTAGGATGCGGCCACGCTGGCGCTCTGACCCTCATTGATGAACAGTGGAGCCAGCTTCGGATGGGTCTGCGCAGCTCGGATCAGCAGCGGCATTTCCGCCCGACATGGCGGGCAGTCCGAGCGCCAGAAGTTGATGAGCACTGGGCGCCCCGAGTAGCTGGACAGGCTGACCTCCACTCCGCTGGCGGAGCGCACGGTGAAGTCAGGCACAGCCGCCTGGGTCACGGGGGCAGCGGTCTGGGTTATGGCCTGCAGGGTCGCCAGCACCTGAGGAGCGCCCCATCCGTCCCCGTGCCCGGCCAGCAGGGCCCGACCGGCGGCATCGAGTTGGCGGCTCAGCACCGGAGGCAATGCGCCGCCCACGTCTGGCACACCCACGTAGCTGGCTCTAACGAAGCCGTGGGGGTCGACCAGGATCAGGGCCGAGGTGTGGCTGTCGCCACTGCCGAGGGCGACTCCAAAGTTTCCCCAGAAGGCGGCCAAAGCCGCGGGAGAGCCACCGACCAGGCTCCAGTCGGCTCCGATCGTATGCCGGTAGGCCGCCAGCACCGGGAGGCTGTCCTGCCCGGGATCGGTGGTGACCTCGACCAGCTGGACCGACGGCGCCTCTTGATGAAGCTGGAAGAGGAGACCGCTGTAGATCGGACAGGTCTCGCCACAGCTGGTCTGGAATGCGGCGATGACGGTGTCCCGACCGATCAGCGAGGCATTGGTGAAGGGGTGCCCGTCCTGATCCTGAAGCGAGAATGAAGGCATCGCCTGAAGCGCGCCCTGGAGCTCGGCCAGGCCGAGATTGGCGTCCGAGGTGCCGACCCAGGCCAGGGCCGCACTCACCGCTCCCGCGCGGACCCCGATCAGTACGGGGGTCGCCTGATCGGGGCGAACTATCAGCGTGGGGGCGAGCGTTATCCGACCCACGGTCACCCGGTAGCTGCCGGGCGCAAGGTCGAACTGGGCCACGGTGCGCTCCTCGGGGGCCTTGGGCGCCGCCCCGCGGAGCTCTATCCGGTGCCCCCCGACCTGGACCTCTACCGGCGTCCCCAGACGCTCACCCTGAGCCGAAGCCAGGTTCAGCAGAACCGCGCCGCCCGGCTCCGGCCTGGGTATGGAGACCGCGACCAGGGCGGCAGCCAGGGCGACCACGACGCCCAGTGCGTAGAGGATCCGTATGCGGTTCAGGGCTAAAGCTTAGCCCGCGGACGAGCCTGGGGAAGGCTCTCAGCTCTCCGGCGCAGGCTCAGGCGAGCCCGCCGCGATGGCCGCCGTGGCCAGGGATGCGGCCTCGTCAGGATCGTCGGTGATCCTCAACAGCTCGAGGTCGACGGGAGTCACGAGTCCCGCGCCCAGCGCCTCTGCCTTGAGCCAGGCCAGAAGCCCGGCCCAGTACTTGGAGCCGAAGAGGACGATGGGGAAGTGCTCTATCTTCCCGGTCTGGGCCAGGGTAAGGGCCTCGAAGAGCTCGTCCAGGGTCCCGAATCCACCGGGGAAGATGACGAACCCGCGCGCGTATTTGACGAACATGAGCTTGCGCACGAAGAAGTAGCGAAATTCCACCCCGATCTCGACGTAGTCGTTCAATGACTGCTCATGGGGCAACTCGATGTTGCAACCGACCGAGACCCCGCCGGCCTCCATGCAGCCTCGGTTGACGGCCTCCATCAGGCCCGGACCACCGCCGGTGATGACCGCCACGCCGCGGTGGGCGAGGGCGCCTCCGAGGGCACGTCCGGAGGCGTAGTAGGGGTCATCTGGGGTAATCCGCGCAGACCCGAACACGGTCACCGCGTTGCCCACCTCGGTCAGGGAGTCGAACCCCTCGACGAATTCGGCCAGGAAGCGGAGCACGCGCCAGGAGTCGCTGTGGTGGGATGCGTCCGGACCCGGCCGCTGGAGCAGGGCACGGTCCGCAGGAGGACGCGAGCGGGGCACCAGCATCCGTCCCTGACGGCGGCGAACGTCCATCTCAACGCAGTCTAGTCCGGCGCTGGCCCGGGTCCGGGGGCTAGGCCCGCTCTGGGTCCTACGGCTCCTCGGCCAGCGTCTTGACCATGTTGATCGAGGCTGCCTGAAAGCCCGCCGATTCATACAGACGGAGAGCGACCTCGTTGTGGCCGAACACGTTCAAGCCGAGCTCGCTGGCCCCATGGTCGCGGGCGTCTGCCTCGGCCAGCGCCAGCGCCAGGCGCCCGAGGCCGCGCCCCTGCTCGGGCTCGTCGATCTGGAGGTTGAAAATCCACTCCGCACCCTCCCGATCCAGCGGGGAGGGTCCGATCCAGAGCCAGCCCACCGCGCGGCCTGCCTCCAAGACCCGGTGATAGCGGTGCCCGGGCGCGGGCTGTCCGCCCGGGAGGTAGAGCTCCCACTGCTGGCGCGCGACCTGTCGCGCCTGGTCCAGGCTCTCACCCGCGCGCACCCGCTCCAGCACGTAGGCATCGAAGTGACCCGCTGCCAGGATGGCGACGGCCGGGGGGCTCATGGGTTGTAGCGTCACCTCCTCCGGGCGCGCGCGATTCCCGGCCAGATAGAGCTCGGGGGGATCGGGCGGACGGGGAACTTCGTCGCCGCCCCACCGCGGGCGCGCTCCGCCTGTCATTCGAGTCGGGCCTGGGCCAGGTGCTGGCTAATCGCCGCGGCCAGCTCTGAGGGTGTCGTGCTGGGCTTGAGCAGCACTTCGCACACACCCAGAGCCCGGGCTCGCTCGTGATACGCCGTTGGGCTGAAGGCGGTCAAGAGCGCGACCGGGACAAGGGCCGTGCGGGGATCCGCGCGCAAGCGGTCCAGGACCTCGAGCCCGTCGATATCGGGCAGACCGACATCCAGGACGACGAAATCCGGCGCTCGCTGTAGCGCCGCCTCGATCGCCCCCTGCCCGTCATGCGCGACCAGGACTTCGAAGCCGTGCATCCTGAGGCCAAGGGCGTACATCTCAGACAGAGCCCGGTCGTCCTCCACGTGAAGGACCCGGATGGAGTGTTCGGCGTAGCCCGCACCGATCCTATCTTCGGCCGTCCATTCAGACACCGACTGGGATCCTCCACACAATCCATTGAACTATTGCGGCGGTAGTGTAGAGCTTTCGCAGAGCACTCCGCAATTGTTGATTTTCCTGTCCCGCAAGATCGAAAACCTATCGGATAGCTCCGCACTAACTTGTTATTCGGATGTGCCCGATCCCTAATCGGAGTGCTAACTTACCCGGGATGGCCAATACCAGCTCGGAACAGCCGGTCTTCAGCATCGGGGCGGTGGCCAAGATGCTCGGGGTTCCAACTGCCACCTTGCGCGCCTGGGAGGATCGCTATCAGGTGGTGGTGCCATATCGGAGCGAGGGATCTCAGCGCCTGTACTCGCGGGTCCAGGTCGAACAGCTCAGGTCGATTCGCACCGGACTCGAAGACGGCCTGTCGGCGGCGGATGCGCATCGGATACTGAGCGAGAGGCTCGGAGCCGCAGAACGGGGCACCACGAAGCCTGATCCCGCGGTTCCTCTGGTCCTCATCGCCGAGCGCGACCCCTACGCGGCGGGGTTGGCCGAATATCTCCTGCGGACCGAGGGCTATGACGTCTGCACCGCCCTCGACGGTCCGGAGGCCGCGCACCTCTTCGGCGAGCGCTCCCCCGCCCTGGTCTTGATCGACCTCTTGATCTCGGGCGGGGCGGGCTTCCGTCTCTGCCGCCAGTTCGCGGCCGCCGGCCAGGGTCAGATCCTGGCGGTCTCGGCCCTCGAAAGCTCCGGCGAGGCGCTCGAAGCCGGCGCCGCCGCCTTCGTCCAAAAGCCCATCGAGCCCCGGCTTCTCGTCTCAGTGGTCCGTGACCTGCTCGGCACCAGCGCGCTGGCCCGGCCCGCGATCTCGATGGCGAGCCAGGCTTGACTCCAGGTCGGCTTTCGTCCGGCAGCCAGCGGCTGGACGACGTGCTCGGCGGCGGCCTTCCGGCCAACGCGATCAACCTGATCATCGGGGCGCCAGGGAGCGGCAAGACCATCCTCTGCGAGCAGTACGTGTTCCACAACGCCACCCCCGAGCATCCGGCCATCTACCTCTCAACGGTGTCAGAGCCGTTCGACAAGATCATCCGCTACGGCCAGGAGCTGTCCTTTTTCGAGCCCAAGGCGCTCGGCTCTCGGGTCATCTACGAGGACTTGGGGGCCGACCTACGCGACGGTGGCCTGGGCGCGGCGCTGGCGCGGATCGACGGACTGCTGAAGGAGCGGCGGCCGGGCATAGTGGTTATCGACAGCTTCAAGGCGCTCAGCGCGTTCGCTTCCAGCGACGGTGATCTGCGCCGCTTCCTGCACGATCTGGCCGGAAAGCTGACCGCGATCGCCGCCTCATCTTTTTGGGTGGGCGAGTACAGCCCCGAAAACGCGGTCGACGCCGCCGAATTCGCCGTCGCGGACGCCATCATCGCGCTCATCGCCCGGCGCTCGAACGAGCGTGAGCGGCGCGTCATGAGGGTGCTGAAGCTGCGCGGGAGTGGATTTCTCTCCGGCGACCACGGGTACCGGATTTCGAAGGATGGCATCAACGTCTTTCCCCGGCTGGCCGACCGAATTGACGACTCGGAATATCGCCTCGGCACCGAGCGCCACGCGACCGGCGTGGCCGCTCTGGACGAACTGCTGGGGGATGGGTACTGGCCGGGATCGGCGACCCTGGTGGCCGGGCCTTCGGGCGTGGGCAAGACCCTGATGGGACTGCACTTCATCTTCAATGGCGCTCAGGCCGGCCAGCCCGGGCTCATCGCCTCGCTGCAGGAGAACCGCACCCAACTGGAGCGAGTGGTGCGTGGCTTTGGCTGGACCCTGGAGGCGCCTGGCGTGCACCTGCTGGCCCACTCCCCGGTCGACATATACATCGACGAATGGGCGCACGAGCTGCTGGCGGCGATTGAGAGCCACGGCTGCCGCCGGGTGTTGATCGACAGCCTGGTCGATCTCGCACTGGCCGCCGGGGACGATCTGCGCTTCCGGGAGTGGATGTATTCGCTAACCCAGCGCTGCTCGCGCGCCGGCATCAGTCTCATGATGACGATGGAGGTCCCAGAACTCTTCACCATGACCCGAATTTCGGAAGCCGGCATGTCCCATCTGTCGGACAACGTGCTGGTTCTGCAGTACGTCAAGGAGGGAGAGTTGCTACGCCGGGCCCTCACCGTGGTAAAGACGCGCGCCAGCACCCATCAGCCGGCGGTGCGACGCTTTGAGATCACGCCCCAGGGCATCACGCTGGGGCCGCGGGTATCTGAATAAGTCTCAATGCGACCCGGCCGCTGCGGGGCGTGCCCAGAGCTGAGGTCGGCATCGGCGCAGGACGGGTGCGGCACCCTCCTCCACCATCACCCCAGGCTGAGGCGGGTGGAGGCCGAGCGCACGATGGCCCCTCGAGGAGGTGTCGCTGTCGCCTGAACCAGGAAGCAGTTCAATCCCCTCGGCTTGGGACCACGCGAATCCGGTTTGGGGTCAATCTGGCCCTTTGCGGCCCTTTCCGAATACAGATAATGGTGGAGGCGGCGGGAGTTGAACCCGCGTCCGAAGCAGAGATCCCCGAGACTTCTACGAGCGTATCCGGGAGTTTGATCTCACCTTGGGGCTCCTCCCGGCGGGATCCCCTGCGGCCAGTCTCGGTGATCAGTCCCGAATCCCGGCCGAGACGCCCGGGGAACGGCAAGCCGGCTCTTTGTGACACCACCTTCTGGCTTGCCGGCGCCGCCAGGGGCGATGCCCGGGATCGTGTCCCGGGGCTCTAACCCGGGGCTACTTACGCAGCCAGGGCGAGAGCGGGTCGGTTGTTGGCATTTGTATTGCCTGCGCTGTAACGCACACGCCTTCGGCTCGCAATCCCGAAGCCCAACTGCCCCGTCGAGACCGTACGCCCCCGGGGATGGAACTTCGACTTTGATTGTACCGCCCCGACCGTGGGTGCGCCTGGGTCGAGAGGCAGTTCAGCGCCGGGTGGCCCTCTCCATCTCGCGCCGGGCGTCCGCCTCGGCCAGCGCCTGGCGTTTGTCGTACTGGCGCTTGCCCCGGCAGAGACCCACCTCGACCTTGGCCCGGTTGCGGACGAAGTAGACCCGGAGCGGAATCAGCGTGTATCCCTTCTGGCGGGTCTTGCCGACCAGGGAGGCGATTTCAGAGGCGTGCAGCAGAAGTTTGCGGGGCCGCATCGGTTCGTGGTTGTCGTAGCCGCCCCGATCGTAGGGCGTGATATGGACGTTCTCCAGCCAGGCCTCGTCCTGATCGATGCGGACGTAGCCATCGCGCAGGTTGCAGCGACCAAGCCGCAGAGACTTGACCTCGGTCCCGGTCAGGACCAGTCCCGCCTCCAGATGCTCGTCGACGAAATAATCGTGGTAGGCGCGGCGGTTGACCGCCACGTCGCGGGGCGCGTTCTCAGGCATCCGCGGCCAGAAGCAGCCGGGCGGGTCCAGGTCGACCTCCAGGCATCTGCACCAGTTCCAGCCGGTAGGAGTCCACGGCGCAGGCCACGAGCACTCCATCCCCACTCCGCTCGAGCACCTCGCCCGGGCGCCCTCCCAGTCCTGGGCAGGCTCGGCCCCGCAGGACCTTGAGGCGCCGCGACGACCACGGCACGGTGACCCCGGGCCAGGGCTGCAGGGCCCGCACCGCGCGCTCCAGCCTTGATGCCTCGATCCCCCAGTCGAGCTCGCCGTCGCTCCGCTGGAGCTTGGGCGCCAGCGTCACCTGGCGCTCGTCCTGGGGCTCGGGGATGAGCTCATCGATGCGATCCAGCGTGTCCACCAGCAGGCCGGCCCCGAGGTGGGACAGGCGCTGGCCCAGCTGAACCGAGTCCTCCTCGGGTTCGATCGGCGTGCTCAGGATCTGAAGCACCGGGCCATGATCGAGCTTTTCGTCCATCAGCATGATGCTGACGCCGCTCGCCTTATCACCAGCCAGAATTGCTGCCGCGATCGGCGCCGCCCCACGATGGCGCGGGAGCAGCGAGGCGTGGACGTTGATCACGCCCTGGGCCGGCAGGCTCAGGAGGGCGGGAGGGATGATCTGCCCATAGGCCACCACCACCATCAGATCGGGGGCCGCGGCGGCGATCCGCCGGAGCGATTCGGGGGACCCGATGCGTTCGGGCTGGAAAACGCTCAACCCCAGGCCAAGGGCCTCGACCTTGACCGGCGGAGCACTCAGGCGCAGGCGGTGGCCCGGCCGGTCAGGCTGGGTCACGACCAGGCCAAGTCGATAACCGGCCGCGTTTAGCGCCCGCAGTGACGGCACGGCGAACTCGGCGCTGCCGGCGAATACGACGGAACGCGCGCGGTCAGCCATCAGCGGGCTACGCCTCGGCTGCGCGCAGCTCCTCCCCCTCGTCCAGATCTTCGACCCGAACCAGGGTGTCGAGCCCGGTCAGGCGATCGGTGAAGAGAACGCCGTCGAGGTGGTCGAGCTCATGCTGAAATGCGCGCGCGGTAAAGCCCGAGGCCTTGACCCGGATCTCCTTGCCACGTCGGTTGAGACCCTTGACCACGACCGTCTCCGCCCTCTCCACCTCGCCCACCCAGCCCGGATAGGAAAGACACCCCTCGTAGCCGCGCTGGACTCCCTGTGCCTTGACCAGGGTGGGATTGACCAGACCCCAGTGCTGGTTGTCGTCGCCCTTGACCACGCACACCCGGAGCGCCACCCCGACCTGGTTGGCCGCGAGACCGGCCCCGGGCGCGGCGTACATGGTCTCAGCCAAATCATCCAGCAGGCGCACCACCGAGGCGTCCACGTGCGCCACGCGGCGTGACTTTTCGCGCAGCACCGGATGGTCAAAGCCGAGGATCGTACGCAGGGCCACGATTCGATTCTACCCAGGCCGGCGAGAGCGGGCGGCCATTCTGATCAGCCCCGCGGGTCGACGTCACAGCTCCATCCCCGGCCTCGGGGCACCAGCCGGCGTACCCGCGCCAGCCCCTCTCCTCGGATCGTCAGCTGCCAGCGCCACTCGCCGCGCAGGCGGTGGATGAACGCGGGCGAGGGGCCGCTGAGCTGGATCCCGGCCAGACCCTGGCGCGCCATTCCCGCCGCCAGCGCGTCGGTCCCGGTCCTGGCGCCCTGCTCGGCGCGCTCGGGATCGGGGTCGGAGAACGTCACCACTGCGAGCTCGGAGGCGGGAGGAAATCCAAACCGGAGGCGGGATCTGATCTCCTGGGCGAAGAACGCCGCATAGTCGCCCGCGGCGGCCCAGCGCAGCGCATAGTGCTCGGGGTTGCAGGTCTGGACCACCACCTGCGCCGCCCGCTCGCCGCGACCCGCGCGGCCCGCAACCTGAGTCACCAGGGCAAAGGTCGATTCCGCCGCCCGGTAGTCGGGCACCTGCAGGGGAAGATCGGCGTCGATCACACCGACCGCGCTGACGGCCTCCAGATCGAGTCCGCGCGCTACCAGTTGGGTCCCGACCAGGATGTCAGCCCGACCCTGGGCGAACGACTCCATGACCTCGAGGTAGGCCTCCGGGCGCCGGGTCACGTCGGAATCAAGCCGGAGCACCCTGGCCCTCGGCCAGCGCCGGGCCACCGCCGCCTGCAGGCGCTGGGTGCCCACTCCCATGCCCTTGAGACGGCGCCCGGCGCAGACCGGGCAGACCTTCGGCATGTCCTCCCGCCAGCCGCAGTAATGGCAGTACAGGCCGTCCAATTCAGGGTGCTGCACCATCGCGACTGAGCAGTTGGGACAGCTGAACCGGGTGCCGCAGTCGCGACAGAGGATGGCGGTGGACATCCCCCGCCGGTTCAAGAAGAGCACCGCCTGCTCGCCCGCCGCCAACGTCCCCTCGACCACCTGGCCCAGCCGGCGCGAAATCGGAGCCGGGCCCGAGTCGGTGGCGCGCATATCCACCAGCTCGATGACCGGAGGCCGCCCGGCCGCGCGCCTATCCATGCTGGCCAGGGCCAGATCGCCCGATCGCGCCCGATGAAAGCTGGCCACGCTGGGTGTGGCGGAGCCCAAGATCAGGCGCGCGGAGCAGATCAGGGCGAGCTGCTCCGCCACCCAGCCGGCCTCATAGCGCGGGGTGCGATCCTGCTTGTAGGCCGCCGATCCCTCCTCGTCGACCACGATCAGGCCAGGACGATGCAGGGGAGCGAACACGGCCGAACGGCTGCCCACCACCACCTGAACCTCAGCCCGGCGGATGCGCCACCACTGCTGGGCCCGCTCGAGTTCGCTGAGCCCACTGTGGAGCACCGCCAGGGGAACGCCGAGGCGGCGGGACAGGCGTTCGACCAGCTGGGGTGAGAGTGAGATCTCGGGCAGCAGAACCAGCACGTCCAGGCCCAGATCCAGGGCCGCGCGCGCCGCGCAGGCGTAGACCTCGGTCTTGCCCGAGCCGGTGACGCCGTGGAGGAGCACCCGCTGGTGTGTCGCGATCTGTTCCAGGGCATCGATCTGAGCTCGGTTGAGGGCCGGGGCGGGCTCGGGCGGGCCCTGGGGAAGGGCGTGGAGCAGGAGACGGCTGTGTCGAACCTGGCGGCTCGAGAACCCCGAACCGTTGGAGCGGCCGCGCCGAATGCGGGGCGGAACCATGGCCCGAAGCACGTCGATCAGGGGAGCCCAGTAGTGCTCGGCCACGCGCTGGGCCAGCTCAACCTGGTGCGGCCAGAGCAGCGGGGCATCCTCCACGCGCTCGATCTGCTTCACCGCCTTGAGGTCCGGCGGCTCCGAGCTTGTGGAGACCACCAGCCCCGGCTGTAGGCGGCGCCCGAAGGGAACCCAGGCGCGCTGGCCGGGCTGAGCCGTCAATCCCTCCGGCACGGCGTAGGTGTAGGTGTCGTTCTCACCCCGACGCGCAACGTCGACCGCCACCTCGGCGTAGAGCAAAACCTAGGCCAATATTTCGCCCGGGGAGGTCGCGACGTCACCTCCAGGGGGGGAGAGATCGCCCACCCGGGCGGGGCTGAAGCTGGCCGTGCTCAGGATCTCCTGGTGCTGCCCGCTGACCGGATCGGTGGCCGCGAGGTGAACCTGGATCTGGAGCAGGCGATCACCAGGGAGCGAGAGGTCGACGTCGATCTGAGTCTGGGCCTGCTTTAAGAAGGCGGCCTCGATCGAGGGATCGACCGCGATCGACTGCAGTTGCTGGACCTGATCCGGCCCGGGTTGGATGGCGTAGGAGCGAGCAAAGCCCGAGTTGAGGTGGATTAGCTGGGGCGAGGAGATCGAACTGGCGAGCAGCAGTGACTGGCGGATCAGGGTCAGCCGCAATGCCGGGAAGAGTGAAGTCATCGACTCCAGAGGGACCGACTTCCAGCCACTGCTGGGAGCGTGTTCGACGTAGAGCCGGGAGGCGTCGAACATCATCTGGTAGGTGGCGCGCTGGCTGCCCTGATCGATGGCATAGCTGAACCTGGCCTGATCCCCCCGCGCCAGGCCACTCCCCGACGCCTGGAGACGGTACTCCTGACCCGCGGCCAGACTGCCCCCGTTCAGAGCCAAGGACTCCTCCAGGGTGACCCTGACGCCACCCTGCTGCGCCTGCCGGACCGCCTCGGCGAGCTGCCGCCCGGTGGCCGCCTGCTGGGCCCGGGTGGGGCTGCCGCAGGCACCCATGAGGGCGCTGGATAAAACCAGGAGCAGGGCCAGGCGGCTCAGCCGAGGCGTGGCCGCACCTGGTCCAGAAGACGGCCAGCCATTTCCGATTTGGGCATGCGCTCGAGGTCGAACCGGGTTCCGTCGGCAAAGAGCAGGAGCCCGGCGTTGTAGTCCGAGCCGAAGGCGATGTCGGAGCGGGCGACGTCGTTGGCGACTATGGCGTCAAGGTGCTTGCGATCGAGCTTGGTCCGCGCCAGCTCTTCCAGAGGGCCGGTCTCGGCGGCGAAGCCGACCCGATATACGTCCTTGAATCGGGGCTCTGCGGCCAGCTCCAGCAGCAGGTCAGGGTTGGGCACCAGATGAAGCACCAGATGGGAGCGGCCCTGGCGCCGGATCTTGTCCACCTCCCGGCGCTCGGGCCTGAAGTCGGCCACGGCTGCGGCCATGACCAAAAGCCGCGCCCCGTCCAGGTGTTCTCTTAGCGCCGCCAGCATCTCGACCGCGCTCGCCACCGGGACCATCTCGACCGCGGGCGGGGACGGCATCTGGGCGGCGCTGATCAAAATCACCCGAGCGCCCCTCTGGGCCGCAGCCTGGGCGATGGCGATGCCCATCTTCCCGCTCGAGTGATTGCTGAGATAGCGCACTGGGTCCAGCTCCTCGCGAGTGCCCCCGGCGGTGACCACCACCTTGAGCCCGGCGTAGTCGTAGGCCGAGCGGGTCGCGCTGGCCAGGGCCGCGAGCAGCGTGGACGCCTCCGGGAGACGACCTGGACCGTGGTGTCCGCTGGCCAAGCGGCCCGAAGCCGGCTCTAGCACGCTCAGCCCGCGGCGTCGAAGCTCGGCCACGTTGGCCTGCACGGCCGCGTTGGCCCACATGGCGTCGTTCATCGCCGGGGAGATCACGACCGGACAACGGGCGGCGAGCAGGGTTGCGGTGACGGGGTCGTCCCCCCGTCCCTGGACAACGCGCGCCAGGACGTCGGCGGTGGCCGGGGCGAGGAGGATCATCTGCGCCCAATCACCCAGTTCGACGTGGGGCTCGGCGGCGCCGCCGGGGGCGAATAGGTCGGTCAGGACAGGCTGGCCGCTCACCCCCCGGAAGGCGGCCGCGCCGGCAAAACGCTGGGCCGAGCGCGTCATCGCCACCCGCACCGTGCAGCCTCCCTGGACCAGCTTGGAGGTGAGATCGACCAGCTTGTAGGCGGCGATGCCGCCCGTGACCAGAAGCGCCAGGCGCCGTCCGACGAGCTCGGATGGAATCGGGGGATCAGCTGGCATCGCGCTCTGCACCCCGGCCCTCAAGCAGCTCGAGGATGTTCTCGGCTGCCCTCTCGACCCGATCGTTGACGATCACGTGGTCGTAGCTAGCCGCCCACCGCATCTCCTCGTCAGCCAGCCTCTGGCGCGCCTCGATCTGGGCTTCGCTCTCGCTTCCTCGCCCCCGCCGGCGGCGCAGCAGCTCCTCCATGTCGGGCGGGCTGATAAATATGAACAGGGCGTCTGGGTGGGAGCGCCGCACCTGCTCGGCTCCCTGGACGTCGATCTTGAGGATCACGTCGCGGCCCTCGCCGAGCGCCTCCATTACCGGCCCCCGGGAAGTTCCGTAAAGGTAACCGTTGACGCGCGCGTGCTCTATCATCTCGCCCGCCTGGAGCAGCTCCCCAAACTGGTCGGCGCTGACGAAATAGTAGTGCTCGCCGTCGCGCTCATAGTCCCGCGCCGGCCGCGTCGTGTGGGAGACGCTGTAGGCGAGCCGGGGTCGTTGCCGGCGCAGCGCCTCAATCACCGTGTCCTTGCCGACTCCGCCCGGGCCGGAGATGACGACCAGGCGCCCTCGAGTCACTTGAGGCCCGCCCAGAAGGCCGCCATATCGGGTGCGAGATCAATCTCGAAGCTCATCTCCGCCCCGCTCAGGGGGTGAACGAAGGCAATCCGCTGGGCGTGGAGCATGGGCCGACCACCGGCGGTGCCGCCCCCATAGAGCTCATCCCCCGTCACCGGATGGCCCAGAGCGGCGAGATGGACCCTGATCTGATGGGTCCGCCCGGTATCCAGCTCGCATCTGACCAGAGTATGCCCCCCCTTTGACTCCAGCACCCGGTAGCGGGTTCGGGCCCAGCGCCCCTTCTCCACCACGGCCATGCGCAGGCGCTGGCGGGGGTCGCGACCGATCGGGCCCTCGAGGATTCCAAGCAGAGGTGAGGGCCGTCCGCGGACCAGCGCCAGGTAGCTGCGACGCAGGCGGCGCTCGGCGAGTTGGGCGGAGAGGGAACGATGGGCCCGATCGGTGCGCGCGGCCAGGATCAGGCCCGAGGTGCCCCGATCCAGGCGGTGGACGATGCCAGGCCGGGCCTGCCCCCCCGCGGCCGACCAGGTGCCCCCCAGGCCGAGGAGGGCGTGAACCAGGGTTCCGCTGCTGTGGCCCGGAGCTGGATGCACCACCATCCCGGCCGGCTTGTTAACCACCACCAGCTGATCGTCCTGATAGACGATCTCAAGCGGTATGGCCTCCGCCACCGGGGTCGAGGACGCGGTCGGCTCCAGGTACCCACTCACCTCGTCTCCGGCCTGGACCAGATCGGAGGGACGGCAGGGGGCGCCACGGAGCTCGACCCGCCCCGCCCGGATGAGTCGAGTGGCGGCCGAGCGCGACAATCCCAGTTCGGAATCGGCCAGAAACCGATCCAGCCTTATGGGCTCGCCCTGGGCTAGGAGTCGGAAGTCTTGGGCCGTAGCGCAAACCCCGCCACCAAGATCAGCACCCCGACCGTGATGGCGGCGTCGGCGAGGTTAAACACGGGCCAGAAGTGCAGCGCCACGAAGTCGGTCACGCTCCCCCTCAGCACCCGGTCGTAACCATTGCCGACCGCACCCCCGGCGATCAGGCCCAAGACCAGGCCCGTCGTCACCGTCACCGACCGCGTGGCCACGTAGTAGATCATGCCGGCCACCACCACGATCGAGGCCACGATGAATGGCAACAGCAGGCTTCCACCCTGGGCGAAGCCGAAGGCGGCACCCGCGTTCTGGGTGTTGGTGATCCAGACGTGAGGCAGCACCTGGATCTGGGTCCCGGGGCGCACGCTGCGAAGAACCATCATCTTGGTCACCCGATCGGCCGCGAAGACCAGCGCGGCCACCAGGGCGAACACGCCTTTGCCTGCCCTCAACTCGACGGGCGGATTCTGAACCAGAGTTCGGGGTCCAGGCTCACGCAGCCGTCGTCGCGGTCGGAGGTTACGATCACCTGGCTCGCCAGCACCTCGCCGGCCACGTAGTCCCCGAATCGCTCCCAGACCCGCGCCCAATCGCCGCCCGCCCCGATCACGAGCACGATGCGATCCTCAATCCGGAGCCCGCTGCGCTTGCGATGTTCCTGGATGGCCCGCACCAGCTCGCGCGCCATGCCCTCCAGTCGAAGCTCGTCGGAGATCTCGACGTCGAGAGCGAACTCGGCCCCGTGTCGCACCTCCTTCACGTTCAGCTCCTCGGCGATGATGGCCGCCAGCTCCGGTTCGAAGGCGCGATTCAAGGTGACCGACCGCAGCGGCTGGCGGACATTGATGCGGACCTGGTCACGCGCTGCCCGTCCCGCCTCGACCGCCTCGCGAGCCGCTGCCATCTGCTGATCTAGATCCGGTCGGCGGCGCTCGGGTGCTCGGGCAGGAAAGTCGGCCAGGTGAACCGAAGCGCCGGCGCACAGGTTGCGGTGGATGGCCTCAGAGAAGAAGGGTGTGAACGGAGCCAGGAGGCGGGTGAGGGTGACCAGGGTCTCGTACAGCGTCTGGTAGGCGGACAGCTTGTCCTGGTCGTCGGCCGACTTCCAGAAACGGCGCCGTGATCGGCGCACGTACCAGTTGGAGAGTTCGTCCACAAAGGCCTGCAGAGGGCGCGCGGCGGCGTTGACGTCGTAATGCTCCAGGCCCTCGTCGACGCTCTCCACGACCGCGGCCAGGCGCGAGAGCAGCCAGCGATCGAGCAGGCTGCGCTCCTCCAGCGCGATCTCGGCCTGACGCTCGGGCCTGAAGCCATCGATGTTGGCGTAGGTGACGAAGAACGAATAGACGTTCCAGAGCGTCATGAAGAACTGGCGCACGACCTCACGCAAGGCGTCCGCACCGGTTCGATAGTTCTCCCCCACCGCCGCCGACGTGTAGTAGAACCAGCGCACGGGGTCCGCCCCGAACTGATCGAAGAGCTGAGCGGGGTCGAGCACGTTGCCGCGTGACTTGCTCGCCTTCTGACCCCGGGGATCGAGCACCAGGCCCAGGCAGATCACGTTGCGGTAAGAGTTCTGGCCGAAGAGCAGGGTGGATATCGCGAGCAGGGAGTAGAACCAGCCCCGGGTCTGGTCCATCGCCTCGGAGATGAAGTCGGCGGGAAAGCTGGCCCTGAACTGCTCCTCTCCCTGACGCGGGTAACCGCGCTGGGCGAAGGGCATGGAACCGGAGTCAAACCAGGCGTCGAGCACCTCTGGTACCCGTGCCATCTCGCCGCCACAGCCCTCGCAAACCAGACGCACGGCATCGATTCCAGGCCGGTGCAGATCACCCAGGGAATCCAGTCCCAACTCCTCGGCCGATTCGACACAGCGCGCCGCCGAGCACTGGCTGCAGACCCAGAACGGCAGCGGTGTGCCCCAGTAGCGGGAGCGCGAGATGGCCCAGTCGACGTTGTTCTCGAGCCAATCCCCCATCCGTCCGCTGCGCACGTGGGCTGGAATCCAGTTCGTGGCCGCGTTGTTGGCCACCAGGTCCGGCTTGAGCCGGGTGGTACGCACGTACCAGGAGTCGAGCGCGTAGTAGATCAGCGGGGTCTTGCAGCGCCAGCAGAACGGATAGGTGTGCAGCACCGTCTCCGCGCGATAGAGCAGTCCCCGCACGCGCAGATCCTCGATCAGGATCGGATCCGCGTCCTTGACGAACAGCCCCGCCACCAATTCGACCTCGGGCAGAAACCGCCCACCCAGGTCGACCGTGTGATGCACCGGGATGCCGTGGTCCTGGGCTAGTCGCAGGTCGTCGGCGCCGTAGGCCGCGGCAGTGTGAACGATCCCGGTCCCCTCCTCGGTGGAGACGAAGTCGCCCGCGACGACTGAGAACACCCGGCCTGGCGCCGTCAGGACGTCGTATGGAGGCACGTACTCCAGATCGAGGAGGTCACGGCCGCGCATGCGCTCGACGACCTCGTGCTCACCCTCCAGGACACCCAACCGCGATTCAGCCAGGATCAAGAACTCAAGGCCCTGGCGTACGCGCACGTAACCGACGTCCTCGGCCACCGCCAGGGCCACGTTCCCCGGCAGCGTCCACGGGGTGGTGGTCCAGGCCAGGAGGCTGGTGTTGGGATTGGAGCGGAGCCGAAAACGGACGAACACGCTGGGGTCCTCGGTATCGTCCTGGTAGCCCTGAGCGAGCTCGTGACTGGATAGCGGGGTCGCGCAGCGGGGGCAGTAGGGGGCCACCCGGAAGCCCTTGTAGATGAGGTCTTTGTCCCACATCTGCTTGAGCGCCCACCACACCGACTGGATGTACTCCGGGCTCAGGGTCCAGTACGCGTGCTCATAGTCCTGCCAGAAGGCCATGCGGTTGGAGAACCGCACCCATTCCTCCACGTAGCGATGCACGCTCTCTCGACAGAGCTGGTTGAATCGGTCGATCCCGAACTCCTCAATCTGCTGCTTGCCGGAGATGCCGAGGCTCTTTTCGATCTCGAGCTCAACCGGCAGCCCGTGCGTGTCCCAGCCCGCCTTGCGCTCCACATAGAAGCCCTTCATCGTCTTGTAGCGGCCCAGCACGTCCTTGAACGAGCGGGCCAGTATGTGGTGGGTTCCCGGCCGCCCGTTGGCGGTGGGCGGACCTTCATAGAAGACGAACCGGGGTCGGCCCTGGCGCAGGGCCAGACTCTGGGCGAAGGTGCCCTCGCGCTCCCAGAGCGACATCACGCCCAGCTCCAGGTCAGGCAGCTTGACGCCGCTCAGCACGGGCTCAAACCTTCGCTCGGCCGCCATGGGCTAGCCCTGCGCCTGCTGTAGGAACTGGACCAGAAGCGATACGGCGAAGAAGACGACGACGAAGGAGAGGTCAAAGCCGGCCATCGGAGGCAGCACGCGCCGGACGGGGGCCAGCACCGGCTCGGTGACGTCAAAGGCCAGGCGGTGGATCGGATTTTTGGGATAGGGCTCGAACCAGGAGAACACCGCCCGAACCAGCAGGCAGCCCATGAAGGCGTATCCGATCAGGATCAGGGCAGGGGCGATGATCATTTCGACCTAGAGGGTAGTGGCTTTCAACGCCCCGGCGCTAAGGCGCCGGGGGGACCGAACAGCCCGCGCCCGATTCGGATCATGGTCGATCCCTCGCGGCAGGCGGCCGGGTAGTCCTGACTCATTCCCATCGACAGCACGGGCAGAGCCCGCCCCAGGCGCTGCTCCACCTCGTCCCGCAGTCTTCGCATTCGTCGAAAGTGGGGCTGCGGCTCGCCCTCCTGAGGCGCCATGGTCATCAGACCCTCGAGCTCCAGCAGCTCGGCCACCCGAGGGGCCAGCTCAGGCACTGCCTCGGGGGGCACCCCGGTCTTGGCCGGCTCCGAAGCAATGTTGACCTCGATCAGCACGCGGCCCCCGCCGGCGCACGCCAGGGCCTGCGCCAGCTCGAGCGAGTCGATGGACTGGATCAGCCCAAAGCGGCCCTGGGCCCTACCGACCTTGTTGCGCTGCAGGTGCCCAATCAGGTGCCAGCTCGGGGCCGAGACCTGCTCCATCTTGGCCAGCGCCTCTTGTACCCGGTTCTCGCCCAGGGCGGTGATACCGGCAGCGAGCGCCCATCGACACTCCTGGGGGCTGCGCCCCTTGGTCGCTGCGACCACCTGAACCAGCTCTGGATCGGCGCCCGCAAGCTCGATCCGCTGCCGGATCAGAGCCAGGTTGGCGACTAGATCATCGCGGCCAGGCAAGCGAAGCGCTCCCCGGTGGCGGCGCGGCGATGGGAGGGAAACTGTGCGTCCTCTCGGGTGCAGGCGCCATGGGCGTGGACGTGATCGGAGCCCAGCCCCGAACGCAGGAGCTGGGCGGTGATGCAGGCGCGCAGGTCGAGGAGGATGCGCCCCGCACCCGAGGGACGGGTGAAGGCCGAATCGAAGAGCTCTCCCACCTCCTCACCGACCTCGTAGCAGGCCCCGCAGATGCCGGGTCCGATCCCGGCCACGACGTCCTCGGGATGGCAATTAAAGTCGCGCTCCATGATCCCCAAAGCGACCTCCACGACCCGTCCCGCGGTGCCTCTCCAGCCCGAGTGCACGAGGCCCAGGACGCCCCGCCGGGGATCGTGGAGCACCACGCCGTAGCAGTCGGCCAAAAGCAGCATCAGCCCCAGGCGGGGGCGCTCGGTGATGAGGCCGTCGACGGCCTCCACCGGGCCCGGGCTGCGCACCACGGCGACATCGGCGCCGTGCACGGCCCGAGCCAGAGCGACCTGGCTGCCATCGAGCCCGGCGGCAGCGACGAATCGCCGGCGCAAGTCCGCCGACACCATCGAGCCCCAGTCCAGGGTGGAGAAGGCGTGGAGCAGTTGCGGCGAACGCAGCCCCGGGATGGTCACCGGCTCGGGCTCGGTCATGTCCGGCGCCCGGTCGCCCACGGGGCTACTTGCGACGAGCCGCAGGTCGGGCTGAGAGCACCTGCTCGATCTCGCTCTTGACCTGCTGCAGGTCCATGAACTCACGATAGACCGAGGCAAAGCGGATGTAAGCCACTTCGTCCAGGTGCTTTAGCCGCTCCATCACCATCTCCCCGATCTCGCCACTTGGGATCTCGACCCGCCCGCTGCGGCGCAGGTCAACCTCGATCTCATCGACGATGGCGTTCAGGCGCTCGGGCGAGATGTCGCGCTTTTCGGTTGCCTTTTTGAGCCCGGCGAACAGCTTGTGAGGATCGAAGTCCTCGCGCCGGCCGTCCTTTTTGGTGACGAAGAACGGCACCGTCTCGATCCGCTCGTAGGTGGTGAAGCGCTGCCCGCACTGCAGGCATTCGCGCCTCCGGCGGATGGCCTCGCCGACCTCGGAGTCACGCGAGTCAACCACCTTGAGGTCGTTGTGTCCACAGTAGGGGCAGCGCAATCTGAATCAGCTCCTAGATCCGGCCGCGCAGAAAGGTCGGGATCTCGAGGTCGGCGTCGTCCCCGCCGAAGCTGGGCCTGGTGTCGACCAGGGGCCGCTTGTACTCGATCGCGGTGTGCTCTCCCACCACGCCCTGGCTGGACGCCGTGACGGGGCGGCTGCGGGCCCCGAAGCCGGTGGCGATGACGGTGATCTTGACCTCGCCTTGCATGCGGTCATCGTTGACCACGCCGAAGATGATGTTGGCCTCGGGGTCAGCCGAGGCGCGCACGATCTCGGCCGCCTTCTGGCACTCGAAAAGGGTGATGTCCTTGCCCGCGGTGATGTTGAAGAGGATGCCGTGGGCGCCGTCGATCGAGGTTTCGAGCAGCGGGCTGGCGACCGCCTGCTTGGCCGCGTCCTCGGCCCGGTTGTCCCCGGAGCCGAATCCGATCCCCATGAGCGCCTCTCCGGTCTCGGTCATGACCGACTTGACGTCGGCGAAGTCCAGGTTGATGACGCCCGGATTCACGATGAGGTCGGCGATTCCCTGAACCCCCTGGCGCAGTACGTCGTCGGCGATTCGGAACGCCTCCTCCAAGGTGGTCTTCCGATCCACGACCTGGGCCAAACGATCGTTGGGGATCACGATCAGGGCGTCCACCTTGTCGCGCAGGCTCCGGATACCCTCCTCGGCGCTGTCGTTGCGAACCTTTCCCTCCCAGAGAAAGGGACGGGTGACGACGCCGATGGTGAGCGCGCCCTCGGCCTTGGCCACTTCGGCGATGACCGAGGACGACCCGGTGCCGGTGCCCCCGCCCATACCCGCGGTCACGAACACCATGTCGGTGTCCTTGACCAACTCGCTGAGCTCGGCCCGGCTCTCCTCGGCTGCGTCGCGACCCTTGGTCCAGTCACCCCCTGAACCCAGGCCCCGCGTCAGCTTGCGCCCGATGTTGACCTTGATGTCGGCGTTGCACCGCTCGAGAGCCTGCAGATCAGTGTTGACGGCGATGAACTCCACACCCTTGAGCGAGGCCGAGATCATGCGGTTGACCGCGTTCCCTCCGCCACCGCCGGCGCCGATGACTTTGATCCGTGCCCGTCCGTCCTGGCGATCGCCCTTCATGGTTACCTCCTGCATTTTTTCGGCCTGTCCGTCCAAGAATCCGAGCTGCGCGTGACGCCCGGCGTCATCGGTCATCCTCTCTGCCCCCCGCCTAGAAGAAGTCGCGCAGCCATCTCACCGTCTTCTGATAGGCGCCGCCCATGGCCGGGTTCTGGGCCAGGGCGCGCGACGACGAGGCGGGCTGGGCGTGCATGCCCCAGCGCACCAGACCGATCGCGGTGGCGTGCGAGGGGCCCCCAGCGCGGTCGGCCAATCCACCCACTCCGGTCGGCAGGCCAAGCCGGACCGCCGAGTCAAAGACCGACTGCGCGGCGTCGGTGGTTCCCATCAGTCGGGCACCGCCCCCACTCACCACCACCCCGGCCGGGAGCAGGCCGTCGAAACCGCTCTTGCGCACCTCGCTCCGCGCCAGCTGAAAGATCTCGCGCAGACGCGGCCCGATGATCTCGGCCAGATAGCGGCGGGGACTGGTCATGAGGCGATCACCGCCCACCTGTCGGAGCTCGATCAGCTCCTCGGCCGGGATCGCCTCGGCCAGGGTGTGGCCGTAGTGCAACTTCAACGCCTCAGCGTCGGCCAACGTCGTCTTGAGCCCGATGGCTACGTCGTTGGTCACCTGATTGCCGCCCACCGGGAGCACGGCCAGGTGAAAGGCGCTGCCCTCGTTGTAGACCACCACGTCCGTGGTGCCAGCGCCGATGTCGATCAGGCAGACCCCGAGTTCGATCTCGTTGGCCTGGAGCACGCCCTCGCCCGTGGCCAGGCCCTGGTACACCACGTCCTCCACGTCCAGTCCCGCCTGATGGACACACTTGATCACGTTCTGGAGCGAGGTCTGAGCCGCGGTCACGATCAGGGTCTCGACCTCCAAGCGGTGTCCGGTCATCCCCACCGCCTCCTTCACCCCCTCCTGGCCATCGACGATGAAGGCTCGGGGCAGAACGTGAATGACCTGGCGGTCGCTGGGCACGCTGACCGCGCGCGCCGCCTCGATCACGCGTTGCACGTCGTCGGCGTCGATGTCGCGGTCGGGGCGCGCGACCGCGATCACGCCCCGGCTCACCTGCGCTGAAAGGTGGGGGCCACCGAGCGAGACCACCACCGCCTCGGCCCGGACCCCGGCCATCCGCTCGGCCGAGACCACCGCCGCCTGGATGGCGTGCACGGTCTTCTCGATGTTGACCACCACGCCCTTGCGCAGGCCCTCGGCTGGAGCTTCGCCGACCCCGAGGACCGATATCCCACCATAGTCGTCTGATTCGGCGATGACGGTGGCCACCTTGCTGGTGCCGAGATCAAGGCCGACGACACGCTTACGCCTGGACACGAAGTGCTGGGATGCCTCCTGGAACGATTGCAAGGACGACCTGGCGGGTCGTCGGTGAGTATAGCGGCCTTTGGGGCAAATGACCAGATATTGTGTGTCTTGGGCCAAGCCCGCACAGATGTAGTAGGTGTAACCCCGCTAGGGCATGGTTGCCAGGCTACAGGTTGTGGCTGGGAATCAAAGGTAATGGCGCCGGATCGCGGCCACGTTGGTGAAGATGCGGACGCCGAAGGCGACGATGGCGGCGATCGAGAGGTCGACACCCAACTTGTCCCCGACAAAGGTTAAGGCGGCGGCCAGGGCGCTGTTGGTGATCAGCCCGGTGAGAAATATGCGGGGCTCAAAGGTGCCGGCGAGATAGCCCTTGAAGGCCCCGAATATGGAGTCCAGTCCGGCCAGCAGACCGACCGCGGTGTAGCGCGCGTAGGCCACCGGGATGGTCACCGGCGAGAGCAGCCCGATCCCAATGCCGATCAGGATGCACACCACCGCCACCGTGATCACGCGCACGTCGATTTCACCTGGGAGATCGTAGGCGATGGCTGGGGCGATGGCTGGGGCGCCGCCTTATCCGTGGTGTGATGCACGGCCACGGCGTACGGGTTCATGACGTTGACGTAGACCAGGGTCGGACTGTTCAAGTCCTCGTATTTGGAAATCGCCTGCAGGGCGGCCACCTTGGCTCCCAGCGTGGCGAACTCGGAGGGGGTCAAAACACGCCCGAAGATCGCCGTCCAGCCCCGGGCCGAGACCATGGTCAGATCGCCACAGGAGTCGATCTGAAACGAGCCCACGCCCTGCCCGATGAGTCCCGGCAGCTGGCGCTGGATCCGGACCAGCGCTACCAGCAGTCGCTGGCTGAGCAGAGGCCGACCGGCGCGCGTGCTTGCGGCCGGGGGGCCGTGGATGGCCAAGAGGGGAGACGAGCCGGCCGGGGCCGGAGCCAGGGCCGTGCCGTCAGGCGACACGAGCCAGGCCGGCGCGCCACCCACACTGTAGGTCGCGACCGGATCCCACTCCTGGATCGAGATCGTGACCCGGTCGGGCAGGGCCACGGCGACCTGGGCCGAGCGCACCCAGCTCGAACCCTCGAGCCCGGTCGCGGCCGCCACGGGGTCGATGCTGAGCACCGACGCGTTCGATCCCAGGCCGGCCAGGTGCCTGACCTGGAGTGAGGTCAGATGAGCGTTTCCGCGGACCACCAGCTCTCGGTCATTGAGCGCGGGGTCGTGGAGCAAGAAGACCAGCAGCGCAAGCTCAACTAGGGCCAGCGCGAGCGCGAGCATCCGCCTCGGGCGCCGCCCCGGATCTGACCCTGGCCGATCGCCCTCGGCCCCCAGCCGAGCCCAGCTCTGGCCCCGCAGCGGGCGGGCCCGATCCTCCGCCTGCGGCCACTGGGGCCGGGGCAGGATCGAGCGCCGGCGGCGCCGGAACTTCACCCTCAGCGGCCCTCGCCGGACCGGGCCAGCGCGCTCTGGACCAGGCCCAGGCAGAGCTCTGGAAATTCGATCCCGCCAGCTCGGGCGGCGTCGGGGAACAACGAGAGCGGGGTCAGGCCAGGCACGGTGTTGACCTCCAGAACAAACGCGGTGCCGGATTGATCCACGATGAAATCGATCCGGGCCATACCCTCACAGCCCAGCCCCACAAACGCCCTCAGGGCGTCAGCCTCGACGCGCCGGAGGACCTCGGTGGGCAGCCGCGCGGGGATGACGTGGTGGCTTCCCCCGGGGGTGTATTTGGCCTGGTAGTCGTACACCTGAGCGGTGTAGGTGATCTCGATCGGAGGCAGGACCCGCAGGGGTCGGTCCAGGACGCCGACCGTGATCTCCATCCCGGAGACGAAGCGCTGGGCCATGACACGGCGGTCGTGCCTGCGGGCGAGCTCGAGCGCCGGCTGCACCTGATCCGGCGAGATGGCGATGCTGAGGCCGATCGTTGATCCCTCTCGGACCGGCTTCACCACCAGGGGCAGGCCGAGGCGCGAGATGGGACCAGAGTTGGGTTCGTCGGATCCCACCTCCTCGAAATCTGGCACGCTGAGACCCAAGCGCCCGAGCTCGTGGTTGCACCGCACCTTGTCCATGCAGAGCGCACTGGCCAGGATTCCCGATCCCGTGTAGGCGAGCCCGGCGAGCTCGCACAGAGCCTGGACCCGGCCGTCCTCACCGCCCCGCCCATGGAGTGCGATGAAGGCCGCGTCGAACTCGCCGCCCGCCAGCTGCGGCCACAGGTTGCGGTCCGCCTCCACCGCCACCGCGTTCACGCCCGCCTCGACCAGCGCCTCGACCACGGCGGCCCCCGAGAGCAGGCTCACCTCGCGCTCGGCCGAATCACCACCGCAGATCACGGCCACCCTCATGTCCACCTTCCCACTCTCTCCACCTCCGGTTCGAGCTCGACTCCGATCCGCTCCAGCACCGCAGCCTGAACTCTTCTGATGAGGCGGTCGACGTCGGCGGCCGAGGCGCCCGAGCGGTTGATGATGAAGTTGGCGTGCTGGCTTGACACCGCCGCTCCGCCCTCTATCTCGCCCCTCATGCCTGCGGCCTCGATCAAGCGCCCGGCAGAATCCCGATCCGGGTTCCGAAACACGCTGCCACAGCTGCGCTGCTTCAGGGGCTGGGTGCGACGACGCTCGAGTAGAAACGCAGCCATGCGCGCCTGGGCCGCCTCGGGATCTCCCGGACTGAGTCGCAGCGTGGCGCTCAGCACCACGGCGCCCGACAGCGAGCCCGAACGCAGGGCCGAGGTGCGATAGCCAAGCTCGAGTTCTGACGCCGTCCACTCCCGGAGCCCCAGCCCCGGGGCCCAGCCCTGAACGCGCTCCAGCACCTGGGACATGTCACCACCCCAGCAGCCGGCGTTCTGATAGACCGCTCCCCCCACCGTGCCCGGGACTCCCACCGCCCATTCGAGGCCGGTCAATCCGGCCTGGGCCGAGATTCGCGCCAGCCGCATCATGCGCAGCCCGGCGTCGGCGCGAAGGAGTTCGCCCTCGATCCGGTGCGAGCGCGCTCGGCAGAGCATCACCAACCCCTCCACACCGGCGTCGGCGACCAGAAGATTGGTCCCCGCGCCCAGGATCAGATACGGTATCCCGCGCCCAGAGCAGGCCTCCACCAGCTCGAGCAGGACCTGCGTGCTCGTCACCTCGACCAGGAAATCAGCCCTCCCCCCCACACCGAGTGAGGTATGACGGGCCAGTGGATGATCCCTCATGACCCCCGCTAGGCCGCCCAGCCACCTGAGGTTATCCTCGCTCTGCCAGCCCATCTCCCACCTCGCGGAGATCGCCCGCGCCCATCAGCAGAACCACGTCTTTGGGCCGCGCCCGGGACCGCACCCAGCTCCCCACCGCAGCCAGGTCAGGGGCAAAGTCGACCCCGATCGTCTCCGCCAGGCGCCGGCTGCTGAGCTCGCGTGGATTGGGCTCGCCGGCGCCGTAGATCTCGCACACCAGGGCTGCGTCGGCGCCGGACAGGGCGGCCCCGAATTCGCGTTCAAAGGCCTCGTACCGGCTGTAGCGATGAGGTTGGAACACCGCCAGAACGCGCTCCCCGCCGAGCGCGCGCGCCGCCTCCAGAACCGCCCGGATCTCGGTCGGGTGATGAGCGTAGTCATCGAAGATGGAGGCGCCTCGGTACTGCCCCAGGCGCTCCAGGCGGCGCCGGGCCCCGGTGAATCCGGCCAGCGACTCAAGCCCGACCTTTGGTGGGATCCCGAGCTCGCAGGCCATGGCCAGAGCCCCGGTCGCGTTCTGCAGGTTGTGCCGTCCGGGTACGCCGAGGCGAAGCGCCATGGTGCCCCCTGAGGGCGGCCGCACCTCTGCCCCGCCCCCCGCCTGCGGTCGACAGACCCAGTCGGCGGAGGGATCGAAGCCGTACGTCACCCGCCGCCCGGAAGTGCCCAGGGCGGCGGCCAGGGGGTCGTCGGCACAGACCACCGCGAGGCCTGTGGCGGGAAGCCGCGCCAGGAACTCGGCGAAGACGCCGCGCACCTGGTCCAGGTCGGCGAAGTGATCCGGATGGTCGAACTCGACATTGGTGACCAGCGCGTGCTGGGGATGATGCAGGACCAGCGTTCCGTCAGACTCGTCGGCCTCGGCCACCAGCCAATCGGAGCTCCCCGCACGCGAGCTACCCCCATCTCCGACCAGGATCGTGGGGTCCCAGCCCGCGGCCTCAAGAATGCGGCCCAGCATCAACGTGACCGTGGTTTTGCCGTGGCTTCCAGCCACGGCAACCGAGCGCTGCTGGCCGATCAGACGAGCCAGACACTGCGCCCGGCTCAACACCTCGATCCCGCACCGGTGCGCCTCCTCGATCTCGGCGGCCGCCGACCGCGCGGCACCGCTGTATACGACCAGATCCTGGCCCGACACGTGCTCTGGATCGTGTCCGACCAGGCTCCGGATACCGGATCGAGCCAGAAGCTCAGTGGTCTTGGATGCGATGAGGTCGCACCCACTCACCTCATCACCGCGGGCGGCGTAAACCTTGGCCAGAGCCGAGACTCCGGAGCCGCCGAGACCGATCAGGTGGACCCTCATCTCATACCGTCCCCCGGCATCACTCCCGCGCCACCTCGATCAGAACCTGGACCACGGCCGAGGCCGCCTGGGGCCGCCCCAGGGCGCGAGAGGCGCGCGCCATGGCGGAGAGCTCGGCCGCGCTGAGACCGTCAATCACCCCTACCAGACGATCCGAATCGAACTCGGCGTCAGCCACCCGGACGGCGGCCCCCCGGGCAGCCAGGTGGGCCGCATTGCGTTCCTGATGCGCGCCCCCGAAGCTGCCTGGGATGACGATGGCGGGAAGCCCCACCGCGGCGACCTCGGAGAGCGCACCGACGCCACCCCGGGATACCACGAGATCGGATTGAGCCATGAGCTGGGCCACATCCGTGCTGAACGCGATCGGCCGGTAGCCGGGACGACGTCGCCGCTCGCCCTCCTGGCGCCCCTGCTCCCCGGTCAGATGCACAACCTCCTGGAAGCGACGTATGAGCTCGTCCAGAGCCCCCCACACGGCCTGGTTCAGTCGGCGCGCGCCCTGCGAACCCCCCATCACCAGCAGGCGCTGGGGCGGAATATTGGGCTCGCGAGGGACAAAGCCGGCTCGCAGCGGGTACCCGGTCCACACCGTCTGGCGGGTCCGAAACCGGTCCACGTCGGCCTCAAAGCTGACGCACGCTGCGCGCGCGCGGGAACGGAACATGCGATTGGCGAGCCCACTCGACTCTGAGACCTGGAGCACATAGGGAACACCGGATTGGATCGCGCCAGCCAGGCCCGGAGCCATGACGTGCCCTCCCACGCCCAGCACCACATGGGGTCGAAAAGATCGCACCACCCGGACGCCGGCGGCGAGCGCGGACGGAAGGCTGAGCGGCAGCACGAGGTTGCGCCAGGGAGCGTCGCGATCCCACCCCCGCACGTGGAGGGTGCGCAGGTCGAAGCCGGCCCCGGGTACCAGCGTCTCCTCCGGACCGCCGGCGCGGCCCAGGATCAGAACCTCGGCATCGGCTTGCTCAGCGCGGAAGGCTTGCGCGACGGCGAGAGCTGGAAGCAGGTGTCCCCCGGTTCCGCCCCCCGCTATCAATAGTCGCATCCGACCTCCTGCGCCGGAGCGCGTGCCGGCCTCCGTGGCCCGAGATGTTGAGCAGAACTCCAATCGCCGTCAGGGTGATCGCGAGCGAGGTGCCGCCGTAGCTGATCAGCGGCAGCGGCACCCCGGTGATGGGGAGAGTGTCCGTCACCGTGCCCATGTTGAGCAGGGCCTGCAGGGAGATCCAGCTCGTTATCCCCGCTCCCAGCATGAGCCCAAAGCGGTCGGGTGCGCGGTACGCGGCGCGATAACCGCGGACACAGAGTGCGACGAACCCGGCCAGCATGAGGGTGGTCCCGATCAATCCGGTCTCCTCGCCCACGATGGCAAAGATGAAGTCGGTGTGAGCCTCGGGCAGCCACAGGTACTTCTGCACCGAATGCCCCAGGCCCACCCCGGTCAGGCCGCCCGAACCCAGGCCGACCAAGGCCTGACTGATCTGATAGCCGGTGCCCAGAGGATCCTGGAACGGGTTCAAGAAGACCGAGAGCCGCGCCGAACGGTAGGAGGCGAAAAGCGTCAGGAAGAGGAAGGCCAGACCCAGGCCCAGAATCAGCAGTCCTAAGTGCCGCAGCGGACCCCCACCGGTGTAATAGACGGCAATGAAAATGCCGCCCATGATCAGCGCCGTGCCCAGGTCCTTCTGAAGCATTAAAAGCACCAGCACGCCACCCAGGATGAGCGCGAAGGGCAGTAGGCCGTCGCCGATCTCGCTTATACGCTGGCCCCGCTTTTCGACCCAGTGCGCCAGGTAGACGGCCATGACCAGTTTTGCCACCTCGGAGGGCTGGAACGTGCCCAGCGGGCCCAAATTGAACCAGCGCCGGGCTCCGTTGACCCGAATTCCTATCCCCGGCACCAGAACCGCCAGCATGAGCACGACGATCGCCGCCGCCGCCAAGGGAGCCCAGCGCCGCCAGTAGTGGTAGTCGATTCGGCTGGCCACCACCAGGCCGACCAGGCCCAGGACCGCGAACACCGCCTGGCGCTCGAAGTAGTACAGCGGGGAGAGATTGTCGACGTAGGCCAGCGCCGAGCTGGCGCTCAGGACCATGACCAGCCCGGCTCCAAGCAGCAGAACGGTGACCAGGGCCAGCCAGGGATCCCGCTCGCCCGCGGCCTTGGGTTCCTGCGCGCTGGAAATGAAGACCTCGCTCATCCCGCGGGCGCGGCCAGCGCCGCCCTCACCGCCGCCTTGAATTGACGGCCTCGGTCCTCGAAGTCGCGGAACATGTCGAAACTCTTGAACGCGGGGCTGAAGAGCACCACCCCACCCGGGCGCACCAGATCCGCGGCCGCCGCCACGGCGGCGTCCAGCCCCTCGACCAGGACGTGGGGATGGTCCTCCAAACGCTCGCCCACCCGCCTTGAGCTCTCCCCCATCAGCACCACCGCGACCGTCCGTAGCCTTACCGCTGAGATCCAGGGATCAAGGTCGAAGCCTCCGTCTCGGCCACCCGCGATCAGCACCACCGGCTCGGCGTCGAACGCCTCCAGGGCCATCAGCGAGGCGGCGGAGTTGGTGGCCTTGGAGTCGTTGTACCAGCGCACCCCACCCCAGTCCCCAACCATCTCCAGGCGATGCTCGACGCCGGGGAAGGCGGCCAGGGCCGCCGCCGCCGCGTCATCCCCAATACCCGCCAGGCGCCCCACCGCGGCGGCAGCGAGCGCGTTCTGCAGGTTATGCCGACCCGGTAGTCCGCAGGGCGGCAGCGGACGGTGGCGGTCGAACCAGGTCACCCGGGCTCGGGTCTGTTGCGCCAGGGTCCGGCAGGTTGGATCAAGCCCATTCAGGACCGCGTCGTCGCCCGGCTCCTGGAAACGCACGATGCGCGACTTGGCCGCCACATATCCCGCCATGTCGCCATGCCGGTCGAGGTGGTCGGGGGTGACGTTGAGGACGACCGCGATGCGTGGCCGGGGACGCTCGGCCGACTCGAGCTGAAAGCTCGAGAGCTCGAGCACCACCCAGTGCTCGGGCGTCAGCTCATCCAACCCGTCGAGCAGTGGCACGCCGATGTTTCCCCCAACCACCACCGGGCGCGGTCCGGCCCCGAGCACCGCTCCGATCATCGCCGTGGTCGTGGTCTTGCCGTTGGTTCCGGTGACCCCCACAACCGGCGCCGGACACAGCTTCAAGAACAGATCCGTCTCGCTCGAGACCGGGATGTCCCGAGCGCGCGCCTGCTCCGCCAGGTCACAGTTCCAGGGCACGCCAGGGCTTAAAAAAAGACCCTGGCATCCTTCCAGGTCGTCGGACCCGTAGCCGCCGAGGCGCACCTCCGCCCCTTCGGGAAGATCGGATTCCGGCACCCGGTTCGGGTCGGCGTCCACGATCCGGACCCGGACTCCCTGCCGATCCAGATATCTGGCCAGGGCCCCCCCGCTCCGCCCCAGGCCCACCACCAGCGCCCTCTGTCCAGACCCGAGCCCGGTCAAACGAGCACCCGGGATAGGGCGAGACTGGCCAGGACCGATGCCGCTGCGACCCCGCCGAAGGCGAGGGCGATGCGGTTCTCAGACCAACCCGCTAGCTGAAACGTGAGGTGAATCGGGGTCATCCTGAACACCCGGCGACCGCCGGAGACCTTAAAGAAGGTCACCTGAATAATGACAGACAGGGTCTCAAATACGAACACCAATCCCATCAGGGGCAGCAAGAGAAGCCAACCCTGCTCAATCGCCATCGCCGCCAGGGCGGCCCCCAGCGCCAGTGAACCTGCGTCACCCATGAAGATCCGCGCCGGGTACCGGTTGTAGACGACAAATCCGACCACGCCCCCGGCCAGCGTCATTCCGACCGCCCGCTCGCCCGTGGGGGCACCGCTTAAGAGCAGGAGCAGACCCACGGCCACCACCGCCCAGCTCGACCCGGCCAGGCCATCGCTGCCGTCGGTGAGGTTGACGGCATTGGCCGCCCCGACGATGGCAACCACGCCCAACGCCCAGACCGCCCAGACCGAGCCCCCCGCAAGCAGATGCTGGGGTCCGTGGGCTGCGGCCAGGATGGGCAGGGCGAGGAGCGCCTGTAGGGGTAGTTTCCAGCGGGCGCGCAAGCCGGCCGCCCCGAGCCTTCGCTTGGCCACGTCGTCGACCAGACCCAAAAGCCCGAAGAGAAGCACGGCCAGGGTCACCGGAGCGGCTCCGGGGTGACCTGCATGAGTGGCGAGCAGGCCGCCCACTACCGCCAGGGCGACGAAGAGGGCCCCTCCCGCAGTTGGAGTGCCGGCCTTGGCCTGGTGATCACGACCGAGCTCGGGCTGAATCACCTGGCCCATTCGAAGGCGGGTCAGGCAGCGAATCAGCACCGGGTAAAGGCCGATCGAGATCAGGCTGGCGACCAGGAGGGTGATGAAATCCAGAATGAGCACGGTCTAGAGCTCGGGGATGAGGCCGTGAAGGCCGACCCCGTGGGAGGCCTTGACCAGAAGCAGGTCCTCTGCTCCCACCCGGTCTCTGACCCAAGAACGAGCCGCCTCCAGGTCCGGCAGGAGCACCGCGCCGGCGGCAAGGGCCATCACATTTGCCTGACCACCATGAAGCACGGCGACCTCGTCAAAGGTGACACCGGCCGCCTCGCCCACCTGCCGGTGGCTCTCCACCGCCAGGTCGCCCAGCTCGCGCATCTCGCCGAGCAGGGCCAGGCGGCGCCTGATTCCGGTGCTTTCGCGCACGACCTCGAAGGCGGCGAGCATCGATTCCGGGCTGGCGTTATAGGAGTCGTCGAGTAGGAGGTAGCCGGCGCTGCCCACGCGCCGCTGCAAGCGGTGCTCGGATTGCACCTGACTCAGGACGGGCAGGACATCGCCGATCTTCAGCCCCGCCCACTGGGCCACCGCCAGCGCCGCCAGCGCATTTGCCACCTGGTGGCGGCCGCTGAGCCCGAGCCTCACCTCTTGGCCGCCAAAGTCAAACACGCAGCCCTGGGACAGAGCCCGGTATTCGCGTGCCCGCACCTGGCCCGCCTTCAGGCCGAAGGAGATGACCGGGCAGCGGCAGTGCTGCCGCAGAGCCTCAAAGCGGGTGTCGTCCGCGTTCAGCACCGCGGCCCCGTCGGCCGGCAGAGCATCCAGCAGTTCGGCCTTGGCCGCCATCACACCCTCTATGCCGTCAGTGAAGTGCTCGGCGTGGACCGAGCCGATGTTGGTCACCACCCCAACCCGCGGCCGCGCCAACGCGGCCAGGCGGGCGATGTCCCCTGCGCGCTGCATCCCCATCTCGAGCACCAGGACCTGGTGGTTTGGCTCCAGACCGAGAATGCTGAGGGGGACCCCGGTCTCCGTGTTGAGATTGCCCGGGCTTCGATGCACCCGGAGCGCTGTGCCCAGGGCGGCGGCGATCAACTCCTTGGTCGATGTTTTCCCGTTGCTCCCGGTGACACCGATGACGAGTGGATCGACCCGCCGGAGCACGTCGCCGGCGAGAGCGTATAGCGCCTCCCAGGTGTCCTCGACCACGACCTGGGGCACCGATGCGGCCTGGCGCTGGCTCACCACCACCACTTCCGCACCACGGGCGAGGGCGTCGGAGACGAAATCGTGGCCGTCGCGCTCAGCTCCCTTGAGGGCGAAGAACATCCCCCCTGGGCGCACCTGTTGCGAGTCCGTGTGCACGCTGGTGAACCCGGCCTGGGCCGGGAGCCGCAGCGGCTCTCCGCCGCAGGCCTCCAGAAACTGGGCGAGCGAGATCCTCATCGCCCTAGTAGACGGGATTCAGCTGCCCGGGGTTATTCGCCACTGGAGGATGATCTTCTGGGCGATCTCCTTCCAGATCGGGCCCGACACGTAATAGCCCTCGTCGGCGTTGTCGTTGCCATTGCCCGGGCGGTTGACGACCACGAGCATCGTGAACTGGGGATTGTTGAGGGGGAGGAATCCGGCGTACGACGCCCAGACCTGGGTGGGCGAATATTGCCCGTTGATTGGGATCTGAGAGGTCCCAGTCTTGCCCGCCTCATCGGTCTCGAAGCCGGGCACGCGCGCCATCCAGCCCGAGCCATGCTGGACCACATCCGCCATCATCCCCGTCATCTGCGTTGCCGCCCGGGCGCTGATCACCTGGCGCGCGGGGGCGAGCGCGGTGTTGGGCTGGCTACCAATCCGCTCCACCACGTGGGGCGGCGCCAGCTTGCCACCGTTGGCGATCACGTTGACCGCGTCCAGCATCTGCACCATGTTGACCGCGATGCCTTGGCCAAACGAGGCGGTGGCCATCTGGACCGGTCCCCAGCTGGAAGCCGCGGGCATCTGGACCCCGGCGCCGCCGTAGGCCGAGCTCTCGCCCGCGACGTCGACGTAGCTGGGTTGGGCGAAACCGAATCGGTTCAGGTAGGAGACATAGTTCTGCGGACCCTCCAGCTGCATGGCGTGGATGGCGCCGACGTTGAGGGAATCATCCAGGACCCGGGTCATGGTCACCACGCCGTGATTGCGCAGGTCCCAGTCGTGGATGACCGATCCCGCCACGTTGACGTAGCCCGGATCGTCGAAACTGGTGGTGGGCGTGATGGCCCCGTCGTCGAGCGCGCCACCCAGAGTGGCGATCTTCATGATCGAGCCGGGCTCATAAAGGCTGGATACGATCGGGTCCTGGGTTGCGGCCACCTGGGCGGCACTGAACTGGTCGGCCTGGTTGGCGTTGTAGGCAGGATAGTTGGCCCAGGCCACGACGCCGCCGGTGTGGGGATTCATGATCAGCACGCTCCCGCTCTGAGCGTGGTTCTGCTTGACCCCGGCCGCGATCGCCTGCTCGGCGGCGTACTGAATGTTGGCGTCCAGGGTCAGCTGCAGGTTGGACCCGTTGACCGGATTGACCGAGGTTTGGTTGCCAAGCGAGATCTGATTTCCCAGCATGTCGCGGTAGGTGGTGGTCTGACCTGGTCGGCCGGCCAGCTGCGACTGGTAGAAGGCCTCGATCCCGCGCTCCCCCTGGCCTGAGTCGTTGACGAACCCGAGCAGGCTGGAGGCCAGGGTCACATCGCTCGTGCCCCCTGGCAGGTACGTCCGTTGGGGCACCGGCTCGAGGCTGACGCCGGGCAGCCCGAGCCGGCCCACCGCGTCGGCCTGGGCCGCCGGCTGACGCCGGGCGATGTAGGCAAACTTGAGACCTGAGGCCAGCGTCGCGCTCACATCAGCTGCCTTAAGGCCGAGTGCGGAGGCCAGGCTCTGGGCCACCGCCGGGCGCTGACCGACCGGGACCATATCGGGGGCAACCGTCACGTCGTAGGCGGTGGTGTCGATGGCCAGAGGGCGACCGGCGTCGTCAAAGATCTGCCCCCGAGCAGCCGGTAGTACGATCGAGGTCAGGTGCTGGGCCTGAGCCAGGGCGGTCAGCGAGGGGTGTTCGACGATCTGCCAGTAGGCCAGGCGCGCCCAGATCGAGGTGGCCAGGATCATGGCGAGTATCACCAAGCTGGCCACACGAGCGCGCGGAATCTCTCCCCGCGGCGGCTGGGGGGGTCTTAACTGCGCGTCGCGGGCGGCTCTTGGCCCGTGTGCGCGGCGTTCAATCGCCATCAGCGCGTCAGGTCGGCGGCCAGGGCGTCATGCCCGGTCAGGGCGAACAGGGCCGCGGCCAACTGCTCCCAAAGGGGAGTAAGGCGAGTCGCAGCCGGCCCGATGGCAGCGTTCAGGTCGGGCTCAGATCCGGCGAACGTGATGTACCGGTAGGGAGTGGTCTGGACCAGTCCGGCCTGCTGCGCCTCCTGGGCCACGCGCGCCGGCGTGTGCAGGGCGGCGTCCTGGTACTGCAGCTGCCCCTCGGTACTTCGCAACTGCTGATTTTCCTGCTGAAGCAGGGAGAGTTGGTAGGCCGATTTGGTCGCCTGCGCGGTCAGCGCCAGATAGGCCACGGTCACAACCATGAGTACGGCGATGCCCGCGTATACCCGTGCGAATCCGGACAGGCGACGACGCTGGGCGGCGACCGCCAGGGTCATCTCGCTCAGAGAGGGCCGCGTGCTGCGACGACGCCGGTGCGCGGTCGCGGACGTTGATCGGCCTTGCAGCCGGCGCCGGGTCAGAGTTCTGCTGGTAACCAATGGACAGCCTCATGAGGGACACGTTGGAGGGACGGGGATGTCAGAGTCGTTGGGCCACCCGCAGGCGGGCGGATCGGCTGCGCGGATTCGATGCCAGCTCATCCGCGGAAGGGCGGATGGGCTTGCGCGTGACGATGGAAAGAGAGGCCCGGTGGGCGCAGGTGCAGACCGGCTGCTGGGGGGGGCAGATGCAGTCCTTCGACTCGGCGATGAAGCATGACTTCACTGTGGAATCTTCCAGTGAATGGAAGGAGATCGCCGCCATACGCCCACCGGGGGTGAGTATCTGAATGGCTCCTTGAAGACCTGATTGAAGGCTGGCCAACTCGTCGTTGACCAGCATCCTGAGGGCCTGGAAAGTGCGCGTCGCGGGATTTATGTCCCGCGGCCACGCCGCTCGCGGAATGGCCGCTTCGACCGCCAGGCGAAGATCTGTGGTGGTCACCAAGGGTCGGCGCTGAACGATGAATGCGGCAATTCTGGCCGCCCATCGCTCCTCGCCCAGCCGGCGAATGTGCCCGGCCAGTTCGCGCTCGGGCAGTTGATTAAGGTAGCGCGCCGCGGTGATCCCCTGCGAGGGATCCATGCGCATGTCGAGCGGGCCCGTGCGCTGGAAGCTGAACCCACGCTCGCCCTGGTCCAGTTGGTCGCTTGACAGGCCCAGGTCGAACACGATCAGGTTCGGCCTGGCAAAACCCGATCGGGTCGCGATGGCGACCACATCGGCGAAGTTTCCGTGCGCGAGAACGGGCGGCGATGAAAGACCCTCCAGGCGTTGCGCCGCCGCCGCCAGCGCCGCCTGGTCGCGATCGATGGCGAGCAATCGCCCGCCGGGCTGGATCTGTTCCCAAAGGGCCAGGGTGTGACCACCCCCGCCCAGGGTGCAGTCGATAGCGACCGCCCCCGGACGGGGCTCAAGGAGCTCTATTAACGGTTTTGAAAGTACAGGTTGGTGCAGCGGCACCTTCGGACTAGGAACTACGGGTGACGACCTGTTCGGAGAGTTCGGTGAATCGCGTCACCGCGTCGTCGGAGTAGGCCTCCCACCTGTCCGGCGGCCAGATTTCGACCTGGCTGCCGTTGCCGATCACCACCACCGTCGCCGGGGACTGGATCCCCAGCAAGCGGCGCTGGTCGGGGCTCAGACTCACCCGACCCTGGGCGTCGAACTCGCAGGCCACGGCCCTCGAATACAGCGCCCGGGAGAGCTTGCGTTGCTCCTCGGCCAGAAGCGGGTCCTGCAAGGGGACGGCCAGACGGGTCCATCGCTCCGGCGGATAGATGGCCAGGATCTGATCCTGACCCAGGGAGATGAAGCTGCCCTCGGGTAGCTGGCGACGGAAGCTGGCCGGGATCGCCAGCCGTCCCTTGTCGTCCACGCGGACCCGATAGGTGCCTGCGAACACTCATCGACCCCACGGCCGAGGACCAGCTGCACCGAAGACGACCGCGGCGGAGAGAAGTGGCCTGGCAAGACGGTATTTCGACCGGTGCTGGGACGTAGGCGAGGACGTTTGCTGGAACGATACGGGATTCACCACTTCTCCCCACTTTTCACCGCGATTCGCCACAAAGACTATCCCGCCCCCCACCCCCTGTCAACCCTGAAACACAACATGCAGTACCTGGTGCAGCTCGCGCGTCCGCGCTCCGGCGCACATGTAGTGCACGGAGTCCGCGCGGACCCTACATGGGGTAGATTCTGAACGGATCCCGAACAACAGTTCGTACTTGACATCTCTCCGCCCGGAGCCAAGAGACCGCGACGGACGGGGCAGCACCGGTTTGCGCCTTCACGCCCTGAGGGTGGGATTGCCCATCGGCGTGCCCGTGTTCGTCACCCCTGGGGTGTAATCCCGACAGCCGCGATAGCCTGGGAGTCCGTCGCCTCAGCGAAGACCAGATGTTTGGGGCAGCCCCGGTCGCTTGGCCGTCACCGTCAGCAGGACGTTAGGATCCGTTGCGACTCGCGCGATCAGCCGCCTGGCGCTGATATCTAGGCTAGGAACTCACCCGGGTAGCAGCGGTTGCTCCCCCGCAGTCGAACCGACGCCCTCGCTCAGTTTTGTGCGTCGCGGTCGCCAGTGCTGGCGAATCAGGCCGTGGACCAGCCCCCGTCGTCGGTCAGGGTCGCGCCATTGATGTTGGAGGCCTCCTCGCAGGCCAGCCATGAGATGGCCGCGGCGACCTGGTCAGGCTGCGCGGTCGCTCCCATCGTGGCCATCGAGAGCAGCGCTCGCTCCATGGCCCAGGGAACCTTCGGTGCAGCCGTGACTCCGACGTTGGTGGCGACGGGGCCTGGCAATACCGCGTTCGAGCGGATCCCGCGCGGACCGTAGAAGTAGGCGATGCTCTTCACCAGCCCAATCACGCCGTGCTTCGACGTCGTATAGGCGACACCGGCTGCTCCCGCACCGATGGAGGCCTCCGAGGCGACGGTGACGATCGCGCCCTTCCCGGCCTCCAGCATCACGGGCAACACCGCGCGCGAGAGCCTCATCACGCCCGTCAAGTTCACTGCCAAGACGCGATCCCAGGTCGCGTCGTCGAGCTCTCCCAAGGGCAGGAAGTGATCCATTATCCCGGCCACGTTAGCCAGGATGTCGATGCGGGGACCCGCAGCGGCCATGAGACGGCCGATGTCATCCTGGCTGGTGACGTCGGCGGTCACAAATTCCGCCACGGAGCTCGCCTGCTGCATCATCGCCTTGGTTTCAGCAAGGCCCGCCTCGACCACATCGCAGCCGATGACGCGGGCGCCCTCAGCGCCCAGACGAAGGGCAGTGGCCCGTCCAATTCCGCTGCCGGCGCCGGTCACGATTGCGACTTTCCCTGTGTGCCGCGAGATGTCCATTTGTTTACTTCCTCGGTTCCTGCTGGCAACTCCCGTAATGCTCGCCGCCCTCGGGGGCGGGCGCAACAGGCTAATGGCCCTCCCGCGGCCGGGCAATGGCCTGCTGAAACCTCCGAATACGGCGCGATTCGAGCCGGCGCAACTCATTGCGGTCCCTTTAGACGTTAGAGTTCACCAGCCACGCTCAGCACCTCCGCGAGGGACTTGGTGCTGGTTGGTTCGGTTAGAGGAAGGGGGGCGTCTTGTCGTCTGAGCAGTCAGACGGTCACGGCTTGGGGTCCGAACCCGGGCCGGGGCCGATCTCGGTCGCGACGGCAAGGCTCACGGTTCGCGCAATCCGCCGATCCTGGCGGGCACTGCTCGCGATCTCATTCCTCACCGTCGTCGCCGGCGGCCTTGCCGACATGGGCGCCGGCGATTTCGTCCGCCTCGCCCTACCGGCCGAGTTCGGATGGGTCCACCAGTGGTTTCCAACCCGCCAGTACTCCATCCTCGGCATCGAGACCGCCGCGGTCCGGACGGCCCTCGAGGGGGCCGCCTTCGCGCTGGGCTTCGGCGCCACCGCCGTGGTCACCGCCGCCGGGCTCGGCCGCGAGCGGCTCTCCGGCCTGTGGGCTCTGAGCCATTCGGGCACTCGCCTCCTGACCCTCACCGCGACCTACCTCGCTTACGGGCTGGCCGCCATCGCCCTTGCGGTCGTGAGCGTGCCTCTGCTGCTGCTGGCCCCGATCGGGATACCGGTCGCGGTCGCTGGGATGGTGCTCTGGGTCATCCGTCCGGGGAGGCGCCCGCTGGCCCGGTGGATGATCACCCTCGGCCTGCCCTTCGGACTCCTCGTCCACTGGTCTGTCCTCCTCGCCCTCGCCCTGCCGGCGGTGGCGATCGATGGCGAGAGACCACTGAACTCGCTACGCGCCAGCCGGCGGCTGGTCGCCGGCCGTTGGCTGCAGGTCGCCCTGATCCTGGTCGGCACGGGGGTGACTGTCTTAGCCGTGACCCTCGGCATGAGCCTTCTGGTCTCCGCCGCCGCGGCACTCGCCAGTACCCAGCAGCCGGCCTCACCGCCGGCCTGGGTCGGAGGCCTGTTCCTGGTCGTTTCGGTGGTGGTCTCGCAGGTGCCAGCGGTTGCCCTGAGCGCCCTCTACGTGCTGCTCCGCGACAACCCGAAGCTCGGCCCCACGGCCGGCCAGCCGGTCGTCCCACGGCTTCGACCGGCGTTCGGTCTCGGTACGGCAACCTTCATGAGCAGGATCGCGCGTTCGGTCTCGCTGGCGACGCTGACCGCCGTGCTGGCCGCGACCCTCGCTCCCGCTGCCGGGTCTACGGTCTTCGCCGCCCCCGCCCCCGCCCCCGCCGCCACCGCGTCGCCCGCAGCACCGACCCCCTCGCCCACCTCGACACCCGCGCCGGCCACGACCTCCAGCCCGGCGCCGAGCCCGACTCCGGCCCCCAAGTCTTCCGCGACCCCGAGGCCGTTGGCTCCGGCGCGGGCGGCGACCGTGAGGAGGTTCGCGGCCCTCAACCTCTCGGTCAGCAACCTGGGCGCGAGCGGCGCCGGCTCTCTGGCTGCCGCCGTGAGCCAGGCGAACGCGGCCCCCGGCTCGACGATCACCTTCTCCGTCTCGGGAACGATCACCCTGGCAGCGACGCTGAACGTCACCGCGACGACGACGATCGACGGCACCGGCCAGGCGGTGGTGATCAGCGGCGGTGACACGGTGCCGGTGATGACCACCGCTTTCAACACGGTCACCGTCCGTAACCTCACCATCGCGCACGGCCAGGCGGCGGCCGGAAGCGGGCTCGCCGGCGGCTTCACCAGCGGCGGCGGCAGCAACACCTTCACCGACGTGACCTTCGACAGCAACCGCGGGGACACGGCCGGCGGTCTCTACAACCGCGGCCTGACGACGATCACTGATTCCACCTTCCACGCCAATTACGCCGGAAACGGCGGCGGCGCCCTCACCGTGGCGGAGAGCACAGTCGCGACTAACGACACCTTCGTCTTAAACACCGGCACCGGCCCGATCCCGACGGGGGGAGCCATCTGGGTGACCGGTTCTCTGACCGGCAACGGCCTCACGGTGGTGGAGAGCACCGGTGGCGGGATCGATTACCAGAGCAGCTACGTGAGCCTGCAGAACAGCATGCTGGACGGCAACGGCAACGGCGACTGCTTCGGCTTCAGCCTGGCCGTCAGCGCCGGCAATACCGACTCCGACCACAGCTGCGGAGGCGGGGGGCTCAATGGGCCGTCCGGCTTCGCCCAGAACCTGGCGTCACTGGGGGGTTCGACGCAGACGGTCCAGCTCCTCCCTGGCAGCCAGGCGATCGGCGCGGGCAACTCGGCCACCTGTCCAGCCACCGACCAGCGCGGCGTGGCTCGGCCGGCCGGCGCGTGCGACTCCGGCGCCTACCAGTTCCGGCCCGACGTTAACGTTGCCTTCAATACCGACGCCGGGGCCTACAACTTCAGCCAGAACGTGGTGATGACGGCAACGGTCACGCCGGTCTACGAAACCACCCCGCTGCAACTGACCCAGTACAGCGACGTCACCTTCTACGACGGCGGCACCTTGCTCGGACCGGCCAGCGCATTCTCCAGCCCCAACGTCGCCGTCTTCAGCTACAGCGGCCTCGCCATCGGCCCCCATTCGCTGACCGCCCATTACGCCGGGTTCACCCGCGGCTGGACGCCGACCGTCGCGGCGCCGGTGGCCATCACTGTCCTGGGCTCGCTGAGCACGATCACCGTCGGCTCCTCGCTGAATCCGTCCACCAACGGTCAGAGCGTCAACTTCACCGCCAACCTGACCTCGGCGCCGGCCGGATCAGCGACGGGGACGATCAGCTTCCTGGACGGCGCCACCGTCCTCGCCGCCCTACCGGTCGTGAGTGACACCGCGAGCTTCACCACCAGCGCGCTGACGGTCGGCCACCATTCCATCACCGCCTACTACAGCGGCGATTCCACCCACGGCACCGCCACTTCAAGCGTCCTCGACCAGAACGTCAAGGACACGACCACGACCGTGGCCACCGTCGTCTCGCCGCAGACCTACGGCAACGCAGTCGTCAGCGTGACCGTCACCAGCCCGACCGGCATCCCGAGCGGAGGTTTCAGCTGCAACTTCGGCAGCAGCGGGTCCTCCGGTGTCCTCGACGGGACCGGGCACGGCACCTGCTCGGGCGCCACCTTTGCACCCGGCAGCGGCAACGTCAGCGTCTCCTACGGCGGCGACGACGGGCACGACCCGAGCAGCACCACCGTGGCCCTGACCATAAACGTCGCCAACACCAGCCAGGTGCTCGCCTTAAGCCCCGCGTCTGCGGTCTTCGGCCAGCCGGTGACCCTGACCGCGACCGTCACCGCGTCCGGGACGAGCGCCGTCCCAACCGGCTCCGTCAACTTCCAGCAGGGCGGCGTGACCTTCGCCAGCGCGGCACTCAACGCAAGCGGGGTCGCGTCAACGAATGTCAACCCGCTGCCGCCGCTCGGGTCGACGACCTACACCTCGGTCTACGTGCCGGGGACGGGCTTCAACGTCACCACCGACGGATCGACCTCCGCCACGGTCGCGGCCGCACCGACAACCACGGACCTGGCTGCCGTGCCCACGGCCAGCGCCTATGGCCAGGCGGTCAGCCTGACGGCGACGGTCACCGCCGGCGGCGGCAGCCTGGCGACACCGACCGGGTCGATCCTCTTCTCCGACGGCGCCGGCTATGTTCAGACTGTTCCGCTGAGCCCTGCCGGGGCAGCCAGCGCGACGGCGGTAGCCGCGCCGGCCACGCTCACTGTCGGGTCGCACCCGATCACTGCGACGCTGCTGCCGGACCCCGGCTTCGCCGCCAGCGTCTCGGCGCCGTCCACGGTCACCGTCTCAACCGCGGCCACCGCCACCGGCCTGGCCGCCTCGCCGGCCGGCTTCTCCGCCTACGGCCAGCCTGTCACCTTGACCGCGACCGTCTCGCCCAGCGGGCCCGGCGGCAGCGTGCCCACGGGCGCCGCCGAGTTCTTCGACGGCGCGATCGACCTCGGGGGCGTTCCGCTCGACGGGTCCGGCGTGGCGGTCATGACGATTGGCGTGCCCAGCCTGGGCGCACACTCCTGGGCGGCTCACTACGGCGGCACGGCCTCCTACCTCGCCTCGAATTCTGCTGCGCTGGCCTACACCGTCTACGCGGTGCCCACCCAGCTCACGGCGAGCGCCGGCGGGACGTTCGTCTACGGGTCGCCGGTGACCATCAGCGCCAACGTGATCGCCATTCCCGCCACGACCGTGACTGGAGCAGTCACCTTCACCGCGCTTCCGTCCAACGTCCTGATCGGCACGGCGAACGTTGACGGCTCGGGCAACGCGTCGATCACCTCGAGCACCGTGCCCGGCGACACCACCGACATCTTCGTGCTCTTCAGCGCGACGCCCCAGTTCCAGGCCAGCGGCCACAACGTGCTGGTGACCATGACCAGGGCGACGCCTTCCATCAGCCTCAACGTCACGCCCAACTCGGGCGTCGTCTTCGGAACGGTGACGCTCACGGCGACGCTGACCGGCATCAGCCCGACCGACGTGCCACAGGGATTCGTGACGCCTGCCATCGACTTCTCGCCGTTGCCCCAGGACGCCGTCGACGCGGCCGGCGTGACGACTCGGACGATCGTCTCGCCGGCCGAGGGCCAGCACACCTTCACCGTCGCCTACGCCGGCGACCGCGACTACGCGCCACTGGCACAGGGTTTCGGCGGCTTCGTCAACTTCTACGTCAACGGCGCCGATCCCGGACTGGCGCTGGCCTCGTCACCCGACCCGGCCGGCATCGGCGTGCCCTTCACCCTGACCGCGACGGTTGCGCCGTCGAACGGCCAGATGCCCCAGGGCACGGTTGAGTTCCTCGAGACTAGCAACGGGCTGAATCTGCTCGGCAGCGCCACCCTGGTCAACGGCACCGCGTCGATCACCACCAGTTGGCCGTCGGCCGCCACTTTGAACCTTCGGGCCGTCTACAGCAGCAGCGACCCGTACTTCACCGACACCACATTGAACCGAACGCTCACCGTCGAGCGGCTGCCCACCACGACCGCGGTCGGCATCAACAGCATCCCGCCCTGGCTCGCCAACCAGACCCTGACGCTGGCAGCCTTCGTCGCCTCCACCGCGCCCGTGTCGGGTGGAACGGTGTCCTTCTTCGACGGGACCAAATTCCTGGGCGCAGCCTCGGTCAGCGGCCAGACTGCCACCCTCGACGTCACGACGCTCCAGGCGGGCAGTCACGCCCTGGTCGCGCGCTTCTCGGGAAGCATGGGTTTCGCCGCATCAGTCTCCACCGTGGCCACCGAGCTCATCTCCGCCCACCCGACGTCGATAACCATCTTGGCAGCGCCGCCCTCGGCCGTCATCAACCAGGCGGACTTGGTGACCGTCACCCTGGTGAGGACGGACGGGTTCACGGGATACCCGACCGCTACGACCACGGTCACCTCCGGCGCCCAGGTCTGCACCGTCAGCGGGCTCGGCGGAAGCTGCATGATGACCTGGTCCAGCAAAGGACCTGAGACCATCAGCGCCACCTTTGCCGGAGACGCGGTCTTCGCGCCTTCGACGGCGACCCTCACCATCAACGTCACCCTGGCTCCGCCGATCCTGGTCGCCAGCGTCGATCCCGCCGTCACCTGGGTCGCCGGCGACCCGGTGACGGTGACCTGGTCGATGCCGGTCGCCACGCCGACGCCGACGGGTACGGGCAGCGTCCTCAACGCCGGCCTCCGGGGGTGCACCAACCAGCCCGTCGCCGGGAGCTGCGCGGTGATCGTCCCCGGCACCGGCTCGCAGACCATCACCGTCTCCTATTCGGGCGACGCGAACTACGCGCCAGCCACCCAAACGGTGACCGGGGTGGCGCTCGCCTGCCACCGTTTCACGATCTACGCCTCGCCTTCCAACTTCGGCAGTTTCGACCTCTTCCCGGCCCCGACGTGCAACAACGGACGTGGCTACGTCGACGGGTCCTCGGTGCTGGTGATCCCCCAGCCGACCGCCCACCACCAGTTCGTAAGCTTCGACGGCTACCCCGCGACCACGACCTTCCTGCAGCTGACCATCACCCAGGACACCTTCCTGGTCGGTCGCTTCGGCTACATATGCGACACGGTCAGCGTCGCCTACGTCCCCAAGGCGCAGTGGTCGCCAGTCACCACCCCGGACTGCGGCAGCATCACCCAGAACCCGGTCGACCACACGGTCCTGCTGCCGTACCGCGACGGTGACACCGTCACGCTCCAAGGCTACGACTACACCGATCCAACTCTGGGCCTCTACACCTTCGACAGCTGGTACGTGCACAACGGACCCTCCAGCCCCGGGAAGACGCTCACGTTCACGGCCGCGCCGAACCTCGACATCTCCCCCGTCCTGGTCCGTCCCTGCTACCAGGTGGCAATCAGCTACAACGACCCCGCGGGCGGCTCGGCCAGGGCCGAGGTGGGCTCCTACAACGGCGGTGGCCCCACCTGCCTCCGGCCTGACGGCAGCGGCGGGTTCCATTACGGCGACCAGGTTCTCGTCGTGGTCACCGAGAAGATCACCATGACCCGCGTCAACCAGGGTGGGTACCCGTACAGCTACATGAGCAACCCGAGCTACAACCTGTCCGGGATCAAGCTGACGGGGACCGACCAGTCGGGCGGCCTCACCGGTGGCAGCGTCCTCGGCGAGGGCAGCCGCTACGCGTTCTCCGTGCACGGCGACAACGCGGTCGCTGTCACCTTCGCCGCCTGCCACCAGGTCGTGGCCCAGACCGACCCAACCTTTCCGGTCTTCGTCAACGGTAAGGCCGTGTCACCCGGGTCGGTGACGGTGTCGGGGACCGGCTGTCACGACGACACCGGAAACCCGGCCGATGGCTGGTATGCAGGGCCGGCCACGGTGACGGCGACACCCGGCGCCGGCTTCGAGTTCTATACCTGGCGGGGCGACACCTCGAGCGGCCTGACGCCGTCGCTGCCGCTGACGGTGGCCCCGGCCACGGTGACGCTTGATGGCAAGGCAGACCACCACCTGACTGCCACCTTCGGGACGCCGAACAGCTGCTACCCGGTCCCGCTCGAGATCGGGTCGCTCAAGTTCGACCTGCCGACCCTTGAAAAGGGTTGGCTGGGCGCCGTCCCGACCACGCCCTACGGCAGCCTGAGCGTCGACGCGACGACGCCCGAGCACACCAACGGTCACGGCTACTGCCCGCCGGGCATGTACGAGGCCGGATCGACGATCTCTGTCGACGCCAACGGGAACGACGGCATCTTCACCGGCTTCATGGCCCGGCGGATCGGATTCAACGCCGACGGCACTCTCAACAACTACAGCACCAACCTGCTCGGTCCGCTCGGCCAGGACGGGTCTCCGCTCTCGGGTAGCGACGTCGGCCGGCCGCAGAGCCAGATCTTCCTGGTCCTGCCGCCCGCGGGTGGCGGCACGGTGGTCGGCATCCAGGCCTGGTTCTGCTACCCGGTCGATCTCACCCAGGTGGCGCTCGCACCCAGCGGAGCAGGTTTCCAGCCCCCGCTGGCAATGGTTGGGTTTGACTCCGCCACGTCGGGCAACCAGTGCCCGGTCGCGCCATCCACCTTCCTTCCCGGGACCACGGTCACCGCCACCGAGCACCCAACGCCCGGATACACGTTCAAGGATTGGGAGGGGTCGGCCGGCGGGACCTCGGCCTCCATCAGCGCGGTGGCGGACCGGCCGCTCGGCCTGAACGCGGTCTTCAACGGCGCCTGCTACTCGCTGACGGTCGACGCCGTCTACACCAGCGGCAGCCCGGGGCCCGCGGATGAGATCCGTTCCGACCAACCCAACTGTCCAGGCTTCGACGCCTCCAAGGGGATGTACCTGGCCGGCACCGTGGTCGCGCTGCAGGCTCCCGACAAGGGGTCCCAGGAGCCGTTCGAAGGTTGGTCGGGCGCCGACAGCAGCAGCGGGCTGCTCGGCATCGTGACGATGAACTCCGACAAGACGCTGCACGCGCTCTACAACGACGACCTGAACCACCCGCTGGCCAGCGCTTCCGCCTTCGGAACCTATATGAACGCGGTCGGCAAGGCCACCGTCGGACTCCTTGCGACCGCCATCTCCAGCTACGTGCTGAACTTCACGTCCGCCGGTCTAATCGGCCTGGTCGGCACCATCGGGAGCAGCCTGGGTGCGATCGGCGTTCCCTACGCCGGCCAGATCGGGAGCATCTTCAGCGACCTCTCCAGCACCCTGACCGGGCCGCTCAACTGCGTCGGCACCTGGGGCCTGGGCAACGGGGGCTCGAGCGGTAACGCCTACACCCAGGGGGCGGGCTACGGGAAGACGGCCGGCAGCGCCGCCAACACCGTCGGCAACACGGCCGTGGGCGAGGGCGCGCTCGGCGGCCTGGCCCAGAAGATCGACGCGGTCAAGAACTTCACCGCGGCGAACGCGGACACCCTTTCGGACGCCCAGAAGACCGGCTATGCCCTGAAATGGATAGCGCTCGGGGTCCAGGTCGGGATGCAGCTGACGACGGCCAGCGTCAACGCCGACTGGAGCATGGACTCGTTCGAGAGCTCGATGAGCACCTGCCTCTCGAACCAGGGCAACAACCTCTCGAACTCGGTGACGGGTATCTAGCCCAGCAGGTCGAGCAGGTCCTCGCCAAATCCGCTCCTAACGTAACGGGCCGCTTCAAACAGAGTCGAAGAGCAGGCCCGGAGGCACGAAGTCGAGGGCTTCGAGGTCCTCTCTCGAGCAGCATAGGCTTCGACCTGCTCTTAGTCGGCAAGGCCGTTCCGATGACGATCGGCCACCCCAATTGGTCTCAGCCCCCCAACGCAAACGTCTGGGCTTAGTAGGGCCGGACCCGCCAGTTGCTCGATGAGGCTTTCAGTGGCCTTGGCGACCGTGACACAGAATCTACAGTCCGCACTTAGCCTTCAGGGCGCAAATTCTTGTGTCAACACTGTGTCGCGGGAGGCATCTGAGGCCGATCCGACTGCCGCTCAATCCTTGGATTTAGGTTCAAAAACGCCTCCTTGTGGGAGGTGGTGGGTCGAGGCGGACTGTAAGCCGGGTCGGCCAGGTCGAGAGCCTCGGGCAGGCGCTCCGCCTGCCGGTGTTCCTCACTACGCTGACCGAGGACTCGGTAGCGGCAGTGAAGAACGCCTACGAACTGCTACCGTCGCGGGTCCGGGCTTTCATCGAGGAGTACGACCAGGAAATCCCCCAAGGTGTGAAGGATCACCCGGCGTACGAGTTCCGGGTCTACCTGATCCCGAAGACCTCATCGGAGAAGGAGGCGGACGCCGCCGTCGAGTTCGTCAAACCACCTCCCGCCGTGTGCCCGGCGCACAGCCAAGGAGGCGACTGCGACCATCGCCATCCACGTGATCTGACCCCTAAAAACTGGTCCACATGGACCATCTCCTGAGTTGGACCGAGGTCCTCTAAATCTGATTCGCGGCGTGACGACAGCGGAGTGGCTACGCAAGCCGGTGAAGACCGAGCCTCCTGAAGGCGACGGCTTTGAGCATATCGACCACCAAGGCCCACAGAGCCACAGCGGCGAGGATCATCCCCAGGAGCGCGAACGAGATTGGAGTCATCAGCCAGCCGGCGACGGCAAGCACAGCGACTGTGACGAGCACGAAACCGGAGACGGCGAGCAGCCAGCTGCCCGGACGCGAGCGCCAGGCCAGGCGCGGCTCCCGCACCAGGTACACCGTTGCCTGCGTGCTGAAGGCGAGGGTCACAAATGCCACCGTCTGCAGGTGTGCGAGGTCAAGCCCAAGCCTGGTTCGCGCCACGAAGAAGATGGTCAGGCTGAGCAAGAGAAAGGGAAACGCGACCGCTGAAGCGCCCAGCAGCAGCTGGTTGACTCGCCATCGGTCGGGCCGGCTCGAGGCAACAACCCGATCGGTGGTGATCGTCATCGTGGAGAAGTCATTCGCAACAAGAAGCAAGACCATGAGTATCGGCGTCAGGGCAAAGAGGCCTGTCGTCAAGAAGATCACGCTCAGGAAGATCGGCATCTCGATCTTCTTGGCGCTGGCGTTGAGGGCATAGGTCAGCATCCGTTGGTAGGTGCGCCGGCTC
>DATLSE010000021.1:0-3579 GCA_035534295.1 Nitrosotalea sp.
CGGATGGACCCGACCCGTTGGCTGGTCACAGGAGTCCCATCGACTTCGACTTGAGCGGGGCGGAGTAGCGGGTCCAGGAGTGTTCCAGCTCCTGGTGCATTCTCTCCTGGAGGCGGCTGACATCGACCTCGGGGAGAAATCCCAGGTAGTGAAACGGCCGTCGGAACGCCCGGTCCCAGCGGGTGGTCGCCAGGACGAGGCGGCTCGAACTCCAAGCGGGCCGACCTGAGAACCAGATGGCCCCCGCCAGGTCAGCGAGCCACACGGGCTGACGCAGCCCCTGGTTGATGAAGGCGAGGGTGCGGCTCAGGTCGGAGCCTCGCAGGGGCCGGCTCCGACCGGGAAGTGGGACCGTGATCCCGTCGGGCCCCACGGCTGCTCGCAGCCAGCCGGCGAGCACGGGGCACACCTTCACCCGGACTGGGGTGCCGCGCAGGCCCACCTCCGGCGGGTACAGGGAGCTGTCCAGGACGACCGAATCGGAGTCCTGGTCGACCATGGCGAGGCCACTACCGAATCCCTCGAACAGTGCCGGCGGCCAGCCCGTGAGGTAGGCGGCGAGCAGGACTTCCCTCAGGACCTCGCTGACTTCCTTCGGGAGGTCCGTAGCCTTGACCGCCACGGAGGCGTGGGTCACAAGATGCGGGGGGCACGGCCGCAAGCCCCGGGGGATCCGCATGGCGGCCAGCGTGGTCAGCCCTTGGTGGCGGGCCCGGGCAGGCGTGGCAAGAGGCGACTTGGCAGCCGACCAGCCAGTCGGCTCATCGTCGGAGAGCAGGACCTGGAGGAGCGATCGCGTCCCGCGGCCGGAGGCAGGAGACGGGGCTTCCTCGCCCGCTCGCCGCGCCGAAGGTGTCCGGCGCGCGCCTTCAACGCCCAGTGCCTGCCGCAAGGCCGATCGATAGGCCTCGGCAGTGCTCGGCTTCAGGCCGGGGAACTGCACCAGCGAGCATGCCTGCGCGTAGTCTCCGTCCCGCAGGCACTCCACGGCTTGGTCGTCCGCGGCCAGGTGCTCTGCGGCGACGCCCAGCGTGTATCCGGTGACCTGGGCTGGGCGCATGCGGCTGTCAGAGTCTCGTAGCTCGCGCATTCTGCCCCCTATCAGGCCCCTTACGCTCAACGGCAGCGCTTCCGGCCCGCAGGCCAGGAAGTGAGCCAGCGGGTCCTTTGTCGCGTGAGGAGACAGGGGCAGGCTCTTCCAGAAAGGTCTTGCCTCCGCCAGCCGCTGGCAGGCGTCCGCCAGGTCAGCGGCCCCCGCCGGGGGTGGCGGATCGAGGAGCAGCGCCCCCCGGATCGCGGGAACCAGCCCCCGAGCCCGAGCCGAGACGCAGTGGACGATCACAGCGTTGATCTCATCAAGGCTCAGCGAGGTGGGTCCGATCGCCCGTTGAATGCCGATCGCCATATTCCCGGGCCGCTGGTCTCGGGCCGAGCTCACGCGGCCTGACTCCGGCGGGGACCACTGTTGCCGCGCGGCAACAGGTGCACGAGCTCGCTCGCACCCTGGGGAAGAGTCAGCCGGATGGTCAGGACGACGCGCCCTGGACTGCTGCTCGGAGAGGTCTTCACCGTGATCTCCTCCCCTTTGGCGATTGCGGTCCGTGCGATCCGGCGCAGGTCGGCCGTCTGGGGGTTCGGTCGGGCATCGAGCGACGCACGCTCCCCGGACACGAAGTCGCGCATGGCGCGCTCCGAGTAGGGTCGAGTGACGAGCATCTGCATCCCTCTCCGCTGCGTGGCCGGGTCCTGCCCCAGGAGATGCCGGACCCGGGAGATCGAGAAGCGCTCTCGGAGTTCCTCAGGCGGAAGGTCCGATGTTCGGGTGTACGGAAGGGTCAAATTGCGGCAGCCTACGAGCCGGCTCAGGTGGGAGTACGAAGTCCCACTGTCGCGGGCGACAGCCCGCAGCGACCTGCCGGCTCGTTTCCCCATCCGGAGGGCCACCAGTAGGGCGTGGTCGTGGGCGTCGCAGGCCCGCTTCCCTGCATCTTTAGCCCCGGTGACGGCCAGCTCAGCGTCGCGTACCAGCCGGAGGGCGCGATCGTACCCGCGAGGGCGAATCGCGCCGAAGCTCGACCTCTGGGCCATGACCACCAAGTCGTGGTCCTTCCCATCCTCGGCCGCTGGTGCGACCTCCTCCGGCGGCGGTTCTGCCGCACCGTTCTTGGGCACGAGAGCCCTCACTCCGGAGCTGAAGCCGACAGAGTCGGAGGCGCCAGCGCCGCCCGGATCGCGTGCCACGGCATCCGCGTTCGGACCGGGCTCGATAGGGCCTGACATCTCTAGATCCGGGAAGAGATCCGCCATTCCCGAGCGCCTCCTGCTCATTCGGCACGGCCCTCGCCGTGACGGTGGCAGTAGCAAGGGCGCTTCTGGTCGCCAATGACCGCGGTCCCTCGACCGCGCGGAGTGACGCTTCGCGGTGCTGGATCTCCCAAGGGGCCGCTGGTCCCGATCCCGGTAGGACCTGGGGTACTCAAATCCGCGCTCGTGGCCTGATACGGCACGTAGTGGCTCGAGTCCCGTGGGCCGTGAGTGCTGTCGCTCACCATCCACCCCCGTCGCCCGAGTCCACGGCAGGGATCGTCGCCGACTCGATGTATTCGTCCAGTGCATCCAGTGGGATGAGCACCCGGCGACCCAGGACCGTGCGTGAGATACGCCCCGGAGTCAGGATGGCCCGGTAGAAAAAGGCCCGCGATATGCCCATGATCTTGGCGGCTTCGTCGATTGAGACGAGACGAACCGGAACTCCGGGGCGCTGATCCGCTGCTCCGCTCGGTCCAGAATCCGGCGGCCAGGACGGCCCAGTCACGGATGGGTGCGCCGGGGCGGCAGGATCCTCCTGGCGTGCCTGAGCAGTTCCACGCCCGCCCTTGGCCAGAGCCCTGAATTGAGTATCGAGTGCATGTCTGCTAGCCATTGCGATTCCCAAGGTACGCCTCGAACTCTGACAAATAAGTGTCAGTCCGGGCCGCCAGTGCGAAGGGTCTCAAGAGGCGCTGAACCATGCTCCGGATGGGAGTGGCCCATCGCGGCAGGTCACGGCGGGTCGCCGCGACAGGCGAGTCGACCCGTGCGTTATCCGGAAGGGAGTCGGTGGTGGCGAGGGGCTTCCCCAAGGCGGCCATAAGAAAACCATACATCTGCTGCTACGTCAAATCCGCGACAAGAAAAGGAGGGCCGATTCCTGCGCCCGGACGGCCCAAAAGTCGTCACAAAATCGTCAGTTGAACTTGCGAGCGACTGGTAGAAGGTAATTACCAGTCGCCTGAAACGCCCCACTTTTCCGAGGGAAATGCCATGCGATCCTGAGTTGCATGGAAGAGCAGAGCACTGCCCGGCGGAAGCTGGCAACGCGACGCACGCGAGTCCACGGTACGCCCTCGATGTGCGGCCATTCTGGTCCACAGACGCCGGCGCGACAAATCCGGACCCCGGTCGCGGATGCCATGAGGATCGAGGAGGCGGTCTCTCTCTTCTGCGCCTCCCACGGCAGCGCAGCCACCGTTCGGTCCTACGCCGCGGCGCTCACCTGCTTCACGAACTTCTGCGCTAAGGTGCGCGTGACGTCGCTTC
>DATLSE010000022.1:0-73082 GCA_035534295.1 Nitrosotalea sp.
TTGACAAGCGTGACCGGCGAACAGCACCCTTGGCATGCCGTACCGGCGGCGCCCGGGACGCGGACTTCGATTGTCGAACCGCCTTGGGGACTTCGGCGCGGGTCAGCATCCGCGCCGACCAGGGGGCGATATTCGACCACATAAGGGGATGGATAACTTGGCGGAAGAGGAAGGCGACGCTCGATCACGATTACAGCGCGACGGGCAGCAATGGTTCTTCGACTGGATGATCCAGGAGCAGGGCAAGGTCTTTCACTATCAGACCGACGGCCGGGGGCGCCTCCCGCGCAGCGTTCGCCGTCACGCCATGATCAGCAAGCACGTCGGCCAGGTTGCCCGGCGGCTGCAGCGCCTGGCCGAGGAGGAGGAGGCTGCCGGCCACCGGTACACCGCGCTGAATCGGTATTTCGAGGCCGCCACCCAGTACGGACAGGCTCAGCACACGATCTTTGAGAACACGCCGGAGAAGGTTTACCTGCACGGGTCGTCGATTCGGTGTTACGACAAGGTCAGAGAGCTGGCGCCGTACCGGATCGAGCATGTCGACGTGCCCTGGATGGGATCCACGGTGTCGGGCAACCTTCACCTGCTGCCCTCCTCAGAGCCCGCTCCCCTGGTCTTCTTCATCCCAGGCTGTGACCAGACCAAGGAGATGTATCCCAGCCCCCTGCTAAACCAGGCTCACCAGCGGGGAATGCACATCTTCTCCTTCGACGGGCCGGGCCAGGGTGAGAGCAATCTCCGCGGCCTCAAGCTCACGGTCGACAACTACGAGCAGGCGGCCTCGGCGGTGATCGACCAGCTGGCGAACCGCCCCGAGATCAACGCCGAGGCGATCGTGGTTTACGGAATCAGCTTCGGGTCGTACTGGGCGCTCCGCGTCGCCATGCACGACCAGCGTATCAAGGCCGTCGCCGCGCCTTGGGCCTCGTACTGCGAGAAATACCACCTATTCGACGAGGAATCACCTCGCTACAAGCAGCTTTTCCGCTATCTCACCGGGATCTCGGAGGAGCCCGGACTCGATCGATTTGCGGCCGAATCGAGCCTCCGCGGCCGGCTCGGCTCGATCGCGTGCCCGGTCCTGATGGCGACCGGCGAGTACGATCCCCGCAGTCCCCTTGACGAGGTTTATGAGCTCTTCGACGAGCTCACCAGCCCATCCGAGCTCTGGGTCTTCGCCGACCAGTTTCATCAGGTATCGACCACTAGGCCGGGCGCCGAGAATGGCCCCCTGGCCTACCTTGACACCCACGAGCTGGCCTTGGACTGGCTCCAGGACAGGCTTGCGGGCCGGTCCCTCAGCTCCCCCGGCGAGGTCGTCTACGTCGAGGCCCAGCGCGGGGGACCGTACTCCAGTCAGCGTCGGCTGACACGGAACTGGTTTGACCCCGTCTAGAACCTCTAGGGTCTTGTCAAGTTTCGGGCCCTCCCTCGGTGGAATCGAATGCCCGACCTGAGCGCCAGACTCCCCAGACCAATGCCAGGGCCTTGGACTTGCAGGGGCCGGGGCCGACCGCGTTCATCACGCTCTCGCCCAGCGCCCGTTTGCGAAGGCAGCGGGCGAGGTAGTGGGCGCGGATGATCGGGTTGTGCTAGATCCGACCACGGCCATCCGGTAGGCCGCCGAGCGGAGATAGGCGCTGCCGGTCTGGGGCCATGTGGCAGCTGGTCTCGGGATTGACAGCCTTGGTCCCTAAGCTCTGCACGTTGGGATGGACGCCGGCATACGCGGTCAGCCGGTCGAAGTCGTCGAAGCGGTCAGATGTCGCGGATTTCGGCGATGAAGGCGGCCGCCAGGGCGGGGCCGACCCCGGGATGGTCCACATCCGAGTCGGCACATCTGCGGACGAACGATCCACCGGAGGGCGGCAGGGCGCCGGTGCCTCTACTGCTCCGATGCCTGCCGCCAGCGGGCCTTCCGCCAGCGCGAGGAGGAACGCCTCTGGCGTGGCAGCGATCCGGTACCGGCCGACGTCGACGACGTCGCTACGATTCTCAACGCGGTCGTCAAGCCGCCGCCCAGGAGGTGATGCCAGACACTGTCGCTGTCAACCCGCCCGATCTCCGCCCCAAAGGGCGCCGACCGGCTTCTAGGTCGAGGCGGACCCGGGGAAGGTTCGGCGGTCGCCGAACCGAACTAAACCTGCCCTGCAAGGACGCCTGGATGAGAGCGCGGCTCTTGGGGGTCGAGAGGACCTATTGCTCGCTGCGCCGTCAAATCTCCAGCCGTGCCCGAGCGACCAAACGGGGATCCAGATCAACGCCCAGTCCAGCCCCCGCCGGAGGCAGATAGGCGCCGTCGATAAGCTGGAGAGGTCCACGGACCAGGTCGTGCTCGATTGCGTGCGGCGAGATCCCGCCTCCCCACGCCAGGTTCGGGAGGGCGACGCCCAGATGGACGGCGGCGGCGGCGCAGACGCTGCTCTCGCCGGGCATCCCGGCCAGGTGTAGGGCCAGATGGGCGGCGTCCGCTACGGCGGCCAGGCGCCGCACTCCGCCGATGCCGCCCGCCTTGATGAGCTTGGGCACAAACCCTCCGGCGGCTCCCGCTCGGATGTACGCGAGCGCACCCTCGGCGCCGAAGACGCCCTCGTCCGGGGCGATTGGGGTTTGAGTGCCGGACGCCAGGTGGGCCATCCCGGCCAGGTCGTCGCGGTGCAGAGGCTGCTCTACAAACTGCAGGCGGTGATCCCGCGCCCCTGCCAAGAAGCGGGCGGCGTCGGCCAGGGCCCACGCCTGATTGGCGTCAGGGCGGATCTCGACGTCGTCTCCGACGATTCGGCGGACAGAATCGAGGCGCTCGAGATCGGCCGCCACCGAGAGCGAGCCGACTTTGAGTTTAATCGCGCGAAAGCCCATGGCCAGACCATGCTGGCACTCCTCGGCGACCTCCTCCGGGCTCGAGCCGACCACGTGCCAGGTCGCCGGGACCCCGTCTCGGACCCGGCCGCCGAGCAGCTGATGGAGTGGGATGCCCAGAGCCCGAGCGGCGGCGTCGTGGAGCGCGGTTTCGACCGCCGACTTGGCTGCTTGGTTGCCATACAGGACGCGGTCCATCGCGACCGCCGCTCCGGCCAGATCGAAGATGTCCCGTCCAATGAGGGCTGGAGCGAGCGATCTCGAGATCGCTCGCATGGCTCCGGTCACGTTCTCGCCCGTAAAGTAGGGCGCGAGAACCGATTCCCCGAGGCCGGTGATGCCTTCGGCCGTCTGTGCCTCCACGAGTACGCACTCGCGCTCTGGCACGGTTGCAATTGACATCTTGAGCGGACTGCGCAGCCGTAAGCGAATCGGGGTCAGCTTGAGTCCGACCAGTTCCAGGCGTCCGGCGGGGGCGGCCACGTCCATCCCGTTCACACCAGGACGATTCGGCCCAGAGGCGGATTATGGCGCAGCTCCTGCATCGCTTCCAGCACGTCGCCGAGAGGGTAGGTGCGAGCCACCACCGGGGTGATGCGCCCGCGCTCGACGAGATCGATGACGTCGGCGAGGTCCTGCTTGGCCGACGCCCGGCTGCCGTGAATCTCCCATTGTCCATAGACGAGCCGCGCGGTATCGACCTCGAGGGGCCGGTCGTAGCCGTAGCCGAGGACCAGGAGGCGACCACCCTGGGCCAGGCACTTGAACGAGGTGTCCAGGACGGGCGGGATGCTCGCCCCTCCCACGATCTCCACGACGACGTCGACCCCGCGGCCATCGGTGAGGCTCCGAACGCGAGCCACGACGTCCTCGCCAGCTCCGTCGATCACGGCGTCGGCCCCGAGCTCGAGGGCCCGAGCGAGTTTTTCCGGGGCGACGTCGACCGCGATCACGCGGCCCCCTAACTCTCTGCTCAGCTGGAGGGCGTGGATCCCGAGTCCGCCGACGCCAATCAGGAGTACGGTATCCCCGAGCTGGATCCGGGCCCGGCTGCGGAGGCCGTGAAACGGCGTTGCCACCGATCCCGACAGGATCGAGACCGCCTCCAGCGGAACCGACGAGTCGACGCGGAGCACGTTTCGCGACGGGGCTTTAACCATCTCCGCGAAACCGCCCGCGATCTCAAAGCCGAGCCTGCGGACGTCGGGGCACCGGTTCTCGAACCCCAGGCGGCAGTGTTTGCAGGCCTGGCATCCGACGTAGATGTGAACGACCACGTGGTCCCCCGGGCTCAGGTGGCCGACCTCGGCTCCGACCTCGGCGACGACACCTGAGAGCTCGTGGCCCATGATCGCCGGCATGCTGACCGTCGCAACCTGGCCATCGAAGATCTTAAGATCGGTGCCGCACAGGCCGTTGGCCCGGACCTCCACCAAGACCTCGTCGGGGCCAACCTGGGGGCGCTCCAGCGGCCGCCAGACGAAAGGGCCGCCCTTATTCTCGAGAACCAAGGCACGAAGTTCGCTCACCGCATTCCCCCTAACCCGGCGCGTGCTCGCGCTGGGTGCTCTGGTGCTGGACTCTGTACGTGCGGCTGACCTCGTTGCGAAGCGATCTTGCCCGGTCGGCCAGCGGACCCCGACACTGTAGCAGCGGTGCGGGAGCGGTGCGACTCAGGTGCTTCCCCTGGCCGCGTCGGCTCCCGATATGGATGGGTCGCACGATTCGACCTCTTGTCGACAACGGCCACTTACGCCTACACTCCTGCGATGCCGATAAATGAGCCTGTACCGATCCGTCTTCTCGCGTCTACCCGCGCCTTGCGGGCGACCTCGATCCCAGTGGCCATGGGCGAGTCCACGACCCGACCGGCGTCAGCCGGCGCGGGCCTAAGTCCGCGGAGTTAGCCCTATATGATCAACACGATCCTTGAATCCGTCGGCTTCGGGATGGTGACCGCGTCGATCCTGGCCCTGGCGACCGTCGCCGTGGGACTGCAGTTCTCGGTCACCAACATTCCCAACTTCGCGGCCGGTGACATCATGACGGCGGGGGCCTTCGCCGCCTATGCGGTCGGCTTCGTGATCAACAACGCCGTCATCCAGGCCCTCGCCGCGATTGTGGTGGGCGCGATCATCGCCTACCTCCTCAACAAGGGGCTACTACAGCCCTTCAAACGCGCGGGAGCGCGGAACATCATGTTGGTGATCATCACGCTTTCAGCGTCTCTGATCCTGCAGAACATCATGCTGGCCATCTTCGGCGGATCCGAGGTCTTCTATAAATTTCCCAACTCGGCGCCTCACCACTTCGGTCCCTTCCTTCTCACCACCAACTCTCTCCTGATCATGGGGACGGCGGTGGTGGCGATTGTGGGGGTGCATTCGATTCTTCACTACACCCGCTTAGGCAAGGCGCAGCGGGCCGTCTCGGACGACGTGGATTTGGCCCGGGTCACCGGCATCGACTCGAACCGCATCATCGATCTGACCTGGCTTTGGTCAGGCGGGATGGCCGGCTTTGCCGGCTTCGTTCTCGCGCTCGAGGTCGGGGCCTTCACCAACACCCTGGGATTCACCTACCTTTTCATCATCTTCGCCGCCTCGGTTGTGGGTGGAATCGGCAACATCTACGGCGCGCTGTTGGGCTCATTGCTCATCGGCCTCGGAATGGAGGTCAGTGCGATCTGGGTTTCGGGGGACTACAAGCAGACCTTCGCCCTGGTGGTGCTGATCGTGACGCTTCTCTTCCGGCCCAGCGGCATATTCCCCTCCCGGATCCGCAACGTGGTGCAGGCGGTATGAGCACCTACCTCGAAAGCCTGATCGTGCTCGCGGCGATCCTCTCGCTGCTAACCCTCGGCCTCAACGTGCGCTGGGGATGGGCGGGCGAGTTCGACCTCGCCTACTACGCGACCGTGGCCATGGGCGCCTACTTCGGTTCGGTCGTGATCCTGCCCAAGTACTCCGGTCCCGCCCATCTGGGCTACATCCTCGGTCTCAATCAGCCGTTCCTGGTGGCCATGGTGGCGGCCGGAATCCTGGGCGGTGTGGCCTCGCTAATTATCGGATTCTTCGCCCTCCGCAACCTGCGGGGTGACTACCTGTCGATCGCGACGGTCGCCTTCGCCATCGTCAGCTGGCAGGTGCTGGCTCAGGACCCGAACCTCTTCGACGGCTTTAACGGGGTCTATGGAATGCCGCAGCCCTTTGAGAGCGTGCTCAAGCTGGGTCCTGACGCCTATGCCCTCTTCTTCTTCGTGATGTGCGTGGTGCTCTTCCTGATCACCTACGTGATACTGGAGATGCTCTATCGGAGCCCCTTCGGGCGCACTCTGCGCGCGATCCGTGAGGACGAGTACGCTGCCGCCGCTTTCGGGCGCAACGTATTCGTCAACAAGCTCAAGGCCTACGTGATCGGTGGCGTCGTGGCGGGCGTCGGCGGCTGCCTCTTCGCGGTATATCTGGCGGACTGGAACCCCTACGTCTGGGCCCCGATCGAGACCTTCCTCATTTACGGCGCCATCTTCATCGGCGGCCAGGCGAACCAGCGCGGGATCACCCTCGGGGCGATCATCCTGTTGGTCACCATCCCTGAGGTAACCCGATTCATGCCTAACATCCCCGGGCACGCCGACCTGTTCCCGGCGCTGCGCGACATCCTCAGCGCGATCTTGGTGATCCTGGTGCTGCGCTTCCGCCCCCAGGGCCTCATCCCCGAGGTGCATCCTCGGGACCCCGGCGACGGCCAAGCCGCGGTGGCGGGGAGCGTGGCCAATGTCTGAGCAGGCGCGCGTCATCCTGGAGGTGAAGGGGGTGACCAAGCACTTCGGCGGAGTACGGGCGGTCACCGACCTCAGCTTCGACATCCGAGAGCACGAAGTCGTAGGCCTGATCGGGCCCAACGGGGCCGGCAAGAGCACCGCTGTCAACGTGATCAGCGGGTTCAGCGCTCCGGACGCCGGCGTGATCCGCTTCGACGGCACCGAGATCCAGGGCTGGCCGGCCCACAATGTGGCCGCGCGCGGTCTGGTCCGGACCTTCCAGAGCGCCCGGGAATGGGCCCGCCTGACGGTGATGGACAACATGCTCATCGCCGCCAACCAGGAAGGACGGGACACCGTCTGGAAGGCGCTCTTCGCCCGCCGGGCGCTGAAGGCCGCCGAGGAGCGGGATCGCGTTCGAGCTCGCGACTTGCTCCGCCAGTTCGATCTCTACGCGCTCCGCGACGAATACGCGGGAAACCTGAGCGGAGGCCAGAAGCGTCTGCTGGAGTTCGCTCGCGTGGCTATGATGGCCCCCCGCATGGTGCTCTGGGACGAGCCCCTCGCGGGCGTCAACCCCAGGCTCCAGGGCAACATCCTGAACGCAATCAAATCGCTCAACCAGTCCGGCATAACGATGATGCTGATTGAGCACAACCTGCCCTTCGTCGAGTCTGCCTGCGACCGCAACGTGGTCATGGCGGAGGGAACCAATATCGCCGTGGGATTGATGCCTGAACTGCGCCAGAATCGCGCGGTCATCGATGCCTATCTCGGGGAGGTGGCCGCGAATGTCTGAGTCTGGCGAGGTTCTCGTTGCCGAGGGCGTGACCGCCGGGTACGGCGGACCGCCGATCATCGAGGACGTTCGATTCACCGCCCACGCCGGTAAGCTGACCGCGATCGTGGGTCCCAACGGAGCCGGTAAGTCGACCTTCATGAAGGTGGTCGCCGGGCTCATCCGCCCAAGCCGGGGCAAGGTGACGCTAAAGGGCGAGGATGTCACCGGCGTCCCCGCCCAGCTGCTCGTTCGCAAGGGCGTCTCGTACGTTCCCCAGGTCGCCAACGTGTTTCCGTCGCTGACCGTGATGGAAAACCTGGAGATGGGCGGTTACGCCTTGCGCAGCGGCGTCAAGGAGCGGGCCGAGGAACTGTGCGAGATGTTCCCCGATCTTCGGCTGGCGCTGCGCCGCCCCGCTCGGACCCTGAGCGGGGGACAGCGGACCATGCTCGCGATTGCTCGCGGTCTCATGCTGAGCCCGTCGGCGCTTCTGCTTGACGAGCCCACGGCAGGTCTGGCTCCGCGATTTGTCGACGCGGTGTGGGATCAGGTGCTGAAGGTGCGCGACATGGGGGTGGCGGTGGTGATAGTCGAGCAGAACACCCGCCGCACACTGAGTTACGCGGACTGGGCGCACGTTTTGGCACTGGGCCGCAACCGGCTCGAGGGCACGGGAGCGGATCTGCTCAACGACGAGGAGGTGGTCAATCTCTACATCGGCAAGGCGTAAGGGGCCTGGGACGCACCCAGGCCAACCCTGGATCGGCTCCGGAGGGCCGCCAGAGGCAATTGAAGGGAGGTTACAGACGGAACAATGAATAAACAGAGGTTGCGGATGCTGCGAACCGCGGCGGCGGGTAGCTTCATCACACTGCTCATTGCGGCCTGCGGTGGCGGCGGAACCACCACAGGCACGAACACGAGTCCGGTGGTCATGGCCATGGTGGGCCCGCTGACCGGCGGATACGCCGTTGACGGCGCTCCGATCCTCGAAGGATCGAAGGTCGCAACCTACGAGATCAACCACAATGGTGGAATCATGGGTCGCCAGGTCCAGCTGGACCAGGTGGACACCCTTGGTGACCCCGGTGACGCGGTCCCGGCTCTCAACAAGGAGCTGGCAACCGGAAACCCGGTGGCCCTCATCGGCCCGGTCACCCTCGAGATCCACGCCCTCCAGCCCATCTTCGACCGGGCCCAGATCGTGGACGGGTGGAACGGAGGCGCGACCTCGTTCGACAACAACACCGACAAGTGGCTTTGGCGCTGCAACGCGTCTGACTCCGAGCTCGGTGTCGCCATGGCCGAGTACGCCCACGAAAAGGGCTACACCAGCGCCATCATGTTCATGTCCAACAGCGTCACCGTGCAGACCCTGGAGCCGGTCATATCCGCAGCCTTCAAGGCCCTGGGTGGAAACATGCTCGGAACCGTGGGACTCACCCCCCTGCAGACCAACTACCTGACCGAGGTTCAGAAGGCGGTCAGCTATAAGCCGCAGGTCATCTTCACTCAGATGGAGCCCGCCACCGCCTCGGTGGCGTTCAAGGACTTCCAGCAGATCGATAACCTGGCGATTCCTTTCATCGGAACCGACCTCGAGTCCGGTGCCGACTTCATCAAGGCCGTCGGCGCTGACGTCGCCAAGGCCCACATGACGGCCATTACCGGCAGCAACGCGCTCACCGGAGCGGCGCAGTTTTACCCGGCGCTGTACCAGACCGTCATGGGCCACGAGCCCCTGGGCGGATCGGGCTACGCCTACGACTGCGAGATCGTATTCGCCCTCGCCATGCAATACGCCAAGTCGACCGACCCCAAGGTGTGGGTTAACGACATTGAGAAGATCTCGAATCCGCCTGGAGTCGCGGTGACCGACTACAAGACGGCTCTGGCAGACCTTAAGGCTGGCAAGAAGATCAACTATGAGGGCGTCAGTGGCCCCATGGACTTCAACCAGTACCACAACGTCACGGGAGCCTGGGACGTCGTTGTCGCCTCCGGCACCGCGGACGGAGCCACCACTACGACCGAGACCATTCCCGCCGCGACCATCCAGAAGGTGGTCAACCTGGAGGGGTAGGTCTTCCGCCATTCGATTACCGGAGCAGGGGTGGGGCCCGGCGGCCCCGCCCCTGTTCGACCGTCCACCTCGCTAGTTTCCATGTGGTCGCGCCGGGGGCCACGGCCGTAGGGTGGGCACGGCACTACACCGATCATCTAGGGCGCTCGAATACGCGCGCCATGGCCGGGCATCCGGAGGGGAGCGGGATTGAACACGATCAAGGTAGCGGTGGTCGGGACCGGGTGGATCGGTAGCATCAGGGCGGTGACCTGCGCGGATCACGCGCTCGTTGAGGAGCTCCACCTGGCCGAGATTCGACCGGACGTCGCGGCACAGACGGCCGCCACGACGCGCGCGGCGTCGTGGGTGCTCGATTACCACGATCTCATCGACAAGGTCGATGCCGCCATCATCTCGACCACGCCCGAGACTACGCACTATCCGATCGCGCGGGACTTTCTGGCCGCTGGCAAGCACGTGCTGCTGGAGAAGCCGATGGGCCTTACGCTCGAGGAGGCAGATGAACTCATCGACCTCGCTGAGCGTGGGAACCTAAAGTTTACGATCGGATACACACAGCGCTACAACCCTCGCTACTCGTACGTGAAGAAGTGTATCGACGAGGGGCTGGTCGGGCGCCCGGTCACCGCCCTCATCTCTCGCCACATCACGCGTGCGATCGGCAACAAGATTGCCGGTCGGGGAGAGCTCGGGCCCGCCCAGATGGAGGCGACGCACGACATCGACCTCGTCATGTGGTGGATGGGGGAGAACGTTCGCGCCCAGACCGTCTACGCGCGCAGCGTCGACGGCATCATGAAGGAGCGACACGGGCTGCCCGACTGCACCTGGATCATGGTCACCAACTCCGACGGCACCACCTTCACCATCGGTGCGAACTGGAACCTTCCACTGGAGTATCCAGGTCTTCACACCACCACGGCTGAGTTCGTGGGTACCGACGGGGCCCTGTTCATCGACGATAGCCACCGGGAGGTACTCCTGAGCACGGTCAAGTCCGGGCTGCAGCGGCCGATGTCGACGATGCCTGGCGAGCAGGCGGGTCACGTGTTCCAGGGTCCCATGGAGGCTGAGACCAAGCAGTTTATTGAGGCTGTGGCGTGGAATCGGCCGGTGATCGTGACCGCCCGGCAGGCCCGCCACGTGATGGAAATCACCCTCGCAGCGGAGCTCTCGGCCCAGCGTCTGCAGCCGGTGGAGCTGCCCCTACGGTGATGAGCTCGGGAAACGTAGGAGAGCCCCTGATCCTGATCCACTCCCTGGGTACTGGGGCCGGTCTCTGGGATCCTAGGCTGCCGGCCCTAAAAGAGCATTTCGACGTCATCACCTACGACGTGCGTGGCCACGGCGACCCCGCGTGGGATGGCCCTGACTTTAGCGTCGAAGATTGCGCCCGCGATCTGGAGGAGATGATTCGGGATCGGGGGCTGGGCCGGGTCCATCTCTTCGGTCTGACCCTGGGGGGCAGCATCGCACTCTGCTTTGCCGGCATGTTCCCCGAGCGCGTGCGCTCACTGGTGGTGGCCGACGCCGCCCCCTGGTACGGGGAAGCGGGCGCCAGGTCCTGGGAGGAACGCGCGCGGGCCACCGTACGGACGCCGCGCGAAGAGACGTTTCAGGCGTCGCTCCCGCTCTGGTTCACCCCCGGATTCATCGCATCCCAATCGGCGGAGGTGGCCCGTGTCAAGACCGTATTCATGCGCACCTCCAATGCCGGACACGCGGCCGCCTGCCGAGCGCTGGGTGGACTGGACGCACGCCCGTGGTTACCCAGGATCACCGCGCCGACCCTCGTCATGACCGGCGAGCTGGACGCGCGGACGCCGGTGGCGGTGGGACGGGAGGTGGCGGAGTCGATCACGGGAGCCACATTTGAGGTGCTGCCCGGCCTGGTCCACCTGACTCCGATCGAGAGTCCCGTGGCGGTGAAGCGGGCGCTTGAGCACATGCTGGCGAGGCAGGCATGAAGCTGGGGTTGCACCTGATCCCGGATTCGTGGGAGAGCTTTAAGCGGCGGGCGCGCGCGGCGGACGAGGCGGGGTTCGACAGCTTGTGGGTGGCCGAGAGCTCGCTCACGGTGCAGGACGTGTACGTCGCTCTGACGGTGGCGGCCGGATGCACCGAGCGCGTCCGGCTGGGCCCCGGGTGCACCAACGTGGTCTTGAGACACGAGGCGATGGTGGCGGCGGCGCTGGGGTCGATCGACGAGCTGGCGCCAGGGCGGGTGTTCTGCGCCATCGGTTCGGGGGATACCCCGATCCGGGCCCTGGGTCGCAGCCCATCCAAGGTGGATGAGATGCGGGTGGCGGTGGAGCACATCCGGGAGCTGACCGCGGGCCGAGAGGTGGAGTACGCAGGGCGCGGGGTGAGCCTGACCTGGGCCAAGCGTCAGATGCCGGTGTACGTCACGGCGGAGGGTCCGCGGACACTCCAGATGGCGGCGGAGGTGGCCGACGGGATCCTCAACAGCAGCGGCACCAGCGCGGAGGTGCGAGGCTGGCTGGAGGAGCAGGTGGGGGAGGGCTGCCGGCGTGCGGGTCGGGCGCGGGAGGACGTGGAGTTATGGCTCTCGAGCATGCTCTCGTTGGGATCTGAGCGAGGGCAGGCTCGGGAGGCGATCAGGCCCCGGGTGGCAAACCGGGCCCGGCACAACATGATGGCAGCGCCCCAGCTGGTACCGGCGGGGGAGCGGGAGGCGGGGCAGAGGCTGATCGACAACTTCGATGTCAACGCCTGGTACGACCCCAAGCACGCGGGCTTGGTGAACGACTACATGGTGGATCGGTTTGCGATTGCGGGGACGGTGGAGGACGTCGTGGCTAGCCTGGGCGAGCTGGAGCGTGCGGGGGTGCAGGGGCTGATGCTGGACTTTCCCATGCAGTCGTTTGACGCCACGCTCGAGATCTTCGCCCAGCGCGTGATGCCAGAGCTCTCCCTCGATTGATCGAGGCGCCGCCGGCGCGCGCCGGATCCGGGTCGGAGGCGGCCATCCCGGTGCCGACGGTGCGCGGGGCGACCTGCCCGACCAGCTCGACGATAGTCTCACCGAATTCACCGCCCGGCTGCGGCGTCCTCGAGTTCGCCACGCCACCTGCCGCCGCGACGGGTGTCCTGCGGCCTGGTTGGTAAGGCACGCAGCGCCGCCGTCGCCCTCCATGCCTGGGTCCCGCATCGCCGACCGGGGTGGTCTCCGCCAGCGCGCCGGCTCAAATTGCAAGGTGCGCTGGAGCTGAAGTAAACTCATGCCGATTCCTGATAGTGAAACAGGATCTCGCAACCTGAAACCCAGGAGCACGCATGCCTGAGCAACCCTCTAACTACGGCAAGAACATGGACCTGTCCTTCCTGGAGAAGCCCCATGAGTTCGAGCCTCGGCGTACCTACAGCTACACCGCGACCGACTGGCAGGCGCGGGTCGACTTCGATCGCATGCGCCGAGAGCGTCTGGCTCGGGCGCGGGCGATGATGGAGAAGCACGACATCGGCGCTCTGGTCTGCTTTGTGGGCGAGAACGTCAGGTACATCACGAGTGTCTACCAGGGCAACTGGAAGAACAACATCTACATCCGCTACTGCGTGCTTCCGCGCGGCGGGGACCCAGTCCTCTTCGAGACGGCCGGATCCGACCTCGAGTGCGCCAAGATCGACGCCCCCTGGCTCAAGGGCAACATCCGCCCCGCCATCACGTGGAAGTGGGCCGAGACCGCCGAGCCGATGATGGCGGCGAAGATGGCCGACTCCGTGCTCCGCGTCTTGCGCGAGAACAACGTCGACAAGGAGCGCATCGGGGTTGACGTTTACGACCCCGCCGCCTATGCCGCGTTCCAGAACCTTGGGCTGAACGTGGTCAGCGCCTGGCCGGCCATGTCGGGGGCCCGGGTGGTCAAGACCGCGGACGAAATCGAGTGCCTCAAGATCTCCTCCGCCATCGGAGACACCTCGTTCTGGAAGATCGAACACGAATGGCTCAAGCCCGGTGTCAAGGAGAGCTACATCACCGCCAAGGTGAACGAGTACCTGTACGAGCACGGGTTCGACTTCGTCTACGACATCATCGTCGCCTCAGGCGGCAACACCAGCCCCTACCGGCGCTGGCACACCGACAAGGTGGTGCGCCAGGGCGATCTGGTGATCATCGACCAGAACGCGGTCGGGCCCGGGGGCTACTTCGTCGACTTCGTGCGCACCTTCAAGGTCGACGGCCGCTGGACCGAGAAGGAGAAGGACCTCTACAAGGAGTGCCACGAGTCGATGTACGCCGCCATCGAGCAGATGCGTGCAGGGAACACGACCGCCGACGTGGCGGCCAAGCTTCCCACCTACGCCGACGATGAGTTCGGCACGGTCACCCTGCAGCAGTTCGCGCACTCCATCGGCCTCTCCCTCTACGAGGGGATGTGGATCTCCCGGGCCTACTCGCTCGACTACCCGGTGGTGCTCGAGGAGGGCATGTACTTCGCCGCCGAGACCTTCTCCGGTCACCCCGGACTGGAGCAGACCGTGCGCCTCGAAGAGAACCTTCTGGTGACCAAGGATGGCCCCATCCTGTTCACCAAGTACCCGTTCGACGAGGTGGCCCTCTCCTAGGCCATGACCCGGGTACTCGTAACTGACCACGTTTTCGGCTCGCTCGACATCGAACGCAGCGTGCTCGAGCCGCTGGGGGCGGAGGTCGTGCTGGCGCCAGCGGCGGACGAGGACACCCTCGTCCGGCTGGCCGCCGGCGTCGACGCGATGCTCGTCTGCTACGCCCGCATCACCGAGCCCGTCGTTGCCGCCGCGGCCGGGACCTGCCGGGTCATGGCGCGCTACGGCATTGGATACGACAACATCCCGGTCGATCGGGCGACTCAGGCCGGGATCCTGGTCACCAACGTCCCCGACTACTGCCTGGACGAGGTCGCCGACCACACCATGGCCCTTTTGCTCAGCGTTGGGCGCGGCGTTGCCCACGCTTATGTCGGTGTTCGCGAAGGTGGATGGGCGGTGCCCCAATCCGGCATCCATCGCCTCCGCGGGCGCCGCCTGGCGCTGATCGGGACCGGCCGCATCGGTCGCCGGGTGGCTGAACGGGCGCTGGCCTTCGGTCTGGAGGTGGTGGGTTATGACCCCTTCGTGACCAACTGGGACCTGCCACAGGTGACGCGCGTGGGAAGCGTGGAGGAGGCGGTAGCCGAGGCTGACTTCATCTCCCTTCACGCCCCCATGTCGGCTGAGAACCATCACCTGATCGGCGCTCAATCGATCGCGCTCATGCGCCGCGCCCCGGTCGTGGTCAATACCTCCCGCGGCGGCCTGGTCGATCTGGACGCCTGCCTGACGGGGTTGGATTCGGGTCGCCTGGGCGGGGTGGCCCTGGACGTGACCGAGGTCGAACCGCTGCCTGCGGGCCATCCGCTGCGCACCCACCCCCGGGCGGTGATCACCCCTCACGCCGCGTTCTACTCCGCCGAAGCCCAAGACGAGCTCCAGGCCCGGGCGGCCGACGAGGTGGCGCGGGCATTGAAGGGTGAGGCGCCGCGCTGCCCGGTCAATCCTCAGGTCCTGCAGGCCGGCGGCGCCGAGCCGGCTTAGCGCGGCGATGGCCGTGCTCCAGTTTCAAAGACCACTCCTCCGTTCCATCCCGCACCTTTGTGGAGACATGCCTTGAAAATCGATACCCATAACCACGCCATCCCGCCCGCAACCGTCGAGCTCCTGCGGCGTGAGAAGGTGTACAAGTCCGAGGTCCGCGACAACCGCATCATCGTGGCGGCCAACCCGATTTTCGACCTCATCGACTCCTTTCTCACGGCCAAGGGCAAGCTGGCCGAGCTCGAACGCTGCGGTCTGGAGGCGGCGGTTGTATCGAGCTCTCCCACCCTCTTCTACTACGACGTCGACGCCGCCGCCGGGGAGGCCATGGCTCGGACCGTGAATCAGGGGCTGGTGGAGATGTGCGCCGAGGCACCGGAACGCCTCAAGTGGATGGCCACGGTGCCCATGCAGGCGCCTGAGGTCGCGGTGACGGTGCTTGAGGACGCGATCAAGGCCGGGGCCGTCGGGGTGGAGGTCGGGACCTCAATCGCCGGTGGGCGCCTGGACGAGGCGCGATTCGAGCCCTTCTGGGCCGCCGCCGAGCGCTCCGGTCTGCCGGTCATGCTCCATCCCGCGTTCAATGAGCCCAGCGCCGCTCTGGAACCCTTCTACCTGACCAACGTCATCGGCAACCTGCTCGAGACCACGATCACCGTGGAACGCCTGATCTCGCGCGGGGTGCTCGACCGCCACCCCGGCGTGCGCCTGCTCTTGGTCCACGCCGGAGGGTACTTTCCCTTCCAGGCTGGGCGCCTCAAGCATGCCCGCACAGTGCGCGAGGAATTGAAGGACAGCCCGACCGATCCTTGGCAGTACGTCGGCCGCCAGCTTCTCTTCGACGTCGTCACCCACGACGTTCAGGCGCTCCGCTACCTGGTCTCACGGCTGGGGGTGGACAGCATCGTCATGGGCACGGACCTGCCCTTCGACATGGCCATGACCGACGCCGTAAAGATGCTGGAGGAGGCCACCGACGCCGCCACCGCCGAGCGCATCACCGAGGCCAACCCGGCCGCCCTCTTCGGTTTCTAACCCGCAACCACAAGGAGTCAGCGCCATGCCCGACGAGCCCTGGAAGACAAAGGATTATTTCGTCAGCCCGTGGAACTACCAGCCCGAGGTTACGGCCGAGTTCACGCCCCCGGCCCGCCTCGAAATCCACGACGTGACCCTGCGCGACGGCGAGCAGCAGGCGGGTGTGGAATTCACGCCCGACGAGAAGGTCCGAATCGCCGAAGCCCTGGCCGAAGCCGGTGTCCAGCGCATTGAGGCCGGGCTGCCGGCCGTCTCGGCCGGGGACGCCGAGGCCGTCCGCCGCATCGCCAAGCTCGGTCTGCCGGCCAAGATCTACGCCTTCTCGCGCTGCATGGTCGAGGACGTCAAGCGCGCTCTCGACGCGGGCGCCGAAGCCATCGTGATGGAGATCCCTTCCAGCCAGCACATCATCGAGCTGGCCTACAAGTGGGACTACGAGCGCGCAGTTGAACTCAGCATTGAATCAACCCGCTTCGCGCACGAGAACGGACTCGCGGTCTCCTTCTTTCCGATCGACTCCACCCGGGCCAACATCACCGACTTTTTGGACCTGATCCAGCTCATCGAGCGCGACGGTCACATGGATTCCCTGGCCCTGGTCGACACCTTCGGCGTGCTCTCGCCCGACGCCGCCGCGTTCATGGCACGCAAGGTTCGCGAGCGCGTCAACAAGCCGCTCGAGGCCCATTTCCACATGGACTTCTCGCTTGGGGTGGCGAACACCATCGGGGCGGTCATGAACGGCGTCGGGACGATCCAGGTGTCGGTCACGGGGCTGGGTGAGCGGGCCGGAAACACCCCGCTCGAGGACACCGTGATGGCGCTCAAGACCATGTATGGCGTCGACGCCGGAATCGACACGACCAAGCTCTATGGGCTGTCGAAACTGGTGCGCGAAATCGCCAAGGTGACGGTGCCCTCCAATCGGAGTGTGGTGGGAGACCGGCTGTTCCACGTGGAATCCGGCATCATCGCCAGCTGGGTCCGCAACGTTGGCCAGGAGAACCTGACCGAGGCCTTCCCCTACCGTCCCGAGCTGGTCGGCCAGACCGGACCCGAGGTGGTGCTGGGTAAGGGCAGCGGGCTCGACTCGGTCCTGATCTGGCTGGACAAGACCGGCCTGGGCCCGGCCAGCAACGAGGCCATGAACGCCATCCTGCAAGAGGTCAAGGCGATGTCCCTGCAGAAGAAGGGCCTTTTGAGCGAGGAGGACTTCCGCAAGATCGCCCAGGGCGTACTCGGCCAGGCGGGCTGAGCTCGGCGGGGCGGGCGATCCCGCCCCGCCGTCCACCGGCGGCCATGGGGGCGGCCATGGCCACCCCCATCCCCGTCGCTGCCTGGTGCCGGCTCAGGACCCCAGGCGATCGGCCAGCTCGGTGATTGTCGCCACCTCCAAGCTGGGTTGGGCCCCAAGCGGGCTGGGAACGGATCCGCCCCTCGCCACGAAGACGGTTTGGCAGCCGGCCGTCCCGGCCCCGCTCACGTCCCAGGCATGGGCGGCAACCAGACACATCTGTCCGGGGTCGATCCCGAGCCGGGATGAGACCAGGTGGTAGGCCGCGGCCGCAGGCTTTAGCTGGCGCACCTGGTCGGCGGAGAAGACGGCGCTGAAATGCTCCCGGAGTCCGGAGTTTGAAAGTTGAGCCTCGACCACGGACAGAGGCGAGTTGGTCAGTGCCACCAGACGCCAACCGGCCCGCGCCAGACGGCTCAGTCCTGGGCTGGCGTCCGGGTGCGGCGGTAGATGCGACATCGCTTCCACCGTCTGATCGACTTCGGCCTCGCCCAAACTATGCCCCGACCGGCGCGCCAGCATCTTTAGCGCTGCCCTCTGGGCGCTGGGGAAGTCAACGTACTCGCCCGTGATGGCGCCCACGAAAGCAAGTTGCAGCATCTGCGCAAACCACTGTGGGCGCAGGGCGGAGCTCGCCAGCGTGCGGGCGAATATGGGGTCCAGCCAGGCCAGGTCGAGGAGGGTCTCGTTGACGTCGAAGACCAGCGTGGAATCTCTGGCGATGGGGTCCTGGAGCGCGCCGAACTCCCTGGCCGAACTCTCCACGCGGGAATCATACCCGGGCCGCCCCGGGCTCCTTCAGGGGCGTGTGGTAGCCTAGCCTTGATCTAAGACGGCATCGAGCGCTGGCGTCCGGACGCAGAGCGCAGGCCGGATCGACGCCGCGGACTGAGCGCGGCGGCCGATCTACTGAATCTTCGCCGGTTGGGGCATGAGGAGCTGGGTAGTGAACATGCGGGCGATGGCCATCACCGATTACCAGAAGCCGTTGGAACTGATCACGGTCAGCCGGCCGACGCCGCCGACCGGGTTCGCGCTGATCCAGGTCGACGCCTGTGGTCTTTGTTACAGCGACGTCAAGACCATGCGCGGGCGTATGCGCTATTCCGCCGGGCTGGCGCTGCCCTTTGTCGCCGGCCACGAGGTGGCGGGACAGATCGTGGAGATCAATGGCGAGAGCGAGCTGACGGTCGGGACCAGGGTCATCGTCCATCACCTCTGGGCCTGCCATTCCTGTCCCGCGTGTCGTCGAGGCGAGGAGCATTTGTGCTATCAGCCGCGCGCGTGGATGGGCTTCACCCACACCGGCGGATTCCAGGATTACCTGGTCGCCCCAACCGAGAACCTGCTCGCGATCCCGGACGGGATCGACATCACGACCGCCCCCGCGCTGACCTGCGCCATGGGAACCGCCTACCGCGCGGTTGCGGTGCGGGGCGAGGTCAGAGCGGGGGACGTGGTCGTGGTGGTCGGGTTGGGCGGGGTCGGTCTCCACGCCGCTCTCATCGCCCAGGCGGCTGGTGCCGAGGTGGTCGGGGTCGACCTGCCAGCCAAGCTGGCGGCTGCCAACGTGGCGGGCGTAAACCGGGTGGTGTCCCCTGACGACGCCCTGGAGATGGTGCGCTCGGTCACCGGGGGCGACGCGGCGGACGTTGTCATCGAGAGTTCTGGGGTGCCGTCCCTGCTGGAGAACGCGCGTCAGCTGACGCGCTCGGGGGGCCGGATCGTGGCCGTCGGCTACCAGGTCGGGCAGCTGATGACGATCATGAGCGATCCCCTGGTGCTGACTGAACAGTCGGTGATCGGTTCGCGCTACGCCAGCCGTTCCGACTTCGAGCACGTCATCCGGCTCGTTTCAAACGGACACGTCAAGCCGGTGATCGACGACGTGCTTCCCCTTGAGCGCTTGAACGAGGCGGTCGCACGGCTCGAGGCAGGCGAGGTGACCGGGCGCCTGGTTATGGACCTGCGAGGCCGCTGAGATGGGTCCCTGGGGCGCCGCTCCAGGCCGAGCTCTGCTCGGGGCACGGTGAGCGTCGAGGGGGCTGCATCGCCTCGCGCGGGCAGGCTCTCGGGTCGGGTCGTGGTCATCACCGGCGGCGCCCGTGGGATCGGGCGGGCGCTGGCGCTGGAGATGGGCCGAGCCGGCGCCAACGTGGCCATCACCGGGCGCGACCCGGCTACCCTGGGAGAGGCTCGCGTCGAGGTCGAATCCCTGGGGGTGCGTTGCCTTGGGCTGACCTGCGAGGTGACCGACCCCGACTCGGTGGCGGAGGTCCAGCGCGCAGTGGCGGTGGAGCTGGGCGAGGTCGACGTGGTGGTGGCCAATGCCGGCATCGCGGGCCCGACCAAGCTCCTGCACCAGACGTCGTTCAGTGAGTGGAGGGAATGTGTCGCCACCGACCTCGATGGAGTATTCCTGACCTTTCGGGCCTTCGTGCCCGGGATGCTGGCCCGAGGCCGGGGAGTTCTCCTGGCCATGTCTTCGATGACAGGGAAACGGCCCCTGGTCGGGCGCACGCCGTACGCCGCATCCAAGATGGGTGTTATCGGTCTTTGCCGGACACTTGCCACCGAGCTCGGCCCGCATGGTATCCGCGTCAATTCGGTCTGCGCCGGTGCCGTCTCCGGTCCTCGCATCGACGCTGTGATTCAGGAGCAGGCGAGCGTGCTCGGAATCAGCCAGGAGCAGGCGCGAGCCCGGTTCACCGATCCGTCGGCCATGCGCCGCCTGGTCTCGGCCGAGGAGGTGGCGCGAGCCTGTGTATTCCTCGCCTCGGACGACGCGAGCGGAATCACGGGCGAGGACGTAAACGTGTCCGCGGGCGTGGTGATGTATTGAAGTCGGGAGGAGAGCAATTGACAAGCTGTATGCGCGACCGGGGGGCACAAAGGCCCCAGGGGGCGGGACAATGCTGACCTCCGAACTGCCTGATAAGGTGCGCTGGCTCAAAGAACCAGAGGCGGCGGAGGAGGGCGATCGGGAGCGCGTGGAGGCCACGGTGCGCGCCATCATCGACGCCGTCCGGCGCGAGGGCCTGGAGGGGGTACGGCGCTACTCGCGTGAACTGGACGGGTGGGACCCGGCCGAGTTCAGGGTCGACCGGAGCACCATCGACGCAGCCTATCGCGAAGTCGGTGAAAGCGGCGTCGCCCAAATCCGCACCGTCCACGAGCACGTCCGCGACTTCGCCCAGGTCCAGCTCAAGGCCCTTCAGGAGGTCGAATCCACGCCCCATCCCGGGATCAGGCTTGGACACCGGCTGATACCGATCCGTTCGGTCGGATGCTATGTGCCCGGTGGCCAATACCCACTCATCGCCTCGGTCCACATGCAGGTGACAACGGCGCGGGTGGCGGGGGTCGAGCGCATCGTGATCTGCGCGCCTCCGCGCCAGGGTCAGGGTATCTGGCCCGCAACCCTGGTGGCGATGGACGTCTGCGGAGCGGACGAGATCTACTGCCTGGGCGGAGTCCAGGCGCTGGCCGCGATGGCCTTTGGCGCCGGGGACATGAGGGCCGTCGACATGCTCACCGGGCCCGGCAACGCTTTTGTGGCCGAGGCCAAGCGCCAGCTCTTCGGTGTGGTCGGAATCGACCTGCCGGCTGGTCCGACCGAGATCCTGATCGTGGCCGACGCCAGCGCCGACCCGGAGATGGTCGCCTGCGATCTGCTCGGGCAGGCCGAGCATGGTCCCACCTCACCCGCCCACCTCATCACCGACTCTCCAGCCCTGGCCGATGCCGTGGGGGAGGCGATCCAGGATCAGCTGGAGTCGTTGCCGACTCGGGCCATCGCGGCCGAGGCGTGGCGGCGCCGGGGGGCGATCGCCATCGCCGAGGGCCCAGAGCAGATGCTCGAGTACTCCGATCGTTTCGCGCCCGAACACCTTCAGATCATGACCAGGGACCCGGCCTGGTTTCACCAGCGGGCCCGAAATTATGGCTCCATCTTCCTGGGCGAGGAGTCGACCGTCGCATATTCGGACAAGGCGGTCGGTACCAACCACACCCTGCCCACCGGCGGCGCGGCGCGATACACCGGCGGTCTGTGGGTGGGGAAGTTCATCAAGGTGGTGAGCTATCAGGAGCTCACCCGTGAGGGGAGCAACTTCATCGCTCCGATCGCGGGCGCCATCGCCACCATGGAGGGCATGCACGCCCACGCCGCCACCTGCGAGCGGCGACTGCAGAAATACAAGGAGTCCTGATGGGTCACCCACCTCGTCGAGGGATCCCCCGTGCCTGATCTGCTGGGCGGCCAGACCGTTCGCGCGGAATTGATCCGCGACTTCCAGGTCCTCGCCGTGATCGACAAATCGAACTCGGAGAAGGGCTACGGTCCCTGGACCATGGTCTACGACGAGGCTCCCGCGGCGGGCGGGGAGGGCGCCGGACCCTCGCCCGTCGTTTCAGCATTCTCTGCCCTGGCCGCGTGTACGGTGGTGACGCTGGCCGGGGTGGCGCGGCGCCGAGGTATGGACCTGACCCGGATCCGAGTTGAGATCAGCGGGCGACCTGCCTTCGCTGGCAAGGCGGAGGCAGAGGAGGCCGCGGCCGAGGGGCGCCAGGTCGATCAACAGGCGGCCAGCAAGCGGATCCTGCTCGAGGGTAGCCTTTCACCCGAGCAACTCGCGATCCTGACCCGTGCCGCCAAGTTCTGCCCCGTGAGCCGGATGATGGCCGGTGGCCTGTACCGCTTCGAAGAGCAGATCACCTGCACCCCCGCGTCCGCTCAAACCTAGCCCGTGCGCTCGGCCCACCGCCTGGCAGCTTGATCTCCCCGGAGCGGGTCCTGGCGTTGTGGGGCAGAGATTTAAGCGGCCTGCGCACGCGATGCTGAGGTCTCTGCGTCACCCCGGTTTTCGCTGGCTCTGGCTGAGCAACCTGGCCGGGTCTGCCGGACGCTGGGCATTGGTGCTGATTCTGGGTGTGCAGTTGTATGCCCTGACCCACTCCTCGTTCTGGGTCGGCGCCGGTCTGTTCTTGACCCAGGGCCCGGTCATCCTGCTCGCCCCGCTCTCAGGATCGCTGGCCGACCGCCTCGACCGCCGCCTGCTCAACGTCGCCTCGTCGCTGCTGTCCGCGCTGGTCACCGCCGCCTTTGCTCTGTTGAACCTGCTCGGGGCGCTGAGCCTGCCCGCCGCCCTGATCCTGTGTGTTGCCTTCGGGGTCTCCTTCGTGGTCCAGATGACGCTGCGCAGCACCCTGGTTCCGAGCCTGGTACCGCCCGAGGATCTGCTCAACGGCATATCTCTATCCCAGGTCGGAACCCAGGGGGCAGAATTCTTGGGGCCGGCGCTGACCACGCCCCTGCTCGTCGCCGGCGGTCCGGCCCTGGCCTGGGCCTTCTGTTCCGCCCTCTACCTGGCGTCCTCCGCTCTCTGCCTGCCCATCGGCGAGGTCAGGGCCGCGCCCGGAGGTGAGTCGGGCGCCGCCCTGAGCCGATCCTTCCTCTACCTGCTGGCCCGCCCCGTGCTCATGACCATGGTCGTCGGCGTGGCTTTGCACTGTTCGTTGACGATGTCCTACCAGGGCATGTTGCCCATGTTCGTGAGCCGCGATCTGAACGCCGGTGCTGCCACCTATGGGGCGCTTTTGACCTCGATCGGGCTCGGTGCGGTTGCCGGAAGCCTGGGCCTGGCCCAATTTTCAGCCCCCCGATATCGTCCCGCGCTATTTTTGGCCAGCACCGTGACCAGTGGGTTCGCCCTGACCGCGCTGGCCCTTGCGCCGAGCGGCGCAGCCTCCCTCATCGCCGGCTTCATGGTCGGCGCGAGCCAGGCGATGTTCATGTCCATGTCTTTGGCCCTGATTCAGTCCTCGGTCGACGATCATTTCCGAGGGCGCGCCACCAGCGTCTACCAGATGATCACGCTGGCGCCGATGGCCATCATCGGCTGGGGGATGGGAGGGTTGGCCGACGTGGTCGAGCCCCGACCGGTGATGGTAGTGAGCGGAATTCTGTTCCCCGTGGCCATGGCCGCGTACATGTGGGCGTCGCCCTGGCTCCGGCTACTGCTTCATGCCGAGGGTTGGAGAGGCGGTACCACCCCGGCCCGAGCCGAGGTGCGCAGTCCCGCCTGAGCAGGCGGTCAAGGCCGCCGATCCCGTGACGAGCACGGGTACCGGCGCCTGACCATCTCTTGCGACTAGTCGCTCAGCTGGACCTGCTTGGCACGGGGTCCCTTGAGGCTGGGCTCGATCTGGAACGAGACCTTCTCGCCCCCGATGAGCTGGTCAAAGCCTTCGGTCCCGTCGCGGTGGAAGAAGTACTCCTTACCGTCGTCGGCGGCGATGAATCCAAAGCCGCGGTCGGATACGAGCTTCTTAATGGTTCCGTTGGGCATGTAAATGCCTCCTTTCTCGAACAATTCGGGCCACAAGCGAGGGCCGGTTCGAGAACTTCAGACCATCCGCAAGTTGACGGTCCAGGTGACCGTCAGGACTGACTATACCTCGCCGGGGCCGATCGGGGCCGCGAGCCGATCGGTTAGTCTGAACTATGTCCCTCCCAGACCGGTGTCCTGCGGGGCGTGGGAACAAAGCCGGAGCCGCTTCGGTTCTAAGGAGTAGATTTGTCAACCTTTCTTGAGGCGGGCGTGAGCTCGCAGACCCTGGACGCGCTGGGCGTGCTGGGGATCACCGACCCGGTACCGGTTCAGGCCGAGGCGTTGCCATCGCTGCTTGAAGGCCGCGACGTCGTCATCGAGGCCCCGACCGGATCGGGCAAGACGCTGGCCTATCTCATTCCTTTGGTTGAGGGCATCGGCGTTCCCGGTCACGGCCCGCGAGCATTGGTGGTGACACCGACCCGCGAGTTGGCCATGCAGGTCGACAGCGTGTTCGGCCAGCTCGACCACGGGGTGCGCACGGCGCTCCTCTACGGTGGTGTGGGCTACCACTCGCAGAATCTGGCTCTAAAGGAGGGAGTCGACGTCGTCATCGGCACTCCGGGGCGGATTTTGGACATGGTCGGCCGGCGCATGCTCACGCTCAGTCGCATCGAGTACCTGGTCCTGGACGAGGCGGACGAGATGCTGGACGCGGGCTTCGCGCCCGACGTGGAGCGCATCCTGGGGATGACCTGGCAGCCGCAGACCGTGCTCGCGTCGGCCACCATGCCGGACTGGGTGCGCCGAGTGATCGAGAGCTATCTGCACGAACCGCTGCACGTCAAGGTGGAGCTGGAGGAGGCATCCCGGCTCGAGCACGGTCTGCTGCGCATTCCGAGCGAGGCCAAGCTTGAAACCCTGATCCGCCTGCTCCGCATCCACGACGGATCGGCAGTGGTGTTTGGTCGGACCAAGCAGGGCGTCAACCGCCTGGCTCGCGATCTGCGCCGGCGGGGGGTGAGCCTGGCCGAACTCCAGGGCGACATGAACCAGCTGATGCGGGATCGGGCCATGGCCGCGTTTCGGGAGAAGCGGGTTCGGGTCCTGGTGGCGACCAACGTGGCTGCCCGGGGAATCGACATCAGCCACATTGGCCTGGTGGTCAACTATGAGCTTCCGGACACGCCCCAGTGGCTCGTCCACAGGGTGGGACGCACCGCCCGCATGGGCGGTGAGGGCTGGGCGCTCACATTCCTATGCCCCGAGGATCGCTATGCGTGGGCGCGCCTGCGGGCCGGCGGCGCCCCAGAACTGCGCGAGCTCGACCTGGATCGACTGCTCCAGGGCGAGTGGGTGTACACCCAGGAGGCGGCTCCCGACGGCGATGACGTCGCTCCGCGCGATGCCGATCGGCGCCCGCGACGGGGCGGCCGCGTAACCGCCGCCGCGCACTAGGGCCCGCGAGCGCGGAGCCAGTCGGGTCGTCCGCCCGGCGCGAGCCCAGGGCGGTCGCCCAAATCGGTCGTGGCCTGCGTCGGCGCTTACCGATACCGGCATCGGCATGCCGTGTGCCGTCACCTCTGCCCGGGGCAAACCGGCGCTGGAGGTTCTTACAGAGCTTTGACCATAGCCTGAGGACAGGGACGCCCGGCCTGCGATTCAATGCCGGAATGGACGTGACCTCGGACGACGTTATGGACGCGGGGCGCCCGGCTGGCCCCCGGCGCCGACCCAATCGCCGCCAGGTCCTGGGGGCTGCCGCGGCCGCCGGGGCCGGGGCCGGGGTGCTGCGCCTGCTCGGCGCCGGCGACTCGCAGCTCGCCTCGCTCCAGGCCTTGGGGGCCGGGCGGGATAGCACAGGCGGCCGTTTGGATTGGGTCTCCCCCTTAGACCAGGAACAGGCTCAGATATCGCATCTGCTCCGGCGAGCCACCTTCGGCGCGGACTCGGCGGAGTTGGCGGCGGCCACGAGCGCAGGTTACTCGGCGACCGTCGAGCGGCTCCTGCAGACGCCGGCCGATCCGCCACCTCCGATGCCCGGGGGCGATCCGACAGGGCCGCTGAATCTCGGCCAGCTGCAGCTCTGGTGGCTCGAACACATGCTGAACTCGGCGACCCCCTTCATCGAGCGCATGACGCTCTTCTGGCATGGTCATTTCACGAGCGACTATCAGAAGGTGGGCGTGCAGACGCCATTTCTGCACTGGCAGAACCTGACCTGGCGCGACATGGCGCTGGGCGATCTGGGCACCATGCTGAGCAGGGTCACGGTGGATCCGGCCATGCTCCGCTACCTGGACCTGGGAACCTCCATCGGGGCGGCGCCAAACGAGAACTACGCCCGCGAGCTGATGGAATTGTTCGCACTCGGCGTCGGGCATTACAGCGAGGACGACGTGCGGGCCATGGCCAAGGCACTGGCCGGCTGGGTTGAGCCGAGGCCGACGGGCTCGGTCCAGGTCACCCTGGACAAGGCGAATCAGGTGGTGCGGCGTCTGCCCACCTACGCCCAGCCGTCCACCGGCGTGTTCGTCCCCCGCCGGGCTTACCGCGGACCTGCCTACCAGCTCCTGGGCAAGACCGATTCCTGGACCACGCCCAAGGCTCTGGCGCAGGTGCTGGCCCAGTCATCGACCGCCGGCCTGATCGCGGGCAAGGTGGTCCAGAGCTTTGTCGGGGTCAACGCTGCTCCCGCCTACGTGGCGCGCTTGGCCGATGGTTTTCGTGCCTCGGGTTATGACGTCAAGGAATTGATGCGGGCAGTTTTCATGAGCCCCGAGTTCCTCGCGCCCGCCAGCTATCGGGCGCTGGTCAAGTCCCCGACCGAGTTCATGGTCAACGCGCTCAAGGCGGTCGGCGCCCGGAATCTGGGCCAGCTGGCGGCCCAGTCCGCGGCCAACATGGGCCAGGCGCTGTTCGCTCCGCCCGACGTCGGCGGATGGCCTCACAACGATGCCTGGATCTCGTCCAACAACGTCATCACTCGGGTCAATTTCGTGAGTCAGCTCCTGGGTCGGGTGCGCCAGCTGCCGCCGGCAAGTGACATCGCGCGCCACCTCGACTCGACCGTGAGTCCAGCAACCGCGTCCGCGCTGGACGCCGCCGGCGACGACCAGACCCGCTGGTTCGTGGCCCTGGCGTCGCCCGAATTCCAGCTCAAGTAGGTAGGTGATCGCATGCAAGACCGAATCGGAATCAACCAGCTCAAGCGGCGTGACTTCCTGCGCGCCGGCTTGGTGTTCGGAGCCGGCGCGGCCGGGCTTGCGGCGGGCTACGCCGCCGTGCCCGACGCCTTCGCGCGAGCGGTCTACGCGGCCAAGACCAATGGCCTGGGCAACGACAACATCCTGGTCATGATCCAGCTCGCCGGAGGCAACGACGGCCTGCGCACGGTGATCCCGATCCAGGACCCCGCGCTTCACGATCTGCGGCCCAAGCTCGCCGCGATGTCGGTTGGAGCGGCCCTGCCGATCACGCCCAGTTTGGGCTTGAATCAGAACCTCAAGGGGCTCAAATCCCTGTGGGACGCGGGCAAGCTGGCGGTGGTGGAGGGTGTCGGCTATCCCAACCCGTCCTACTCGCACTTTGAGTCGACCAGGGTTTGGGAGACGGGGGATCCGACTCTGCGCCAGGTGGATGGATGGCTCGGGCGCACCCTGGCCCAGAACTACGACTCCGCCGGGCATCCGCTGACCGGTTGCGCCTGCGGCACCACCGGAGTGCCGGGCGTGCTCCAGGACGCCCAGGCCACCCTCACCGTGATCAACGACCAGAAGAACTTCGGCTTCACCGGCAAGGGCGACGTCAAGGGTCAGGTGGGGGCCATATACAAGAACACCCCCGGAATCTACGGTGCACTGTTCGACACCGCGCTGGCCACCGCCGACGATGCGGTGTCCACCCTCAAGACCGCGCAGTCGGCCTACCGGGCGATGGCCTCCTACTCCGATACGACCAAGCTCGTGTACGCCTCCAAGAACCAGCTCGACGCGGCCCTGCAGCTGGCCAGCGAGCTCATCGTGACCGGCACCGGGGTCAAGCTCCTGCACGTGACCCTGGGAGGTTTCGATACCCACTACACCGAGCTCACCCGACACGACGACCTGATGGCCTACCTGGACCAGGCGCTGAGCGCCTTCTATCAGGATCTGGCCGCTCATGGCAAATCCAAAAACGTGCTCGTCGCCACCTGGTCCGAGTTCGGCCGCCGCCCCAAGGAGAACGCCAGCGGGGGTACCGATCACGGCGCGGCCTCGCCCGTCCTTTTGGTCGGGGACCCCGTGCGCTCCGGGGTCTACGGACAGGCGCCCTCTCTGACCGCCCTCGACTCAACCGGCAACCTGCGCTATTCGGTCGACTTCCGCTCCGTCTACCAGGAGATCCTGAACACCCATCTGGGGGCCGACGCCCACGAGATTCTGGGCGGGACGTACGAACCGCTGGGCTTTCTGGGCAGCCCCGTCGGCGCGCCCGCACCGGCGTGAGAGCCTTCCGCCTCAAGGCGGCAGCCACCCTGTTCACCCTGGCCACGGCGGCGGCCTCGGCCACCTTCGTCGCCGCCCACCTGAAGAACATCGCGGCCCCACTTCAGCCGACCGTGGTGGACGCGCTCCCATCGGTGACCCAGGTCTCGGCCTCGGGGCGCCTCTCCCTGTCGCCACGGGTTCAGACCGGCTCCATGCAGGCCATCACCTCGACCCATGCCTCCTGATCTGGCTCGGGCCGAGTTCGTCGACCTGGGATGCAGGATCGAGCTCTTCAGCCTGGGAGGACCGAGCGCGGCGCTGTCCCAGGCGCGGCGCTGGATCGCCGCCCGGCGCCTCCAGCTCAGCCGCTTTGAGCCGGGCGGAGAGCTGGGCCGCTTCAACGCCTCGGCCGGGCGCTGGACCAGCGTCAGCCCGACCCTGGAACACCTGCTCCGGCTGGCCCTGCACGCTCACGAGCAGAGCTGTGGTCTGGTCAACGCGGCGGTGGGCCGGCTCCTCTGTCGCGCCGGGTACGACCGCCCCTGGGCCCTGGGTCGGGGCCCGGTGCGTGACCTGCGGGCGGCGCCACTGCTGCCCCTACCCGAGGTGCTGGAGTTGGGACCGGGTCGGGCCCGCCTTCGGTCCGGCCACGCCATCGACCTGGGTGGCCTGGCCAAGGGCTGGATGGCGGAGCAGCTGACCCAGCGGGTGCTCGGTCCCAACGCACTTGCCAATCTGGGCGGTGACCTCAAGGCCCAGGGCCCCGGACCCGATGGGCAGGGCTGGCCGGTGGCGCTGGGCGGTGTGACGGTGCTGCTGCGCGATCAGGCGGCCGCCACCAGCAGCGTTTGGGCTCGACGCTGGAGTGAGGAAGGCCACGAGTTCAACCACCTCATCGATCCACGAACCGGGCGCAGTGCGCTCGGCGACCTTCTTGAGGTGTCCGCGCTGGCCGCCTCGGCGACCGACGCCGAGATCGCAGCCAAGTGCGGACTGCTGCTCGGATCGGAGCGCGCGCCGGCCTGGCTGGCGGCGCACAGCGATGGCTTCTGGCTTCTGCCCCGGTGACCTCGGCTCAGTTTCTGTGGGCGCTGTCCCGCACGGCCGGGCTCACCTCGTTGGCCGCGCTAGCCCTGTGTCTGGTCAGCGGCCTGGCGCTGCGCACCGCCGTGCTGGACTGGCTTGGGAGCAACCGAGAGCTGCGCGCGCTGCATGAGTTCAGCGCCGTGCTCTGGATTCCACTGGGAGCACTTCACGTTCTCGGGCTCCTGCTCGATAATACCGCGCGGATCCGCGCCCTGGACCTGGTCCTCCCATTCCACGCCGTCTATGCGCCGCTCGCGATCGGGCTTGGTTCGCTGAGTCTGGAGCTGGTGGCTCTGGTCGCGGTGAGCGGATGGCTGCGGCGGCGTCTGCCCCAGGGGGCGTTCATCTGGGTCCATCGGCTCGGTTACCTCGCCTTCGCGGCCGCGTTCCTCCACGCCGTGCTGGCTGGGACCGACACCGCCGATCCGGCGGTGTCCGCCCTGACCTGGGCGGCGGCGGGAATGATCGCCGTCCTGGCGGTCGCGCGACTGATATTCGGCCGACTGCCCGAATAGGCCGGCGGACGTCCGAGTCCTATTCGGTCAGCGCCGCCTCGGCGGTGGCGTTGGCCGTGCTTCCGCTCGAGTAGCTCACCCCGGCGCCGGTCGAGCTGCTCCCACCCTGGAGCACAACGTTCTGGCAGACCAGCTGGCCGTTGATGTTGCCGGTGCCGTTCGAATACCAGATGCAGGTGCCGTTGGGCCAGTAGATCGAACCCTGAAAGAAGGAGCTGGAGTGGGGTCCGTCGACCTGGAAGGTGCCGGTCGAGGTGGAATAGATCAGCATCCCGGAGTCGGGACAGTCGGCGCTCTGGAAGCACCACTCGGTGGCACCGCTCCCGGTCGGGGCGGCGAAGGCCTGGTCGTTGGGGAATGCCGAGTCGGGGCCACTTCCGGGGGGCACGGGGTTGGCGCCGAAGGCGCAGGTGTTACCACAGGAACCCTGTCCGTTGGTCTTATCGAGGCTGAAGCTGGAGGAGTTGACGAACTCCAGGGTCACGTCCTGGCCCAGGAGCTGGTTGGCGTCGTTGAGGAAGAGGCCCTTGCCGTTGAAGTAGTAGAAGCCGGGGTCGAGGACGGAGTTGGCGCCGAGGACGATGGTGTCGTAGCAGCCCGGCACGTAGTGTCCCCAGCCCGCGGCGTCGGTGTAGCTGGGCGCGGCTGGTCGAGAACAGACCTGGGAGGCCGTATAGAGCCCGGTGCTGGGGTTGGGCGGGGCGGTGTTGGGGTCCTGATAGGTGGGAGCGGCGTAGTTCTGGACCGCGGGCGGATTGCCTGATGCGCAGGGGTTGGGGCTCAGTGCGAGCTGGGCCGGATCGAGGTACTGAGAGCTACCGCTGACGCCACACTGAATCGAGCCGGCTGAGTGCCCGGCCAGCTGGTACCCGTCGGAGCAGAAATGGAGGCAGGCCCAAAAGTTGGCGGGCGGATCCTGCCAGGTCTCAAAACGTCCGAAATTCACGTAGTTGCCGCTCGAGTCCTTGATCGCCTGGGTGTAGATCTCGCAACCGCCGTTGCCCTGAGGAAGGTCGTGCGAATACACGCTTCCGGCCACGTTCATGATGGTCGAGCCCTGACAGCTGACCGAGTCCTGGGCGAAGATGGCGAATTTGTTCGGGGGCGAGCCGGCCGAGAACTGGGCCACCGCGCGACCCACCACCGTGCCCTGGCTGGCCCCCACAAACCCGGCCAGCTGAAAGGGGCTGACCTGGGACAGCGCGACCTCGATCTTGGTCGCGTCGTGCAGGTAGGGATAGCTCACGGTTGCGGTCACGTTGCCCGAGAAGTGGTAGCTGGCCACGTATTGCGAGGAGCAGCTGCCACCGACTCCGCCCGAGGCCGTCCCCAGCTGCAGGTCGAGGATGGCCGCGGCCGCAGTGACCGCGCTCGAACCGGTGCTGGGGCAGTCGGATGCGATCTTGATCGCGCCCGCGAGCGCAGCCGAGTCGGCCAGTTCCTGGAGGTGCCGGCTCTGCCAGTAAGAGGTGCCGCTCATCAGCAACAAGCCGACCATGCTGAGGAGGACCGCCATCGCCCCCGCTGCGAGGACGATGGCCTGGCCGTTCTGGCGCGTGCCCTTGGGCATCAGAACTCGATCCTCTCCACGGTCTGAGCGTCGAAGGGAATCGAACTGCTGAGGCCGAGGAAGCCCAGCGTGACCGGCTGCCAATTCATCTTCACATCAACCACAACGAAGTTGTGCCCGGAAACTCGCGCGGTGGGATCGCAACTGGTGCAGGCCCACCGGGGATCCGGATCCATGGTCGGCTCTGGGAGCGGATCGGGAGCCGGGCTGGCTGCCGCCTGGTACTCATAGATGAATACGTAGAGGGTGTTCTTGGCCGCCCCGGGGGAGAGCTGCAGGGTGCCGGGCACGTACGCATTCGCGCCGCTGCTGTAGCTCCCATACCAGGGCGGATTGGAAGCGGAGGTGGAGTCCTGGTACACCACCGGGTAGCCGAAGCTGGCCAGGGCGCGGATGGTGGGCAGCACGCCCAGGGTCTGGCAGGCGGGGGAGCAGGCGGGGGCGGCCGTATTGGAGTTGGCGTTGCTCTGAAGCACCGCCTGGCGCGCTCCCTCGCGCGCGGCGGCCGACATCTGCGAGTAGTAGAACAGCCCGCGGCCGAAGTCGAGCGTGACCAGCAGAAGCAGGAGGAGGATGGGCGCCACCAGGGCGAACTCGACCAGCGACTGCGCACGCTGTCCACGCACTTTTCTCACCAGTTGCCGACCATCTGCGCGGCGTCGGCCATCTGGATCGTGCCCCCGCCGGCGATCTGGCTGATGAATGGCGTGAGCAGACCGAAGGCGTAATTGACCTGGACCGCCAGGTCATAGTGCTGCGGGGCGCCCGAGTAAGCGCCACACGCCGCCGCCGAGCCGCAGTAGATCACCGCGACCGCCGTGCCGGAGGCGGGCTGGGCGAAATCCACCCCCGAGTGATAGGGAGGGGCGTGGCTGCTGGTGACGCAGGATACCGAGGGCACCGCCGACAGGTCCTGCGTGATCTCGGAGCAGATGGTGGCCAGGTCGGGACCGTGCCCGCCATAGTTCCCTGCCGCCAGGCGCACGCCGTCGCGGGCCGCATCCGTGGCGCTGACCTGGTAGTAGAAGGCACGCCCGAGATCGAGGACGCCGGAGAAGAGAAGGAGCAGGACGGGTGCGACGAGGGCGAACTCGACCAAGGACTGCCCGCGCTGGCGCCGACGCCCGCTCGTCAACCCTGCCGAACCCTCCCGGGGCCTACTGCTCGCCCACACATGCCCTCCGCCGCCATGGGCGGTGAACCCAAACCATCGGCTCCAGAGCCGCGTCGAGCCGTGCGCTCGGCGTCGCCGAGCGCGGACGCAAGCCGGGCTCGGGCCAAGGCCCCTGCGCCGAATGACGGCGATCAAGGCGAATACTTGTGAGCATCGGGCTTCGAGCCGACTGGCCAAATCTGGACGAGCACAGACGGATTGGTGCGGCGGAGAGGATTTGAACCTCCACGGGGTTGCCCCCACTAGCTCCTGAAACTAGCGCGTCTGCCGTTCCGCCACCGCCGCCGGAAGCGAGCCTCCAGTATAAGTAGCGGACTCGGCCGGTCCTGCTGTCGCCGAGGGGCCGCTGAATCCTCAATCCAGTTCGATCATCTCGAGGTGCGACCCCGTTGGGCGGCGGACGCCGTCGGACCCACCCAGAACGACGATCAGAGTCCGGCTGGGGAGGCGCGCGCGGGTGCGCTGAGGCCCGATCTCGACCTCAACCTCCGTCCCCTCCATCTCATGCAATCGGCCCAGCTCACCGCCCGACTGGAGTTGCTCCTGACTCTCCAACTCCAGGACCAGGAGCCCGCCCGCGGCGACGGTGTGTGGGGGGGCCCGATGTATGCCGCCCGGCTCCGGCGTGGACGCCAGGGGGTTGGCCGATCCTCGAAGGCGGACTATGGGCGGTCGGATCCGGCGCCAGCGCCCGTCATCCGGCTGGACCGCTCCGGCCTGGTGAACCTGGGGGTCGAAGACGCGCACGATCACGCCGGCGAGATCGAGGCTCACCGGGGCCATGACCTGATCGATGAACAGGGCGCGAAGCTGGGTCAGAAAGCGCTCCTGCGTGCTCTGCCGGCCGCCCAGGATCAGCGCATGTCCAAGGTCGAATGCTCGGGCCAGCCCCTCGGCCGCTGGGCCAAAGTTCGACATCACCCCGGGGTCGGAGTGAGCGCGGATTCGGGCGGCGATGAGGGTCCTGTACTCGGCCAGTTCGACCGGGGCTGGACCGTCCCAGATGGGCGTCGGCATTGTCTCCAGGCGCGATCGACCGTGGCTGGTGAGGGAGTACAGCATGCGCTCGGCCAAGGGTCGCTGCTGCCACGGCCCGGGACCCGTGGCGAGCCCGTGGGCGTCCGCCAGGCCGGCGCCGGCGAGGTCGGAGAGGGGAGTCGCGATCGAGGCCAGGGGCAGGCAGAGGCGGTCACAGATTTCGGCCACGGTGAGGCGCCGGGCGCCGGCCAGGGTGCGCAGCAGGAGATGCTCGAGGAGGCCGCGATCGATGGCCGGCGCGCGGCCTTTAGCCTTGGGCGGCTGGCTGCTGAGGCGGGGGGGAACGGGCGCATCGACCTGGGCGATGACCGCGGCCAGAAGGCGGTTCCGAAACTTCATCCGAGCTGTCATGTCGGGATCCTCGCCCCGCTCTCGCTCCGAGATCCACCCTGGGATCTCCTCCAGCACGACCCGGTCACCCACACTGACCCGGACCCGGGTGGGGTCCGAGCTGGGGGCGCGGATGGATATGCGATCCACATAACCCTGATCCTTGAGCGCCGACCAACTCCTCTCCCACGCCATCTGACCCGAGGCGACAATGACCTGGCGTACGGCGCTGTCAGCCACGATCCGGACTCCGGAGTCGGCCTGGTGACGCCGCCTAAGAAGTTCGCTCAGGTCCCGTCCTGCGTCATCGGCCACGAGGCTGACCAGGTTCAGTGAGCGGTCCTCGAGCAGGGGCCGGTGCTTGACCTCCCGAATGGTCCCCGCACTCGCAGCCAGGGCGCGAATGACGTTAGCGTGCCGGCCGCAGAATGGGCGTCCGTCCAGGAGCACGACGTGCCGCCGGCACCACCAGGTGGTGCAGTGGGCCCCGGTGGGATCGGAGTAAGAGCAGCGCCAGCCGATCCCGTCGGCGCAGCCGGGCGCAGAACAGGTGCCGCCGGGGGCGGTTACGCGGCCGCGGACCAGCCCGCCCAGGCGGTCGCGCAGACGGGTCCGGCGCTCCAGGACGCCGGGTGCGGGGGTCGGACCTGATGACGCAGACAGGCTCTCGAGATCGCGGGTAGGCGACCAACCGAGCAGGGCGGCGCCGAACTCCTCGCAGCTCTGGTAACGCGCGTCGGGTGACTTGGCCATGGCGGTCAGGGCGATCTCGAGCAGACCGGGCGCGGCAGACGGCGGTCGGGGAGGTTCCTCGAACACCTGGGCGTGCAGGACGTGGGCCAGACCACCGGTGAAGGGGGTCGATCCGATGAGCATCTCGAACAGCATCGAGCCGAGCGCGTACACGTCCGAGCGCGCGTCAGCCGGCTCCGCCTTCACCTGCTCGGGGCTCATGTAGGCCGGGGTGCCCACCATGGCCCCGGTGACGGTCAGGTGGTGGCCCTCGTCCAGGACTCGGGCGATGCCGAAATCAAGGATCTTGGTCTTGCCCTCGGTCGACAGCAGGACGTTGTCCGGCTTCAGGTCGCGGTGCACGATGCCACGTTCGTGGGCGGCCCCGACGGCCGAGAGCAACTGCTGCATGACGTCCACGGTGCGCTCTGGCGTTAGCGCGTCACGGTCCAGGATGAGCTGGCGCAGGCCCTCGCCCTGCACGTATTCCATGACGATGAAGAGCAGCTCCTGGTCGACGTCGAAGTCGTACACCCGAACCAGGCCCGGGTGGTCGAGCCCGGCCACCACCGCGGCCTCACGGCGAAAGCGAGCCCGAAAGCCTTCGTCGCTGGCGAAGGGCTCGCCCAAGACCTTGATCGCCACCGGCACGCCCAGCCCTGGATGTCGGCCCATGTACACCACGCCCATGGCGCCGCGGCCCAGCTCCGCCTCGATGGGGAAGCGCCCGACCTGCTTCAACATGCCCGATTCAAGATCAACAACCGCAACGTCTGGCTGAGTATGAACGCGGTCCGCGCCCGGGCGGCGGTCATTACATGCATCAATGTGTGGTCAAGTGACAATCTCGGCTAGTGGCACCGGCTGATTCATTGTGGGGGGTAACATCTCGCCCATGGTTGAACGCGGCCTAGCCGATCTGCACATTCACACCGACCATTCCGACGGATGGCCGGAGGCGCGTGAACTGGTCCGGTTCGTGCGCGACCGCACCATGCTTGACGTCATCGCCGTGACCGATCACGACACGGTTGAGGGCGCCCTGCGCGCGTCTGAATATGCCCGCAGCCTGAAGCGGGGCCCCGAGGTGATCGTCGGGGAGGAGGTGTCGACCCGCGAGGGCCACGTGGTCGGACTCTGGCTCACGCGCCGAGTGCCCCCGGGCCTGACGGCGGCGGCGACGCTGGAGCTGATCCACGAGCAGGGAGGAATCGCATTCGCGGCGCACCCCTTCTGGCGGACCGATCGGCACGGGCGCGGGGGCACCGTGCACGGGCTGGGATGGCCGGCGGCCGATCTCGCCTTCGACGCGGTCGAGGTCGAGAACTCCACCCCTGGCTTCTACCTCTTCAATCAGATGGCGCGGCGCCTGAACGACGCCATGGGCTGCGCCGAGCTGGGAAATTCCGACGCGCACATACTCGACGCGGTCGGTCGCGCCTACACCACTTTCCCCGGTCGAGACGGGAGCGACCTGCGCCGCGCGGTGGCGGCCGGCACCACCACGGCTCATCGAGAGCGCTACCGCGCCATCGGATTGGTTCGGTACATGGCGTGGGGCCTCAACCATCAGCGCATGGGCGCGGTGGGGACGGCAGGTCAGGGTTCGGCCCGTTCCTGAAGGCGGTTGACCTAACGCTGGGACGGCCGGTGACTTCGACGTCGAGGGCGTCCGCCGCCTTCCACGGGCTGCTGGTTGGAGGAACACGCGTCTCTATAATGGCCCTGCGCCCGCTTAGCTCAATGGACAGAGCGCATGGCTTCGGACCATGAGGTTAGGGGTTCGAGTCCCTTAGCGGGCAGGTGCAGGTGCACCTCAGCTGGGCGGCTGGCGGAACAGGTAGACGCGCACGTTTGAGGGGCGTGTGGGGTAACCCATCCGGGTTCGAGTCCCGGGCCGCCCACCATCCGATCCATAACGCGAACCGGGGTCGCGGGAATCCGAAAGGCCGAATAGTCTCATCTCGGCTTATGACCTGGACGCCCGCGATGAGCTGTTGCATGAGCGCCTTCCGCCGTTGGAGGCTGCCACGAGTCAGCGCTTCAGAGATCGCCGGGCCGTATCGAGAATGACCCGGCCGGCTGCCTGAGGAGCGCTTCGCGGAACGGATGGAGGCACTGGAGCCGCGGCGCGCCGAGCTAAGCGCGAGGCGCCGCGTGCTCGAGGACGCCGACAGTGCCATACCAGAGGTGCCGACCGGTGTCGCATGGCTCGGTCGCCGAGCGGAAGTGGACGTGAGCTCGGTCGAGCTCCTCAAGAAGTTGAGCTATAGCTCTGACCGACCGGGCGAAACGGTCCACTCGGTAGACGAGCAGCAGGTCGAGGCAACCCTCGTAGACGTCGGCGAGAGCCCGCTGCAAGCCTGGGCGCAGGTGCTGCCAGAGTTCGATGAACCTGCCCTCCGCCTCTGCACTTTTCACGAGCAGGCCTCTGTACTACTCGTGAGCGCCAGCAAGTCGATCCAGAGGGAGATTCGTGCGGCGGATTCCCGCGGGGGCAGAATGCATTGGCGTGTCGTGGCTACGGGTCAACTGGAGGCTTCCCGCGCTGCTGGCTCCGCTGGTCGTCGCCGTGCTGGTTGGCGCGTCGGTGTACTTGGTCACCTGGGTTCGGGGGACGCCAACGGCAATGCTCGTGCCGGGGTCGGCCAGCGCAGTCACGGTCAGCCGCTATGGCCCCGAGCCAGGGCCGGGGCAAAGCCCAGTCTGGCCTCCCGATGGGACCCGGACTGTCACCGACCCCAAGCAGATGGCGACGATCACCGCCGACGTGAACGGACCACCGCTCTTCCCCAAGGGGACGATCAGCTGCCCCATGGACGACGGATCCCACTACCTTGTCCAGTTCTCGTACTCGGACAGCGACCGCCGTACGCTCTTCGTCCAGCGCGGCGGCTGTCAGGGCGTGGGCTTCGCGTCCCATCCTGACCGCTCGCTTTCATGGTCCCTGGCCGACCATCGGCTATTGGATGACCTCGACGCCCTGTTCCGCTGAGACATGCGCTGCGTCAGGCGTCCCCGCCCCTGCGTCCGCGCTCTATCGGACTCAGCAAACGGCCTATCTCGAGCTTGGTGGCTTCCCTACCAATGACCGTGGTATCTGGTCGTCTCCCGAGCGAGGGCGAGAGCATGATGGTGGGTGGCCCGGGTTGGGTCACACGCGTCCGCCGTCCCGCGTCCATCTCTCCCCGCATCAAAGACGCCAGGGCGGCCAGTATCGCGAGCACGGCCCCGGCGGCAAATACCACCACCAGGCCGTGGTGGAACGGCGCCGATATCAAGTTGGGGAAGAACTTGCGGCCGGTCAGGATGTGCTGGTTCGAACTCGTGAGTCCGGACAGCGCCCGGCCCTGGACAAGCAGGTGCTGGATCGGATTGACTCCCAGCACGGCCGCGAACAGCGACGCCACCGGCGGGAGCTCGCCGATCCGGTGCGCGACGACTGGCGCCACACCATGCCTTTGCAGGCCCCCGGCCAGTGCCGCGGGGAGGCCACGCGCCAGACCCCCGACCATGAGCGAGGCAAAGACCCCGATCGAGACCGCGGTCCCCGAGTTCTGGAAGGTCGAGCGAATCCCCGAGGCGACTCCTCGCTGCGCCGCTGGAACGCTGCTCATGATCGACGCCGTATTGGGGGCAGCGAACATTCCGGTGCCGACTCCATTGGCCGCGATGAGCAGCGCGAAGGCCCAGTAGGGGAAATCCACCGGAAGCGACATCAGGCCGACGAAGCTGGCCGCGAAGACGAGCATTCCGCCGGTGGCCATGCCGCGGGCGCCGAAGCGGTCGGAGAGGTTCCCGGCCATGGGTCCCGAGACGGCAAAGCCGACTGTCAGGGGCAGCAGGAAAATGCCGCACCATAAAGGTGTCCGGGAGTAGCTGTAGCCGTGCAGGGGGAGCCAGATCCCCTGCAACCAGATGATCAGCATGAACTGCAGGCCACCCTGGGCTATGGCCGCGGCGAGCGCGGCCGCGCTTCCCGCCGTGAAGGCCCGGATCCCGAACAGGCTGAGCTGGATCATCGGTTCTGCCACCCGGGACTCGATGACGACGAAACCGCCCAGCAACACAGCCCCGCCGATCAACCCCGAGATCACCCACGGGCTGGTCCACCCCATCGCCTGGCCGCCATAGGGCTGGATTCCAAAGGTGACCGCGATCAGGATGGAGGCCAGACCGACAGCGAACGCGATATTGCCCCACCAGTCGATCCGGCGCCCGTGTCGCTCGCCGTTGTCCTGCAGCTTGCGATAGGCCCAAAGGGTTCCGAATATGCCCACCGGCACGTTGACCCAGAACACGGCGCGCCAGTCCAGGGTGGCGAGGAGGCCACCCGCGAGCAGGCCGATGAACTGGCCGCCGAGGGCGGCGATCTGGTTGATACCGAGCGCCAGCCCGCGTTGGCGGATGGGAAAGGTGTCGGTCAGGATGGCCGCCGAGTTGGCCGTGAGCATGGATCCGCCGCCGGCCTGGAGCAGCCGCCATGCAATCAACCAGACCGCCCCGTGGGCACCGCGATAAGGGTCGAAGGAAAGCAGCACGGAGGCGAGGGTGAAGACGGCGAAGCCGGCGTTGTAGATCCGAACCCGGCCGAACATGTCACCGAGTCGCCCGACGGTGCCGACCAGTACGGCCTGGACCAAGCGGTAGCCCATGATCATCCAGAGCAGATAGCTGATGTTGCCGGGAGCCAGTGGATCCAGGCCGATGCCGCGGAATATGGCCGGCAGCGCGATGATCACGATCGAGCCGTCCAGTGCGGACATGAACACCGCCGAGCTCGTGTTGGTCAGGGCCACCCACCGATACCGGTCGGTCCGGCCCGGCGTCGCGCTCCCCTCCCCCCCTGGGGGAAGCGGGCGCATCAGATCCGGTGCGCGAGGCGCTCGAGCAGCGGCGCGCAGGCTGCCAGTTGTTGGAGCTCAAGCGGGGTGAATTCAGCCCTCAGCACCCCCGCCAGCTGCTCGGTCCGCGCCTCGTGCCGCGCTCGGCGCGCGCGCAGCCCGGCCTCGGTGATGGAGATGACGACCCGGCGCCCGTCTTGATGGTCGGGCCGGCGATCGACCAATCCGCGCCGTTCGAGGGCAACCACGGTGGCGCCCATCGACTGAGGACTGATCTGCTCGGCTCGGGCCAGTACGGCCGAGGTGGCAGGACCGTCGCGGTCGAGTCGAGACAGGGCCGCGCTCTCGGCCCAGGTCAGGTCCCCGGCCGCGGGCACCGATTGCCGGGCACGTCGGGCCAGCAGCCCAATGCTAGATCGAAGCCCGGCGACGACGTCGTAAACTCCGGCCTGGGAGGTGATGTTGCAAGCCTAGCTGATAAGGCTGGCTGATGAACTGGCCACGTCGACGCCAGGTCGGAGGCGGCGGCCGATGGCATCGGGGGACCTTCGGATAAGGTGATAGGACAGCTCTTGGGGGTATGGATTGGTCGATAGGATTCAGCGTTACGCCGACCTCGCGGTGCGCATCGGCGCCAACGTCGGTCAGGGCCAGCTGGTGGAGGTGCGCGCCAATATCGAGCACGCCGAGCTGGCCCGGGCGACCGTGGCCGCAGCCTACCGGGCTGGTGCCCGTTACGTGCAGCTCAACTACTCAGACGACGTCGCTCGCCGCACCATGATCGACCTGGCCCCAGATGAGGCTCTGAGCTGGAGTTCTCCCGCCCTGCTCTCGTTTCTGGAGGCGCTGGAGGCCGAACAGGGGGCTTCGATAAACATCGTCGGCGATCCCGATCCGAACCTGTTCGTGGGCGCCGACCAAGCGCGTCTGGGCCGGGCTCGGCCGTCGGATTATCGCCGGCTCTGGCTCCGGCTCGTGGCCCAGCGCCGGGTTAACTGGACCATCGTCGCCTGCCCCACCCCGGGTTGGGCTCGGCAGATATTCGGTGAGCCCGATCTGGAGCGCCTGTGGCAGCTGGTTGAGCGGTGCGTGCGACTCGACGAGAGTGATCCGGTCGCCGCCTGGGAGGCGCACCTGGAGCGCCTGGGGGACATGGCCAGTCTGCTCAACGAGCGCGCCTTCGATTCTCTGCGCTATCGCGGCCCGGGAACTGACCTGATGGTGGGCCTCATGCCCAGCTCACGCTGGCATGGAGGCCCCTCGGAGACGAGCTTTGGGCGGCGGCACGTGGCCAACATGCCCACCGAGGAGGTGTTCACCGCCCCGGATCGCCGCCGGGCTGAGGGCAGGATTCGGTCCACGCGCCCCCTGGCGCTAAACGGCAGTCTGGTTGAGGGACTGGAGCTCGAGTTTCGCCAGGGACGGGTGGTCGAGGTCAAGGCCGACCGCGGGGCCGGGATCGTGGAGGCCCAGTTGGGCATCGACCCCGGAGCCGCGAGCCTGGGCGAGGTGGCTTTGGTCGACTCGAGATCACGGGTGGGCGCCACCGGCGTCACCTACTTCAACACCCTCTACGACGAGAACGCCACCAGTCACATCGCGTTCGGGGCGGGATTCGCGTTTACCGTCGCCGACCCCGACGAGCGCGAGGAGGGCGTCTCTCGCTCGGCGGTTCACACCGACTTCATGGTCGGGGGACCAGAGGTCGAGATCGATGGGCTGACCGGAACCGGCCAGGTGATTCCAATTCTGCGCGACGACGTCTTCCAGCTCAGCTAGGGCGGGCTACTGATAGGTGCGCGGGGGCGCCGGGCTCCAGCCCGCGGGGCGCGGGCTGGGATTGGCCCGGATCGCGAGCAGTAACGAGGTGGTTCGGGGCCAGCTCCGCTCACGGTCCACCCAGCGGTCGAGCGAGCCCGAATCGAGCAGCCGGCGCAGCTCCCATTTGATCCGGCCCCGGCCCCCGTCCACCGGCGCTCCCACGTCTCCGGCGCCATGCCCGAATTCGATCTCGCGGCAGCCCTGAGCATAGGCCTCCATCACCCGGGTGCGAGCGAACTCGACCGCGGTCAGGACGTCGTAGCCGTGCAGGTCCTCCAGCCGGGCCGCCGACCTGCCCCGGGCCGGATCGGAGTGGATTGCGCCCCCACCGTTGCGCCGCCGGCGCCGACCGGCCGAGGTCATCCCCTCAGCCCCCGAACGCCACCGATTCGCCAACCCCGTGAGCTCCGGCCTCGAGGAGGACTGCGTGCGCGGCCGCGATGTCCCACAGGGCCAGGCCGTGGGATTCGAAGATGAGCGGCGCGGGCCCCTCCGGCACCAGATCCAGCCCAGCTAGGACCCCGCCCAACTCCAAAGCGCGCTCGACGCTGTAATCGGCGAGCAGCAGGTCGCCGCTCTCAAGCTCGGCGGTGGCGCGCTGATCGACCACGATGGCGCGCGCCCGGTGCACGAGATCAGCGGGAAGCTCACGCCGATTCGGGTAGTTGGATCCGGCTGCGATCACCAGCGTTTGGGCTCCGATCCAGTCCGACTCAAGCACGGGCTCCCGCGCGGTCGTCATGGTCACCACCACATCGCAGCCCTCGACGCAGGCGCGCGCGCTATCCACAGCCCGTGCTCCGTGGCGCCCAGCAAATGCCTCACGCCGGCCCTGGTCGCGGCCGTAAACGCGCAGCTCGGCGATCTGCAGCACCTCGCGCAAGGCATCGATCTGCGTTCCCGCCTGCTTTCCGGTCCCGATCACGCCGACGCTCAGCGGGCCCGCCGGCGCCAGTGCCCGCGCCGCGACCGCGCTCGCCGCGCCCGTGCGCAGGGCGCCCAGGTGATCGGCTTCGATCAGCCCCGAGAGGCTCCCGTCGGGCCCGTAGAGGAGAACTACGAAGCGCGCCCGCCCGGCCATGACCGAGTAGGTCTTGAGCCCGAAGACGCCTGCGGTGGCCCAGCTCGCCGACATTACGTTGAGGACGCCGGAGGCAGGAAACACGCGCCGCCGCGGCTGATTTTGCGCCAGCTCTCGGCCCAGATCCGCCGTGGCGGCGGCCACCGCCTCGATCACCTGGCCCATGCTGGCCAGGGCGCGGACCTCGTCTTCACGCAAGAGAACGGCCATCGCCACCAGAATAAGCACGTGCGTGATCAAAGTGCCCTTCGCATCGGACTCATCGGACTCGGCACGGTCGGATCCCAGGTGGCCGACCGGCTGTTGCAGCGGGGCGACCAACTTCGGCGCCGGGCCGGCGTCGACCTCTGCCTGCGCCGGGTCCTGGTCCGCGACCTGACCCGGCCGCGCCAGATCACGTTGCCTGCGGGCATGCTCACAGATCGCCCCGAGGAGGTGCTGGACGATCCCGAGATCGACGTAGTGATGGAGCTCGCTGGGGGTGAGGAGCCGGCCCGAAGCTACCTCGAGCGGGCGCTTCTGGGGGGCAAGCACGTGATCACGGCCAACAAGGTGGTCATGGCCAAACACGGGGCGGCGCTGCTCCAACTCGCCGGTGAGCGCGACCTCGACGTTTACTTCGAGGCCGCCGTGGGGGGCGGAATCCCGCTCATCAGCACCTTCAAGGTGGACCTACTCGCCAACGACATCGAGCGCATAGCAGCGGTCATCAACGGGACCACCAACTTCGTCCTGGGCCGGATGTCCGAGGCCGGATTGACGCTCGCCGATGCGGTTGGCGAGGCCCAGGCTCGAGGCTTTGCCGAGGCCGACCCCCGCGACGATATCGGCGGCTTCGACGCCACCTACAAGCTGGCCATCATGTCCTCGATCGCCTTTGGGGTCACCGTCCACCCCGATCAGGTCTATCGCGAGGGGATCGATGGCATCGAGCCCGTCGATTTTCTCTACGCCCGTGAGATGGGATGCACACTCAAGCTCCTGGCCTATTCCGCCCGCCACGCCGACGGTCGCATCGAGGCCCGCGTCCATCCGGTCCTGGTCGGTTTCGGACATCCCCTGGGCCGCGTCGAGGGGGCGGCTAACGCGGTCTATGTCGAGGGCGATCTGGTGGGCCAGGTTCTGCTCGAGGGCCTGGGCGCCGGCGGCCGTCCCACGGCGTCAGCCGTGGTCGGAGATCTGATCGATCTGGCCCGCTCGATCCGGCGCCAGGTCCAGATCCGGCCGGCACCAGAGATCGATGGGGCCGCCGTGGTGGTGGCCATGGATGAGGTCACCACCAAGGGCTATTTTCGCAGTCGGGTCCTGGACCAGCCCGGGGTCCTTGCCCGCATCGCCCAGGTGTTCGGAGAGGAGGGCGTGAGCATCGCCACGGCCACCCAGCGCGATGCGACCGAGGGCACGGCTGAGTTCGTGGTCACGACCCACCCGGCTCCTGACGCCGCGCTGCGGCGCACCCGCGATCGTCTGAATCGCCTGGACGTGGTGATCGGGGTCCGTGCATTTTTAAGGGTGATGTAGCTTGGGCGTCATCGGGCGCTGGCGCGATCGCCTGCCGAGCATCACCGAGCACACGCCGATCGTGGACCTGCACGAGGGCGACACCCCGCTTGTGCGCAGCGCCCACATCGGCCCCGAGCTGGGGATCGCCCGGCTCTTTTTTAAGTACGAGGGCCTAAATCCGACCGGCTCGTTCAAGGATCGAGGCATGGTCGTGGCCGTGGCCAAGGCCATGGAGCAAGGTGCCCGGGTCCTGGTCTGCGCCTCAACCGGCAATACCTCGGCCTCTGCCGCCGCCTACGCCGCCAGCCAGTCGCTGCGCGCCATCGTCGTGGTTCCAGACGGGGAGATCGCTCTCAACAAGCTGGCCCAGGCGCTTATGTACGGGGCGCGCGTGGTCCAGATACGAGGCAATTTCGACGACGCCTTGCGCACCGTGCGCCAGCTCGCCGACGACTATCCGGTGGCCCTGGTCAACTCGGTCAACCCGCATCGGCTCGAGGGCCAGAAGACCGCGGCCTTCGAGATCGTGGAGGTGCTGGGCGATGCGCCCGACTACCTGGTTCTGCCCGTGGGTAACGCGGGCAACATCACCGCCTACTGGAGGGGCTTCAAAGAGGATCGCGCCGCCGGCCGCACCAGCCTGCTGCCCCGCATGATCGGCGCCCAGGCTGAGGGAGCAGCTCCAATTGTGGCCGGACGCGTGATCGACGAGCCGCGCACGGTAGCGAGCGCAATCAGGATCGGCAACCCGGCCAGCTGGGAGGGCGCGACCAGCGCCCGCGATGAGTCCGGGGGGCTCATCGACGCGGTCTCCGACAGCGAGATCCTGCAGGCCCAGGTGCTGCTCGCCACGCGCGAGGGACTCTTCGCCGAGCCCGCCTCGGTCGCCCCGCTGGCCCTGCTGATCCGGCTGGCGCGGGCCGGGCGGATCGAGGGCGGCGCCACCGTGGTGGTGGTTTTGACCGGCAACGGGCTGAAGGATCCTGAGGCGGCACTGCACAACGTCGAGCCTCCCATCGTCCTCGACGGAGACGCGCGGGCGATGGCCAAGGCGCTCAAGCTCTAGGCGGCGGATGATCCGGTGAAGATCCGCGTCCCCGCCTCGATCGCCAACATCGGCCCCGGCTTTGACGTGCTCGCGATGGCCGTGGACTTATGGCTCGAAGTCGAGGCTGAACCGTCCGACCAGCCCCACTGGCGCTTTCAGGGTGAGGGGGCGGAGTATCTGGGAGCTACGCCCAATCCCCTCTCCGCCCTGAGCTGGCGCGGTGAGGTGCGGTGCGATATTCCGATGGGGGTGGGTCTCGGCAGCAGTGCCGCCGCCCGCCTGGCGGCCGCCGTCCTGCGCGGCGAGCTGGACCCTCTGGGTTCGGCCAGCGCCGAGGAGGGTCATCCCGACAACGCCGCCGCCGCCTGGTCGGGCGGGGTGGTGATGGTGATCGAGGGCCAGGTCCATCGGTTGCCTGCGGCCGAGCTTGAGTTGGCCCTGCTGGTGGCCACCCTCCCCCTGCCCACAGAGCAGGCGCGCGCGGCCCTACCTGCCACCGTCCCGCACCCCGACGCTGTGTTCAATGCGGCCCGGCTGGGGCTGCTCATTCACGCCCTCGACGGACGGCACTATGAGCTCCTGGACGCCGCCACCCAGGACCGTCTGCACCAGCCCTACCGCGAGCATCTCTATCCCTTCACGGCAGCCGCGATGGCGGCCGCGAGGGCCGCCGGGGCCCTGGGTAGCGCTGTCTGTGGTGCCGGGCCCAGTGTCTTCGCCTTCTGCCGTCCCGGCGAGGGCGAGCGTATAGCGCAGGCCATGGCGGATGCCGCGCCCGGGCGCGGACGACCCCTGGCGACTCAGATCAGTCCCCAGGGGCTCCAGGTCTGGCCGTGATAGTGCAAAAGTACGGTGGCACCTCGCTGGCCACGCCGGCGCGCGTACGCCGGGTGGCCAGGCGCATTGCGAGCCAGGTGGCGGCGGGCGAACAGGTGGTTGCGGTGGTCTCGGCCATGGGGCACACCACCGACCGATTGATCGGACTTGCGCACCGGGTAAACCCCGATCCTCCAGCCCGCGAGCTCGACATGCTCATCGCCAACGGCGAGACGATAAGTGCCCCGCTCGTCGCCATGTGCCTACAGGGTCTGGGGGTCGACGCCATCTCGCTCACCGGTCCCCAGGCGGGAATCCGCACCAGCCAGCACCACTCACGCGCCCGCATCCACGAGATCGACCCCGCTCGCATCAATCAATGCCTGGAGCGGGGGCAGGTGGTGGTGGTCGCCGGCTTCCAGGGCGCCACTGAAGAGGGCGAGATCACCACTTTGGGCCGGGGCGCGAGTGATCTCACCGCAGTCGCTCTGGCCGCAGCCCTCAAGGCACGTTCCTGCGAGATCCTGACCGACGTCGACGGCATCCTGACCGCCGACCCCCGGGTCGTTCCCGATGCCCGCCTGCTCCACTACGTCACCTATGAGGAGATTCTCGAGATGGCCGCGGTGGGGGCCCGGGTGATGCAGCCGCGATCGGTCGAGATCGGTCAGCTGTACGGCGTTCCCATCCACGTGCGATCGTCGTTCCACATGCGTCCGGGTACCATGATCGTGGCTCAGGTCCCGATGGAAAATCGAAATCGCGTCCGCGGAGTTGCGCACGAGAACGAGGTCGCCAAGATCACGGTCCTGGAGGTGCCCGATCGCCCCGGCATCGCCGCCTCCATCTTCCAGGTCCTGGCCGAGCACAGCGTATCGGTGGACGTGATCGTTCAGAACGTGTCCAGCGGTGGGAAGACAGACCTCACCTTCACCGTCGGTGAGGCCGACCTCAAGCGGGCGGTGGCCCTGGTGAACCCGGTGGCGGCTGAGATCGGGGCCAAAGGGGTGAGCCAGGCCGGCGGCCTGGCCAAGGTCTCAATCGTGGGCACCGGCATGCTCGGTACTCCCGGCATCGCCGCCACCATGTTCACCACCCTGGCGGCCGAGAAGGTCAACATCGAGATGATCAGCACCTCAGAGATTCGAATCACCTGCATCGTCGGCCGGACCGAGGTGGCGCGCGCGGTGAGAGCGCTGCACAGCGCCTTTCAGCTCGACCAGGTCACAGCCTAGGTGTCGGTCAACGTGGCCCTGGTCGGCCCCATCGGGGCCGGCAAGACCTCCCTGTTCAACGCCCTCACCGGCGGCCGGGGGGCCGACGGCATGGGCATGGTCGACGTGCCTGACCAGAGGTTGGGCCGGCTGGCGACGGCCGTTCATCCACGCCGGGTGGTGGCCGCCCAGGTCCGGGTGATCGACGCGCCCCCGGGGTCGCGCGCCCAGCGCATCGCCGCCGCGCGGGAGGCTGACGTGGTGATCAAGGTGGTCCGCGGCTTTGGACCCGAACCTGATCCCGCCGGCGACCTCGAGGAGATCGAGTTGGACATGGTTCTGACCGATCTGGCCACGGTTGAGAGGCGGCTCGAACTGCTCGCCCGCGAGCAGCGCGGCGGCCGCCGGGAGGGGGCCGCCGAGATGGTCACGCTGGAGCGGGCGCGGGTCCATCTGGGCGAGGGGCAAGGCCTGCGCTCCCTGGCCGTCGACGCCGAGACGCGATCGCATCTGGATCCGCTATTCGCGGTCAGCCTCAAGCCCTCGGTTGTGGTCGCCAACGTGGGCGACAGCCTGCTTCCAGACGGCGGAGAGCTGGCCCAGAGGGTGCAACGCCTGGCCGGCGAGCGGGGGCTGCAATCCCTTCCCCTGAGCGCCAAGCTCGAGCTCGAGCTCGGCGACCTCGATCCCGCCGACGCGACCGAGATGCGTGCCACCTTCGGGCTCTTGGAATCTCCTCTGGGTGGTCTGACCAGGGCCGTCTGGGCGGCCGGCGGTCTGATCACGTTCTTCACTGCCGGGGAGCCTGAGGTTCGGGCCTGGCCCTGCGCCGACCAGGCGCCTGCGGCTCAGGCCGCGGGAGTGATTCATTCCGACTTCGAGCGCAGCTTTATTCGGGCCGAGGTGACCTCGGTCGACGAACTCGTCGAGTCCGGATCGATGGAGGCGCTACGCGGTCAGGGACGGCTGCGCATCGAGGGCCGTGACTACCGCGTCCGGGACGGCGACGTCGTCTTCTTCCGGGTCGGGCGCTGAGATCGGAGCCCGCGCTAGTCGAAGCCGAAGGCCTGGCGTGTGCGCCGGCCCAGGAGTCTGACCAGGACTGGGAGTCCGACCAGGATCAGCGACCAGAGGGCGGCCAGTACGATGGCGGTGATCCAGCCGCGTCGCCGACCGCCTCGGAGGTCATAGAAGACCAGGCCGTGAAGTCCGGCCAGGATCACCGCGATCGCGATCAGGACGGCGCTGTAGATGGCCGCATCAGCCGCCGATCCTCCGACGCCTGCCGCCAGCCTGGCTCTGCCCGCTGCATTCAGAACCACCGCCAGAGCCGACGTCGCCCAGACCAGGAGGAAGATGGAGGCCAGGGCAAAAAACCACGGCGTCGTCCCCAGGACCTGGCCCGGCTGCGGGCGCGATGGGGGGGCGACGGCCGGGGTGGAGGAGGGGTCCCAGCGCGGGGCGTCGCACATCTCGCAGCGGGAGGCGTCCCGCTTCATCGAAGCTCCGCACTCGATACAGAATTCGTGCTCCCGCTCACCCGTCATGCTCCGATTATGGCCGTGCCGAGCTGGCTCGGACCGAAAGCCGGCCTGGCGCTGGTAACCTAGGGTCCGATCCCCAAGCTCGGATCGCGGCACGGCGCATGGCGATGGATGGGGAAGTTGTATGGGAGGAGGGTCCGTTGCTCGCAGGGTTCGAGCCCGGCCTCCCATCGCGTGTCCCGGAGGTGACGCTGGTTGAGGACCCGCGGCGGGCCGGTTAAGGGTTGATGGGCCGAGCCCTGGGGACGGTACGCGTCTGAGTTCCAAGGGCACCGTTCCCCTCGAGGCCAGCTCGACCCGCCGGGATCCAATGTCCGTCAGGCCCCGCTCCGGTTCCACCGCGGCCTGGGCGCTGGGCGGGGCCGCTCTTTTGCTGGTCGCATTCGCCTTCCGTCCCGTGGTCGAGGGCGATGGGGTGAGCAGCTTCGCCTACCTGCACGCGCTCTGGGTGGACCACGGCCTCAATGTGGGCCGCGTCTTCCTGGCCGCCGAGCGCGCGCACGTGAGCCTGACCCCGTCCAATCTCGACGTGCGTACCAGTACCGGCCTCACCGCCGACTTCACGCCCCTTGGGGCCGCGCTTCTCAGCACTCCGTTCTATCTCGCCGCTCTGCTGGTGGATCGGAGCGGAGCGCCCATCTTCGCGCCCGGGTTCCAAGCCGCGTACACCGTGGCCTCGCTGTTTTACGGCCTGATCGGGCTGGTCCTGATCGCCTCCCTGGCGGCGGCGGTCACCCGCTCCCGGCGCGCCGCCCTGCTCGCCACAGCTGTGGCCCTGGGCGCGACGCCGATGTTGTATTACCTCTTCCTCGAGCCCAGCTATACCCACACGTTCTCGGTCTTCGTCTGCGCTCTGTTCTTCCTTCTCTGGTGGCGGAGCGGGACCGAGCGCGGCGCCCGGTCGTGGTTCGCCCTGGGTCTGCTGGGAGGATTCATGGGCGCGGTGCGATTTCAGGATGGGCCGCTGGCCGCAATCGCGCTCCTCGACGTGCGCCGCAGGGGCTGGGCGCCGCTCCTCTATCCGCTGGGCCTGGGGATAGGATTCGCCCCCCAGCTTGTGGTTGACCACACGCTCTTCGGCACCTGGCTTCCGCACCGCGCGCCCGCTGTCGGGGCGCCAGACCTGTGGCCCGGCCATTATCTGCAGGTCCTGATATCGAGCCACAACGGGCTCTTAGTCTGGACCCCCGCCTTCGCCCTGGGCCTCCTCGGCCTGGCCCTGGTCGGCGATCGGCGGATCCGTCTCGCCGCCGTCATGGCCTTGCTGATCGAGATCGGGATCAGCGGAGCCCAGGCCGACTGGTGGGGCGGACACGTGTTCGGCATGAACCGGATGCTCGATCTGCTCCCCCTCTTCGCCGTCGGACTGGCCCAGCTCGCAGTTCGAGTGCCCTGGATCTGGAGCCGGATCGCCGCTGCCGGGCTGCTGCTCTGGAACCTGATCCTGATGGCCAATTTCGACTACGTCATCCGCACCGACCACAACCCGGGCTACCTGGGCTTGCTCACGGGCCAGCTGCAGGCGCTGCCCGACGCACCCCGCGTGCTGCTCCGCGGAGGAGTCGGGCGGGCCCTGATTCTGTGGCCGCTGCTCAAACAGGGACCCAACCTTGGCTTTGGGCTCGCCCTCCTGCTCGCCGAGGCCGCGTGCGTGCTGGCGGCGGTGGTTGTGGCCACCCGGCTGTTGGGCGGCTCCGGGGCCCGCGACGCGCGCCAATAGGGAGCGCCTCAATCGGCTTTACGCGCTTGACTTGTCCCACATGGTGGGGTAGGCTCCGTGGCGGGGCTCAACATGTCGTACCCAACGTCCTAGCACCTGAGACCCGCCCGAGCGGCAGGCAGGCGGCTTCAGCAACGTCTTAGACCACGTCCCAATTCCGACTACCCATCGCCTGCCTGTGCGCACGGGGGCCCCGCCAGCACCCTGTTAGACTCGAAGACGCCCATGGCCCGAAAGACACGCCGAGGCAAGGCGCGGCGCCCCGCACGAGTTGCAGCGCCGGCCCCAGCCCCAGCCGCCGCGCAGTCCGCCCCCCTGACCGAGGTCCGCAGCCGTCCGGTCGAGCTCTCGCTTGGAGCCCGATCTGCGTCCAGCCGCCGCCCTGGCCGGGTTGTTATCGAGGGGTCTGATCCCGGCATACCACTGGATCGAGTGCCCTATTTCACCTCTGACCTGGCCCGTTTGGGGATTACCGCCGCCGCCATGCTCGCGCTTCTGTTGGTGGGTGCTCGGATCATCCCGTTGGTGGTGCGATAGGGGCGCCGGAAGGCCTTCTCGGACCGCTCCTGGCGGCCGGACTCGCACTGGGCGCTTGCCTGCTTCCGCTGATGCGGCTCAATCGTCGGCTGCGCCGGGTGGAGCGCTGGCCGCGTTCGGGTGGCGATCACGATCTCGATCGCGCCGCCTCCATCCGGCGCGTCGGTCTGGTCCGTTTCAACCCCTATGGCGACACCGGGGGGGACTACTCCTTCGTTCTCGCGCTGCTTGATGAGCGCGGCGACGGGGTGCTGCTGACGAGCCTGTACCATCGCGACGGCTGTCGCGTCTACGCCAAGCCCGTGACCGGGTGGCACAGTGCGCAGACGCTGACGGATGAGGAATCAGAGGCCATCGAGAGCTCACGGGTGGGGAGCGAGGGATCGAGGAGCCGCGTTTCTCCGCCGACCTAAACTCGGCCCATGAGGGTGATCCTCTTCACCGGCAAGGGCGGGGTCGGAAAGACCTCGGTCGCTGCCGCGACCGCGGTTCGGTGCGGTGCCCTGGGCTATCGCACCCTGATCATGAGCACAGATCCTGCGCACTCGCTCGGCGACTCCTTTGACTCCAGGCTGGGGTCGGAGCCGGTCAAGGTGGCCAAGAACGTGTGGGCTCACGAGGTGTCCGCGCTGCACGAACTGCAGCGGCACTGGAAGAAGCTTCACGACTACGCGGCCCACGTGTTCGCCACCCAGGGTCTGGACGACGTGGTGGCCGAGGAGGTGGCCAACCCACCGGGCATGGACGAGGTCGCCTCGTTGATGTGGATAAAGCATTACGCCGCGGCCGGGGATCACGACGTCCTGATTGTGGACTGCGCCCCGACCGGCGAAACGCTGCAGCTGCTGATGTTTCCGGACGCCGCGCGATGGTGGCTGGACAAGGTGTTCCCCTGGCAGCGCAAGGCGATGAAGATCGCTCGACCCCTGCTTCAGAAGGCGCTCGACGTGCCCTTGCCGGGGGATGACATCTATGCCTCGGTCAGGGATCTGTTGATCGATATCGAGGCCATGAAGGCAGTCCTGGTGGATGGATCGGTGACGTCCGTCCGGATCGTGCTGAATCTGGAGAAGATGGTTATCAAGGAGGCCAAGCGCGCCTACACCTACCTCAGTCTGTTCGGTTACAACACCGATGCGGTGATCGTGAACCGCATGCTCCCAGAGGAGGTCACCGACGAACTCTTCCGCCGCTGGAAGGCGATAAATCAGCGCTATGAGGCCGAGGTCCAGCTCTCGTTTCACCCTCTCCCCGTGTTCCATGCTCCGCTGTTCGACGAGGAGGTGGTTGGAGAGCGCATGCTGACCCGGATGGCTGAGGAGACCTACGCCGGCCGAGATCCCTCGGAGCACTTCTACTCCGGGGTGACCCAGCGGGTGGAGAAGGTGGGTCGGGACTACGTGCTCTCCCTTAAGGTGCCGTTCGTCAGCCGGGAGGAAGTCGACCTCAGTCGGGAGCAGGATGAGCTTTTTATAACCGTGGGTAATTACAAGCGCGAGATCGCGCTGCCCCGGGCGCTGGCGTCGCGGACTGCGGTTGACGCCTCCATCGCCGACGGCGAGCTCAAGGTCCGATTCGGCCCAACGTGAGGAGCGACGCCGAGCGTCTGGCGGAGCTTGCGACCGAGGTCGGACAGCGGCTGTCCGGTGTGCTTGCCGACGTCATCCCGGACGAGGCCCGAGCGCATCTGGTCAACGCCGAGCGCGAATTGCTGACCGCTCTGTTTTTGATCTACGAGCACCAGGTCGGTGTGCGGCGGCCGAGCGCGAGCCAGCGCCCGGCCCCCTCCCGGAGCCGCCGGGCGGCTACCGAGCCGGCCCCCGCCCACTCCCGATCCAAGCTCAAGCGCATACCGATCCAGTGAGCGGCGGCGGGGGGGCGGAGCCTGGCCGCTTCGGTTTAGGATTCGCCCGTGATCGGTGATCCGGCGTCGTTTCTGTTCTCGTCCCTGTTTCTGATCCCGGCCCTCCTGGTCGCGATTCCCGTGCACGAGCTCGGCCACGCGGCCGCCGCCGTGCTCATGGGCGACCCCTCACCGCGCAACCGCGGGGTCTTCCGATGGGGACCCCGGGCCTTCATCAACCCCTACGGGGTGGTCGCCGTCTTCCTCCTCAACGTCGGCTTTGGCAATCCCGCTCCGGTCAACGAGGCGCGCTTGCAGACGCCGCTTAAAAAGCTGGTCTGGGTCTTGGGCGGCCCGCTGGCCAGCCTCCTGCTCGCGGTCGTCTTCGGTCTCATGGTCCGAATCCTGAGCCGCTTCGGCGTCCTGCCCGATCCAAGCACTCTGGTCCAACCGGCCATGGGCCTGGTCGCGACCGTCCTCTACGCCTGCTACTTCTTGAACCTTTCGATCTTTGCCTTTCAGCTCCTGCCCATCCCGGGGTTGGACGGGTGGCGCGTGCTGGAGGTCCTGCTGCGGCGCCGCAACCCGAGCTTTTTCTATCGCGTCTCAGGCAACACCCAGACCATCTGGGTGGTGGCCGCCATGATCGTGCTCTTCGGGCCCTACCTGCTTCACTTCAGTCCGCTGGCCGCGGTCATGGGCATCTTCTACCAGCCCGCCTCAACCGCGATCCTGGGCGGCTGCACCGGCTACACGCTGCTCCAGCCCTGCCCCCTGCCGCCCCTTTAAAGGGGCGCTCAGGCCACCGCTGCCTCCGGACTCGCCGGCTCCAGGGCCAGTTCCAACACCTCCCGGATGTCGGAGACGAGGTGAATCTGCACCTCCTGGCGCACCGCCTCGGGCAGGTCGTCAAGATCGGACTCGTTGCGCTTGGGCAGGATCACTTCCTTGAGTCCCGCGCGCTTGGCCGCCAGGATCTTCTGCTTGACCCCGCCAATGGGCAGCACCTTACCCTGCAACGTCACCTCGCCCGTCATGCCCACGGTGGAGCGGACCGGGCGACCGCTCAGTAAGGAGACCAGCGCTGTGGTCATGGTGACGCCAGCCGAGGGGCCGTCCTTGGGCACGGCCCCGGCGGGGACGTGGATGTGAACCGACTGCTCGCCGAAGCCCGACTTAAGACCGAGTTCGTCCAGGTGGGAGCGCACGTAGGAGAGCGCAATCTGGGCCGACTCCTTCATCACGTCGCCCAGCTGTCCGGTCAGGGTGAGGGTCGACTTGGGGTCGCCCATCATCGCGCTGGCCTCGATGAAGAGAACGTCACCACCGGCCCCGGTCACGGCCAGACCGGTCGCCACCCCCGGTACGCCGGTTCGTTGCAGGACCTCTTCGAACTGGAACCGGGGCCGGCCCAGGGCCTCGCGCACATAGGCCTCGTCAATTCGGGCCGGAGGCGTCACCTTGCCCGAATCGATGCGCGTGGCGAGCTTGCGCAGGAGTTTGCCCAGCTCTCGCTCGAAACCCCGGACGCCAGCCTCGCGCGTGTAGTCCGAGATCACGTGCTGCAGCGCCCCATCCGTCACCTCGACGTCCTCGGCATCGAGACCGTTGCGTTCGAGCTGGCGGGCGAGCAGGTGGCGGCGCCCGATGTCGAGCTTTTCGGCCTCCGTGTAGCCGTCCAGGGAGACCAACTCCATGCGATCGAGCAAGGGTCCAGGGATGGTGTCGGCGACGTTCGCGGTGGGGATGAACAGGACCTCGGACAGGTCCAGGTCAACCTCCAGGTAATGGTCGCGGAAGGTGTGATTCTGGGCCGGGTCGAGCACTTCGAGCAGGGCTGAGGAGTGGTCTCCGCGCCAGTCGTTGCCGACCTTGTCGATCTCGTCCAGCATGATCACCGGATTCTTCGTCCCGGCCTCCTTCAGCGCCCGCACGATGCGCCCGGGCAGGGCCCCGATGTAGGTCCGACGGTGACCACGAATCTCCGCCTCGTCGTGGATGCCGCCCAGGGAGACGCGCGCGAACTTGCGCCCCAGGGCCAGTGCCACCGACTCCCCGAGCGAGGTCTTACCCACGCCCGGAGGTCCCACCAGGGTGATGATGGCGCCCGATCCCCGCCCCCCCTGCTCGGGTAGTCCACGCGCCTGGCGGCGCTTTCGCACGGCTAAGAACTCGATGATCCGGTCCTTGACGTCGTCCAGTCCGGAGTGGTCGTCGTCCATGGTCGCGCGTGCCTTGACCAGATCAAAGTTGTCCTCCGAGCGCACTGCCCAGGGGATGTCGAGCATCCAGTCGAGATAGTTGCGGATCCACCCATGCTCAGGGCTCTGGTCGCTCATCCGCTCCAGCCGGTCGAGCTCGCGGTCGAACTCCTTGCGAGCGCCCTCGGGCATGCCCGCCGCCTCGACCCGGCCGCGGTATTCACTGACCACGTCGGAGCCGCCCTCACCGAGCTGGTTTTTGATCGCCTCCATCTGCTGCCGGAGCAGGAACTCGCGCTGGTTCTTCTCCATCCGCTCCGAAACCTCGCTCCTCAGCTGCTCTTTTAGGGTCAGCTCGGCCAGCACGTCCTTGTTCCAAGAGATCAGCTTCTCGAGCCGGGACTCGACCGAAAGCGTCTCCAGGATCTCCACCTTGCGCGCCATCGAGTGGTCGGGGGAGTAGCCGGACAGGTCGGCGAGGTGGCCGGGGTTGTCGATGGAGCGGATCATCTGCACGATCTGGGGCGCGCCGCGAAGCTCGAGCACGTTCTCTATCACGGCCTTGTACTGCTTGGCGAGCTCGTTGGCCTGCTCCGACCAGGAAAGCGGATCCGGCTGCGCACTCACGTCGGCTCGAAGCAGACCTCCGACCTCGGGCGTGACCGCGCCCAGCACCCCGCGCAGCCGCCCCTGAACCACGACCACCTCGGTGCCGTCAGGCAGATTGCCCTGCTCTTCCACCTTGGAGATCACGCCCACGGTGGCGTAGCGCCCGTCCACCTTGGGCAACAGGAGAAGCAGCCCGCCCTCGCTCTGGGCGGCTCGAACCGCCGTGCGCGACTCGTCGTTGTCGAGCGGAATGGTGGCGTTCATGCGCGGCAGGACAACCGCCTGGGTTAGCGGAAGGACGGGCAGTCGCTGCATTTGATCCGACATCTCATTCCTTTTATCGTCGAATAGGGGACGGAATTCCGGCGCGTTCACCAAGTGGATACCCAGGTCGGATAGATTGGGAAACGTGCGCGCTCAGATCCGGCTGGTCAAAGGGTAGGTCGTCCACCCGTGATCGCCGGTGTAGACCTGGGCGGGACCCAGATCCGGATCGCCGTGGCCGGCTCCGACGGACGGGTGACGAGGACGGATCGGACCCACACCGCCGACCTGGTGACCCCCGAGCGCGTGGTCTCCTGGGCCGCCGCTCGTATCCGCGCATTGGTCCAGCGTTCGTCCCTGGATCTGGTCACCGTTGGCGCACCCGGGCCCATCGATCAGGGACGGGGAGTTCTGGTCAACCCCCCGAATCTGCCCGGCTGGCACAATGTGCCGCTGGTCGAGATGGTCCAGCGCGAGCTGGGCTGCCGGGCGTTGATCGAGAACGACGCCAACCTGGCGGCGGTGGGGGAGCACGCGCGAGGGGCTGGCCAGGGCGTCCAAACCATGGTCTACATCACCTGGAGCACCGGCGTTGGGGGTGGGCTGATCATCAACGGACGGCTCTGGTCGGGCGCTCACGGTAGCGCGGGGGAGATCGGGCACATGATCATCGATCCCGCGGGACCGCTCGATTCGTGCGGCCAGCGCGGCTGCCTCGAGGCATTCTGCGGCGGTCGAGCTCTGAGCCGGGCTTCGGGCGAGTCCGCCGACGTGCTCTTCGCCGCGGCAGCCGGTGGTGACCACGACGCGCTCAGGCGGGTCACCGCTGCGGCCGAGAAGATGGGACTGGCCCTGATCAACCTGTCCAACCTGTTCGATCCCGACCTCTTCGTCGTCGGCGGCGGGGTCACGCGCTCCTGGCGCCTGGTGGCGCCGGTGATGCGGGCCACCCTACGCGCCTCGCCGTTCATTCGGCCGGCGCGGCGCCCAGGTCTGCGCCGCGCCCGGCTGGGTGATGACGGGGGCTTGGTGGGGGCCCTGGAATGGGCGCGCATCCACCTTTAGAGCGAGCCCTGGCGGCGCTCCGCGAAGTCAGCGAGGAGCTCTCGCTGGAGGCCTGGATAGTCGGCGGTTTCGTGCGCGACTCTCTGCTTGGACGCCCCCAACCCGACCTCGATCTGGTCGTGGTCGGGGACGCCTCCGCGCTGGCGGCGCGATTTGCCCAGAGCGTGGGCGCGGCCCCGCCGATCGTGTTCGCGCGCTTTGGCACGGCGCAGGTGACCTGGGAGGGCCTGCACTTCGAGTTCGCCACCGCGCGCGAGGAATCCTATCCGGTCGATTCGCGCAAACCCCACGTGCGCCCGGTCGGGATCGAGGCCGACCTGCGCCGCCGCGATTTCACCGTCAACGCCCTGCTGATGGATTTTGACGGCCACGTCGTCGACCGAGCGGGGGGCCTGAAGGACCTGGAGCGGCGCCGCCTGCGGACCCCTCGCGACGCCGACCAGACGTTTGCCGACGACCCTCTGCGCATGCTCCGCGCCGCTCGCCTGGCCGCGCAGCTCGACTTTGAGCTCGACCCCAGCCTGGTGCCGGCGATGCGGCGTCAGCGGGATCGCCTGGCTCCCCCGATCCTCTCCATGGAACGGGCGGGAGATGAGTTGCGCAAGATGCTGGTGTCACCACGTCCCCGTCTGGCCCTGGAAATTCTGGACCAGGGCGGCCTGCTCGAGGTTCTGCTGCCTGAACTGGCGGCCTGCCGGGGTGTTGCGCAGGGCGGATACCACGTGGCCGACGTGTTCGCGCACAGCCTGCTCGCCCTGGAGCAGACCTCATCCGACCTGGAGCTGCGCTTGGCGGCGCTGCTGCACGATGTGGGCAAGCCCGCGACCCGGGCCGACGACGGATCCTTTCACACGCACGAGATGGTGGGCGCCGAGCTGGCGCGGGCTCGGCTCCTGCATTTGCGCTTTTCCAACCGCCAGGCCGACAGGGTGGCCCGACTGATCGCGCTCCATCTGCGCCCCGCCTACTACCGTCCCGAGTGGAGCGACGGTGCGGTGCGTCGACTGGCCCGAGACGCCGGTGAGCTGATACTTCCCCTGTTGGATCTCGCCCGGGCCGACGTCGGGGCGTCGAGCTATCCCCACGCCGAGTGGATAGACGAGTTGCGAGAGCGCACCCGCCGGCTCCTTGGCGAGCGGCCCTCGCGGCTCAGTCCCCCGATCACGGGCGCGGACGTGATGCGACTGCGAGGTCTGACCCCGGGGCCGGAGGTGGGGCGCCTCAAGGCCCGGCTCATGGAGCTGGTCCTCGACGGCGAGTTGGAGCCGGAGCGGGACGCGATCCTGGCCCACCTCGCGGCCCACCCCGAGCTTTAGGGGTACTGCAGGTATCCCGATGACGCCATTTAATGGTGCGTCATATTGAGTATGCTGGCCTTAAATAGCGCCGCTCGGTTCGGGGGTCGGACCGGGTGCCCCAGGGGCACGGCGATGAGGTGTAGCCAAGAGATGAAAGACATGCCTGACGTCGATCTCGCCAAGCAGCCGGTGCCCGGCCAGGGCGTGCCCAATGGCAAGGCGGAATCCCAGATGACGGTGATCTCAGAGTCCGACAGCCTGAGCGGGCGCCTGGTGATGAAGGGTGATGGCCACCTCCTGGGGGCGTTCGAGGGTGAGGTCGAGTGCGATGGCGAGATCCTCGTGGGTAAGGACGCGCGCGTCGAGGCCCGCATCGTGACCCGCAACATCACCATCTCGGGCTCGGTGCGTGGCAACCTGACCGCGTCGGGCCGGCTCAAGATCACCGCCACCGGACGCCTCGAGGGTGATGCCCGGGTCGGCTCCCTCATCGTGCAGGAGGGGGGCGTGCACCTGGGGGCGATTCAGGTTCACCCCGAGGGTGTGCCCGCGCAGGACTTCCAGCCTCCACCCCCGGGGCCGGCCGAGGCCCCGGTAGCCGAGGCGCACGAGGCCCAGACGCGGCCGATCACGACCTCGGTCGACCGGGTCAAGAAGATGTGGGGTGAGTTCTTCTAGGGCACCGCGCTTTAAGGGCTCCGGCGCCGGATCTCTGGGAGTGCCCGGGCGGTGGTCGCAGGGTGGAACCCATCCCGGCGGCGCTTCCCGGCGGATCGCCCGCCGGGTACGATAACCCGGGCTGAGTCAACCCCGCCGCGGAGCGCAGAGGCGCCGACGGCTCAGTCGCATCGGAATTACGTCGAGTCCACCTTCGGTCAGCTACGCGTTCGCCGCCGTATCCACTTGATGAGGCAAATCGAGATGTCGCACGAACCCATGGATCGCAACCTCGCGCTCGAGTTGCTGCGGGTAACCGAGGCCGCCGCCCTGGCCGCCGCGCCGCTGCAGGGTCGCGGCCAGAAGGAGGCGGCTGATCAACGCGCCGTCGACGCCATGCGGCGGGCGCTGGCCTCGGTCGACATGAACGGCACCGTGGTCATCGGCGAGGGGGAGAAGGACCAGGCTCCGATGCTCTACTTCGGCGAGCGGGTGGGAAATGGCATGGAACCCGAGGTCGACGTCGCCGTCGACCCCATCGACGGCACGCGGCCGGTGGCCAACGGCATGCCCGGCGCCCTGGCGGTCGTCGCCCTGGCCGAGCGCGGCACCATGTTCACCACTCACGTCCATTACATGGAGAAGCTGGTCGTCGGCCGGCGGGCACGCGGGGTGATCGACATCGAGATGCCGGTGGAGTGGAACCTGCGCCGCATCGCCAAGGCCGAGGGTCTGCCGACGCGCGATCTGACCGTGGTCATCCTCGACCGCGAATACAACCAGCACGTGGTGGACCAGGTTCGTGACGTGGGGGCCCGAATCCGACTGATCAGCGACGGCGACGTCGCCGGGGCGATCATGGCCGCCCTCGAGACCAAGACCGGCATGCACGCCCTGATCGGTCAGGGGGGCGCCACCGAGGGAGTGATCGCCGCCTGCGCGGTGAAGGCGTTGCAGGGCGACATGCAGGGCCGCCTGCGTCTTCGCGACGACAGCGAGCGAGCCATCGCGGTCACGGAGGGCTACCGAGAAGGCCAGGTCCTTGGCATCGACGATCTGTGCGGAGGGCACAATATTTTCTTCGCCGCGACCGGCATCACCGGGGGCGACCTCTTAGAGGGGGTTCGCTACGAAGACTTCTACGCATTCACCGACTCAATGGTGCTGCGGTCGGCCACCGGCACGATGCGATACGTCAGCGCCTACCACGAGATGACCAAGCTCCGGCAGAAAGGCCTGGCGAGCGAGGTCCAGGACTGAGCCCGGGCGGGCTCAGCGATCGGAGCCCCGCCCCCGGGGGAGGGAAAAAGAGGTAACTTTGGTCCCCGATCCCCATGCCCCTGGACCTCGCGCGCGGACGACTCCTGCTCTTCGGCCTGCCCCGGCGGTCGAAGCTGGCCTACTGCCTGGTTCGAGATGCCAGGGTACCGGCGGCACCCAAACTGGCACTCGGTGCGGCCTTCGGGGTCATCGTGAGTCCGCTCGATCTTCCGGGCTGGATTCCCGTGCTCGGGCAGCTCGACATGCTGGGTCTGGGGGTGTTGGCGCTGAGCGCGTTCGTCCGTTCCTGCCCCAACGAGCTCGTCGCCGAGCACGCGGCGGCGCTTAAGGAGGGGACCAGCATCTACGATCGGGACCGGTCCCGGATGGTCGTGTCGGTCGGGGTGGGAACGAGGCGGTTTATAGGCAGGGTGGGAAGGCGCCGTACGATCGATCAGCGGCGTATTGGAGGATGACGCGGTTTTGAAAGTTATGTTGACCGAGAACGTCGATAACGTGGGCCTGGCCGGAGACATCAAAGAGGTCACCGGCGGATTTGGGCGCAACTATCTGATTCCCCGGGGCCTGGCCCGCATCGCCGGGCGGGGGGCCGAGGATGAGGCCCGCCGGCTTAAGGAAGCCGCGGCCAAGAAGGAGAATCGGGCGCGCGAGGAGGCTCGCGAGCAGGCTGAGGAGATCGGCAACAAGACGGTGGTGGTGCGCCTGCGCATGGGTGCCGACGGCAAGGCGTTTGGGGCCGTCACGAGCGAGGACATCGCGGTCGCCCTCAAGGCTCAGCATCAGGTCGAGATCGACCGCCGCCGGATCGACCTGGCCGACCCCATCAAGCAGCTGGGAGAGCACCAGGTAGCCCTGCGTCTGCACCGCGACGTGGTGGCTCAAATCAACCTGATCGTCACCCAGGATCGGTAGATGGCGTCGCTGCCCCTGACCGGCAGGGGCGAGGTGCGGGTGCCTCCGCACGACCTGGAGGCCGAGGCATCGGTCCTGGGAGCGATTCTGCTCGACCCGACCGCCATCACCCGCGTGCTCGACGCTCTCGGCAGCGACGATTTCTATCGCGAGAACAACGCTGAGGTGTACCGCGCCGCGGTCGAGCTCTTCCGCGAGGGAGAGCCGATCGACAGCATCACCCTGGCCGCGCAGCTGGAGAAGCAGGGCGTCCTGGAACGGGTCGGCGGGCGGGCTCAGCTCGCCCTGCTGCAGGAGGCGGTCCCGACCGCCGCCAACGTCGAGCACTATGCCCGCATCGTCAAGGCCCGGGCCCAGAAGCGTCGCCTCATCGCCGCCGGTGGTCAGGTCACCGGCTTCGGATACGACGATGCCCTGGACGCCGACGAGGCCGTGAACCAGGCCCAGGCCACCGTCTACGCGGTCTCGGACGACCGGACGGGGAGCGATCTGGCCCGGCTCTACGACCTTCTAAAGCCGGCCATGGACCGGATCGACGCTCAGATGGCCTCGGGTGGCGGCGTGGTCGGGATTCCCACCGGATTCGGCGACCTCGATCGCATGATGAGCGGTCTTAAGCCCTCTGATCTGGTCATAGTCGCCGGGCGCCCGAGCATGGGGAAGACGAGCTGGGTGCTGAATGTCGCCCTGCACGCGGCGGTGAATGAACACCGCTCGGTGGCCATCTTCAGCCTTGAGATGTCGAAGGAGCAGCTGGTTGAGCGCATGCTCTGCGAGCAGGCCCGCATCGACGCTCAGCGGCTCCATCAGGGCACCCTCAGTGACACCGAGTACGATCGCTTGGCCCGGGCCTTGGGGCCGCTGGGGGACGCTCCCATCTTCATCGACGATTCGCCCACACTGGACGACCTGACCCTGCGACTCAAGGCTCGCCAGGTCAAGAGCAGGGAGAACGTGGATCTCATCATCGTGGACTACCTGCAGCTCATGCACGGCCGCTCCCGGGGAGACGAGTCGAATCGGGTACAGGAGGTCTCGGCCATCTCCCGGGGGCTCAAGACGATCGCGCGCGAGCTCAAGATACCGGTCATCGCCATCTCCCAGCTCTCCCGTGGTCCGGAGTCGAGGCCGGACAAGCGACCTCTGCTCAGCGACCTGCGAGAGTCCGGATGTCTCGCCGCCGAGAGCCTGGTCTACCTGCCCGAGGAGGGCCGATACAGGCCCATCGCCGAGCTTGCCGGGCACTGCGGTTACCAGGTTCTGGCTCTGAACCAGAGTTCGAGGCGCCTTGAGCCGGAGGTTGTGAGCCGCGCCTTCTCGACCGGCCGCAGGCCTGTGTTCAGCCTCACAACCAGCTCTGGCCGCCGCATCAGGGCCACCGCCAACCACCGATTTCTGCTGCCTGACGGATGGCGTCGCCTGGACGCCATCCAGCCCGGCGAGCGGGTCGCCGTCGCCGAGCCCGCCCGGCTTAACCCGCCCTTGCGCGTGCTGGCCGCGGTGGGCGGCGGATCGGCCCCGGTCCCGAGCGGACAGCCAGGCACCTCGCCGGGCTGGGGATGGGAGACCGTGGCGGCCATCCAGGTTGGAGGCGAGGAGGAGGTGTTCGACCTGACGGTCGACCGCCTGCACAATTTTCTCGCCCAGGGCCTGGTGGTGCACAACAGCATCGAGCAGGACGCCGACCTGGTCATGTTCCTCTATCGCGACGACTACTACAACCGCGAGAAATCGGAGAAGCCGGGCATCGCCGAGGTGATCGTGGCCAAGCACCGCAACGGACCGACCGGCATCGTCGAGCTCATGTTCCGAAAGGAGCTGACCCGCTTTGAGAACCTTGATCGCCGGCGCTCGGGTGCCGACGGCGGCAACGCCTAGGCCGATGCGAAGAGCACGAATCGGTTTAAAGTGCCGGCTGGCGCTTACGCCATGGCATCCCGTCCGGGCAGTCGGCGGTGGAGGTTACCTGCAATGGTCGTGATCATCGTCGGCGGCCAATGGGGCGACGAGGGGAAGGGCAAGATCATCGATCTGCTCGCCCAGCGGGCGCACATGGTGATCCGCGCCCAGGGTGGAAACAACGCCGGCCACACCGTGGTCACCGACGATGGCGAGTTCAAGTTTCAGCTCATCCCGAGCGGCATCCTCTACCCGCATGTGCGCTGCATCATCGGCCACGGGGTGGTGGCTGATCCCCGGGTCCTGATCAAGGAGATCGAGCAGCTGCAGGACCGGGGGATGGAGCCGTCCAATCTCAGCATCAGCGAGCGGGCGCACATGGTGATGAGTTACCACCCCGTATTCGACCAGCTGGAGGAGGCGTCGCGTGGTGACGACCGGCTGGGGACGACATGGCGTGGTATCGGCCCTGCCTACTCGGACAAGATTCGGCGCATCGGCTTCCGCATCGGGGACCTGCAGAAAGAGGCGTTCATGCGCAAGAAGCTCGCCTTCGTCGTGGGGCAGATCAAGAACCCGATCTTGACCGACCTTTACCGCGAGGCCGCGATGGATTGGGAGCGGATGCTGGAGGAGTACCTGGGCTACGCTCGGATCCTCGATCCCTATATCCAGGACGCCTTCCCCCTGGTCCAGGCCGCCCTTCAGCAGGGTGACCACATCCTGCTCGAGGGAGCCCAGGCGACCATGCTCGACCTCGACTACGGAACCTATCCCTACGTGACCAGCTCCAACCCGACCGCGGGTGGCGCGGTGACCGGATCCGGAGTCCCGCCGACGCGCGTCGACCTCACCATCGGGGTATTCAAGGCCTACACCACGCGGGTCGGATACGGACCCTTCCCGACCGAACTCCTGGACGCCACCGGTGACGCCATTGCCGAACGCGGCCGCGAGGTGGGCACGGTGACCGGACGAGCGCGGCGGGTGGGGTGGTTCGACGGGCCGGTGGCGCGCTACGCGGTCGGGGTCAACGGCGTGGGTTCGATCGCACTCACCAAGCTCGACATCCTGGACGAATTGCAGGAGATCAAGATCTGCTCCGCGTACGAGTTCCGCGGGGTGCGCCACCTTCATCCGATGGCCAACATCTCGCACCTCAAGCATTGCCAGCCGGTCTACGAAACGCTCCCCGGCTGGGGGCAACCGATCGGGGAATGCCGAACCTGGGAGGACCTACCCGCCGCCTGCCGAGGCTACGTCGAGCGTCTGGAGGAGATCTGCGGAGCTCCGATCGAGCTCATCGGCGTCGGACCCCGGCGGGACCAGTTCATCGACCGCCGGGCGCGACCCCTGTTCGCCTGACCACAAGCGCGGTCGAACGATCTCAGCTGGAGCTGATTCGGTAGCGCCGACCGCCGCGGAGCGAGAGCGAGTGGGCGTCAAAGTGGCGCAGAGTTTCCCAGACCAGGCGCCGGTTGCCGACCATCCAACCCCCGCCCTCGAGTAGCGAGACCAGGATCTGGAGCGCTGCCACCTCGGTCACGACGGCCTCGATGGAGTAGCCGCGGATTCGGGCCGCCGTGGCCACCAAACCGGCGCAGAGACCCAGCAGAGGTCGCCCCAGACGCGAGGCCGGCAGGTGCCGGCGGTCGGCCAGGATGAGCGCGGCCACGAACCAGAGGGGGCCGCTGTCCAGCTGGTAGCGGATCGGCCAGTGCATGACCAGGATCGGGATCAGCGCACCGACCAGGAAGGTGAGCAGCACCAGCAGACTCAGGCGGCGGGCGTACCAGTACCAGGCGGCCGCGACCCCGACCGCCAGCAGCGAAGTGGCGAACACCGGTCCCGGCACATTGCCGACGTAGAGCTTGACCGCGTCGATCGGTGACTGGCCCAGGCTTATGAAGTACGAGAGCCAGAGACGAATCGGCTCCGACGCCACCAGTTGCGAGCCCGGCCGGTAATACGCAGAGGCAGCGCCGCGGCTCAAGAGCAGGACGGCGGCCGCGGCCCAGAGCCCGGTCTCGGCGTGGTCTCGGGGGAGAAGCCAGACCGCTGCCAGGGCGAGCATGGCGGCCCCCGCCGCGGCCCCGCAGACCCAGACCAGGGGCGCCCCCGGTCCGATCAACGCGACCGCGAAGAGGGCCGATATCAGGGGCCTCGCCGGGTGGGGCAGGCGGAGCCACAGCGCCACCGCCATCGCGGCTCCCCCCAGGACCAGTCCCAGGGCGAGCAGGATCAGGGCAGGCAGCCGGAATATGGCCAGGCCGGCGACCACGGGGGCAACCAGGGCCAGGCCGGCGACCACCTCGGCGGGCAACGTCTGAGGTTCGAATGCGGCCCGTCGGAGGGGCGCCAGAAGTGCTCGTCGCACCATCCGATCATACGTGCGTGGTGCTTGGTTTTGCCCTGGGGGTGCGGCCGGATAGGGGGAGGGGGTGCATAATCGGAGGGCCGGTGTCTCGTCTTCCCAAGCGTCTTGCCGCCCTCATCGGTGCCCCAGTCGTCCTCGTCGCGTTCGCCCTGGGCACAGGCCTGGACGCCCACGCGGCCACCAACGACAACACCTGGGTCGCCCTCGGTTCTCTTTCCGGCGCTGCGGCCGGGCCCGTGTTGGCGCTGGCCGTGGACCCATCCGACGGCCGTCAGGTGCTGGCTGGTACGACCCAGGGCGACATCTACCGCAGCGTCGACTCCGGTCAGACCTGGACCCGCGTCCGGACCGGTCCCGGGCAGGGGGTGAACACGATCGTCTACGACCCCTTCCGCCCGGGGTGGGTTCTGGCTGGGCTGGCCGGGGCCGGGGTGGCGGAGAGTTCCGATCTGGGTCAGACCTGGACCGCGGACCCGGGCAGCGCCGGTCGCACCGTGCGGGCGCTCGCGTTCGCCCGCGGAGCCACCTACGCGGCGAGTGACGACGGTGTGCTGGTTCGGACCACGGCTGACCCGACCTGGAGCCAATCCGGGTTGAGCGGCGTTGACCTCTCCGCTCTGGCTGCGGCCACGATGAACCCGCCCATCCGGCTGGTGGCGGGGGCCGATCAGGCCATATCGCCCAGGCTCCCCCTCAGCACCAGCGCCGACGGTGGTGCCACCTGGGCGCCGGCGAACAATCCTCCGGCCGGCTCGAGCCAGGTTGCCTTCCTCAGCGCTGGCCCCCTGCTGCCGGGTAAGGACGCCCGTCCGGTGCTGTTGGGAACCAACGACCAACTCTTCGAGTCCACCGACAACGGGGTGAGCTGGCAGTCGCTGAGTCAGGACCGCCTGCCCACCACGGACTTCACCTCGGCTGGGTTCGTGGCCCAGCATTCCAACCGCTTCTACGTCGCCAGCGATGGAGGGGTGTCGAATGCCGGAGGCCTGTGGTCGACGTCGGACTCGGGGGCCCACTTCGCCAGCCTCGACGCACCGGTCTCAGCGGTGACCGCCCTGGCGGTCTCGAATGACCAGCAACCCACGCTCTACGTGGCGACCCTGCGTCCCACCGACCAGCTCCTCCAACTCTGGTCCTACCACGACACCGGCGGCGCCCCCCATGCCCCTGCGTTGAACGCGGGTCCGATCATCCCCACCAACGCGAGCGGCCCGCGCCGGGGCGCATCCAATCCGCCCAGAACCGCTCTGGGCGCGCTCTTCGCCGGTCCCGAGGGCCCTTTCATCCTTATCACCGCGGCGGCGATCCTGGCTCTGATCGGCGGCCTGATCGCCTACCTGCGCCGGGGCCGGCGGTTCTAGGCTCGCCACGCGGGTGGGGCGGGATGGATAAACTGCGCCCGATGAACACCGCCCGCGATCGTCTCGCAGAGCTCGGCTTGGTGCTTCCGACCGCCCCGGTCCCGATCGCCGCCTACATCCCGACCCGCCTGGTGCCCCTGGCGGCGGACACCTCGTTGCTCTACGTGGCGGGGCAGATCTCGATCCTGGAGGGCCAGGTGCTCGGCGGTCGGGTGCCAGATCAGGTGAGCGTGGAGGAGGCTCGCGAGGCCGCGCGAGTCTGCGCTCTCAACCTGCTGGCCCAGATCGAGGCCGCCTCCTCAATGGAGGCCGTGGTCGCGATCGCCCAGCTCAGTGGCTTTGTCAACAGCCACCCCGACTTCGACGGTCATCCCGCGATCGTCAATGGCGCCTCCGAGCTGTTGGTCGAGGTACTGGGGGATGCCGGGCGTCACACTCGGACGGCGGTCGGCGTGGCCTCACTGCCGCGCGGGGCCACAGTTGAGATCTCGGCCGTGGTGGTGGTCCGCTCCTGAACCACAGACATCTGCGCGCCCTGCTGCCGGTGGGGGCAGTGGTCTACCTCGCCATCGTATTCGGGGTCATGCTCTGGCGCGGGATTGAGATCGAGCCCGAGTTCGTCGCCTTCGCGCTCCTGGTGCTGGCCATCGCCATGGGCCGCGGGCGCCAGTTCGTGTTCGACTTCCTGCCCTTCCTGCTCCTTTTCTTCGCCTACGAGGTCATGCGGGGCTTCGCCGGCTCCACCGGATTCGCGCCGCACGACATCGGGCGCTTGGAGCAATGGGTCTTCCGGGGCAATCTGCCCACAGTCTGGCTTCAACGGCACCTCTACAACCCAGCGCGGATCGGACTTCTGGACTGGATCACGATCACTTTCTACTTTCTCCACTTCGTGCTCCCGCTGTGCGTCGGCTTCTACTTCTGGACCCGGGACCGGGAGCACTTCTGGCGCTACGTCGCCGCCCTGCTGTTCATGTCGTTCATCGCCTTTCTGACCTTTCTGTTCTTTCCCAGCGCCCCGCCCTGGTATCAGTACCCCCACCTGGTGCACAAGATCAGCAACGAGACGGTCCAGAAGTGGGGCATCGGATACACCGTGGTGATCTACCAACATCTGAATCCAAACCAGTTCGCCGCCTTCCCCTCCCTGCACGCGGCCTATCCGACCCTGGCCATGGTCTACGCCTTCCCCCGTTATCCCAAGTTCGCCGCCTTCCTGGCCCTGTGGTCACTCTGCGTGTTTTTCTCAGTCGTGTACCTGGGAGAGCACTACGTGGTCGACATCCTGCTCGCACTGGTCTATGTGGCGGTCGCCACGATCACGGTGGAGTGGGTCTGGCGCCGGGCCGGGGGCCGGATCAGGCCGACCAAATCCTCCGCATGATGGCGTCGGCCAGCTTGTCGGGGTCGTGGTGCGAGGGCAGCACAACGTTGACCACGTCGGCCTCTATGTAGCGCGCCGTGGGAGCCAGGGACTGGGCGCTTTGGCGGTCGAAGGTGACCTTGGCCTGGCCCCCGGTAGGCTTGCGGCTGAGGTTGGAGTTCACCACCACGAAATCGAACACATCGTCGCCGATGTGCTCTTTTAGAACCCGCATGTGGTCGGCAACGGTGAATTGATCGGTCTCGCCGGGCTGCTCGGCAACGTTGCAGATGAACACCTTGAGTGCCGGCGATTGGGTGATGGCGCGAACCATTCCCGGCACCAGCAGGTTGGGCAGGATGCTGGTATAGAGCGACCCCGGTCCGCAGACGATGATCTCCGCCGCCATGATCGCCTGCTTCGCCTCCGGGTTGAGCTCGGCGTCGTCGGGCTTCAGATAAACGCGGGTGATGACCTGATCGCGAAGAGGGATGTTGGACTCGCCCTCGACCAGGGCTCCGTTAACGTCAGCCACCAGGGTGACGTCGTGGAGTGTGCTGGGAATGATGGATCCACGCACGGCCAGCACGCGTCCGGATTCCCTTAGAGCATGTTCGAAGCTGCCCGTGACCTCGGCCATGGCCATGATGAAAAGGTTGCCGAAGGAGTGCCCGCTTAGCGACCCCTCCTTGAACCGGTGATTGAAGAGCTGTTTGACCAGGGGCTCGGCGTCGGCCAGCGCCACCAGGCACTGGCGGAAGTCACCCGGGGGCAGGATCCGGTACTCCTCGCGCAGACGACCACTGGAGCCGCCGTCGTCGGCCACGGTGACGATCGCGGACAGGTTTGCGGTGTGGTCCTTCAGTCCCCGGAGCAAGGTCGACATCCCGGTGCCGCCACCGATGGCCACCATCCGAGGGCCGCGGCTGCGGGTGCGAAAGGCGTAGATCACTTCGGCCATGCTGCGACTGCTCCCGGGCAGCAGTGGACCGATCACCGAGCGCTGGAGCATGACCACGGCTAGGGTGAGGAGGCCTAGGCCGACGAAGCCGAACAGGAACGCTCGTAACAGCTTGGGGATGAACTGAAGAGTCACGTAGTAGGTGACGGCGGGCAGGCCCTGGGTCTCGGTGTACAGCGCCTTGAGGGCGTATGACAGGCCCAGGTCGATGATCAGTATTGCGACCAGGAGCAGGAGCAGCCAGCGTTTGACCTCCAGTCCAGGCGTGAGCCAGCGCAGCCAGCCGCGGGACATTCTCGATCGATTGGGCATGGTGGTCTGCTATCGACTCTCCGCGAGTGCCGAACCCGGTACGCCCGGGGCCATAATGCAAAGATGGGCATGAGACGGACGGCGCGGCGCGCAGTGCGAGTTGCGGCCATGGCGGCGCTGGTTGCCGCCGTCGCACAGGAGTGGAGCAAGCGCGAGTCGGAGCGCACCTGGGAGGGCGAGGTATTCGGCTTTGTGCCCTACTCGTTCCAGCCGCCGACTTGGCCGCGGATTCGGAACGCGTACTGGAACCCCGACGAGCCCCGGCTGTTCACCCGCCGCGTCTGGGGCGTGGGCTGGGCACTGAATCTGCATCGTGCCTTGGAACTCCTGTTCGGAGCCTACTCCACCGTCGTCGGCACCGACGCAGATCCTCAAAGCCAGCCCCCGGCCGCGGCACGAACGCGCCCGAACTCTAGGGCGCGCCGGTAGGCCGCGAGGCTGGTTGTCCCGGTGGACGACTCCGTGACCCTGGCTCGCCATCTAGACCCGGGCCGCGCTCGAGCCCTCGGTCGGCCGGCCTGAGACATTCCCACCCAGCACTCGGCGCTGGTCAGCGTTTGGATTGCCGTAGGCAGGCTACTTATCCCGGGCCTGGGGATTGCTTGGGGACAAGTGCGAGCCGGCTTTGTTCCTGTGGCTCAATGGTTCCCTGAAGCATATAGATACGACGCCTGACACGACGAGAAGCCGTCCGCGGGACTCGAGCCGTCGCTGGTTATGATGGTCAGCGCCCGCGATGTAGGTTGGCCGCGGAGAACGCGGCGAGTGATTGGGGAGTAGCCAAGCGGTAAGGCGCCTGACTCTGGATCAGGAGATCGAGGGTTCGAATCCTTCCTCCCCAGCCACTTGTCCTGTCTCGGGACATCGTGCGCACCTGTCGCAAGACATTGTGCGCTGGCCAGAGTCCTCCCAGGCCGTAGTGGTCGCGCTTGGGATCCAGGGTGAGTGCGCGCAGGAGTTGGCCCCGGAGAATTACAACGCCCGTGCCATCGATCAGGTACACAAAGCGATGCTCCTCATCGATTCGCCGCAACCAGGCTCCGGCCAGCGCGTGCTTGAGCCTTTCCGGCCCCGGCGAAAGGGCTCCGGACGACGTCGTTTGCGCGTCGATTAATCTGCGTTAGGCTCGCCCCATCCGCCTGCGCCCAGTGGGAGTGAAGACGACCCTCAATTTACGAGTTCGTGATTCTCCCGCGGTTCTAGTGCGCCTCGAGTCGATCGGCTCCGAGGGTCACCGCCCGGCGCTCCCAGATCTGGAGGCGAGCTTGAAAGCGCTCGATCTGGGCGGCGATCACGGGCACGTTGGACATCTCCACCTCGTGCCGCGCGCTCTCCGACTGCTGGACCATGAGTTCGCAGATCCGCGCCATCACGGATTTCTCCATGGAAAGGATCTCTTGATAGGTGTCGCGCCAGAAGATCGCCTGCGCGGCGGATGCCGATTCGACGTCCTGCTCGTCCTCCATGGCCTGATTGAGGTCGCCCCCGCGAATGGCGGCGACCACGTCCAAGCGGGGCACACTGAGTTCAGATTCGCTCATCCGCCAATCCTGCGGGGAGTGGCGTGCAAACCTCAGTAACAGTCCGCGCGACCTGGCCGGATCAGCCCTCGGTTCGAAAGACCAGCGAGTAGCCCTGCCCGGGACGGTTCAGCAGGTCGCAAGGGATGTCGAGCGTCGCCAGCAACCGGCGAATCCGGCGCACGTAGTTGCGAACCTCCTCGGGATACAGGGCCGGATCGGCCCAGGCCCGGGTCAGGAGCTGGGTGGCGGTGAAGTAGCGATGCGGATGGTCGATCAAGAACTGCAAGAGCTGAAACTCCCGCCTGGTCAGGCGTGCCTCCTTGCCGCGATGGCGGATCATGGGCCCCTCGGGGTCCAGCCGCAAGCCCTGCAGGTCCCAGAGGCGGCGATACCAGAGCTCGATCCTCACCTCGTATCCGTGCATTTGGCTCTCGATGATGGCCAGGTCGTCCGAGGCCGCGCGTTGCGCCTCCGGGAGCAACTTGGGGAGCTCGCGCTCAACGCGTTTGAGCAGTCCCACCTTGAATCGAAGCAGATCGGCGTAGATTGTGATCCAGTGCCTGGCGTCCTCCCAGTGCGCGGTATCCAGGTCCTCTCCCTCCAGAGCGACCGATTCGACAGGCAGCCTCGAGCCCACGTCGCCGATGCTACCACCGCGACTCGCGCGCGCACCGGGGCTCGACCGTGCTATTGCTGACACTGTTATGCGGCGCCATCCAGGCTGAATCCATGTGCTCTGCGCGGCAGACAAGGCAGCCTCGCACCAGTCGGCGCAGGGCCCCCGGACCCACCGCTGGACCGGACGACTTAGCCCCGTCCCCGGGTTCGAACTGAGATGGAGGCGATCGCCCTGATCGCTCCCGACCAGGCCGCCCCATTGGCTCCGTCAAGCCCGGCGAGCCCCTCCGACTACGCTCGGCTCAAGCAGCGCGTCAGTGGCGCTGGGCTGCTCGATAAGCAGCCGTGGTACTACGCCATGTGCATCTCGGCCAACATGGCGATGCTGGGACTGGGCCTCTTGCTGCTTCTGCTGCTCCACGGCCCGGGAGCACTTGCTCTCGACGCGCTCTGGCTCGGCTGGGTCACCGGCCAACTCGGATTTCAGCTCCATGACGCCGGGCACAAGCAGATGTTCGAGCGCAATTCGCTCAATGACCTGGTTGGGTTTCTGACCGGGAATCTGTTGCTCGGCATGAGCTACGGCTGGTGGGTCTACAAGCACAACCGGCATCACGCCAATCCCAACCACGTCGATTACGACCCCGATATCAACAATCTGGCCATTTCGTACAACCAGGCTCAGGCGCTGGAGCGCAGGGGCCCCATTCGCTGGTTGGCCGCCCACCAGGCCTACGCCTTCTTTCCCATGCTCGGGCTGCTCGGCTTGAGCATGCACGCATCGGGTGTTGCTCATCTTCTCTCAGCCAGGGCGCGGCGGCGCCGGCTCGAGTTCTCGCTCCTGGCGGCTCATTTCGTTCTCTATATCGGCTTTCTGGTGCTGGTGCTGGGCCCGGCCCTGGCGCTGCTGGTGATCGCGATCCACAAGATCAGCTCCGGCTTCTACATGGCGTCGGTCTTCGCTCCCAACCACAAGGGCATGCCGCAGGTTGATAGCGACAGCCAGCTCGATTTCCTGCGCTCGCAGGTCCTGACCGCGCGCAACGTCCGTTCGGGCGCGGCCACGGACCTCTGGTACGGATCACTGAACTACCAGATTGAGCACCACCTGTTCCCGGCCATGCCGCGCAACCGCATTCGCGCCGCCCACAGCATCATTCGCGACTTCTGCGCCGAAGTCGCCGTCCCCTACTACGAGACCTCGATGCTGCAGTCGTACCGTGAACTGCTCGCGTTTTTGCACGAGGTGGGTCGACCACTTCGGGATGCCTCCCGGCCCGCACAGACCTGATCCAAGGTTGAACTCGCCGAGGCAGAGGGGCTGGGCCGGCCGTTCGACTCGGGAGTTTGACCGCGCCCTATCCGCCTTGGGATGCAAGTGTCCTCTCGCGCATGTGCGCCCCAGCCGGGGATGTCTCCCGGCCAGGTCCTTGGCTCTACGCTATGGGGGCAGCCAGCAGATCGACGACCAGCTCGGGCAGGTGAACGATTCCGCGCGATTTGCTGACCAGCGTCTCCGGCGCACGGGTTCCCCCCAGGTCGGCGACCGATTCGTAAGCGGACACGACCACGATGCGCATGGACGGAGCTGCGTCGCGCAGTAGCGGCAGCGCCTGCCGTCCGTCCATCACCGGCATCCTCAGGTCCAGGGTCATGAGGTCGGGGAGCAGGATGCGCGCGATGGCGACCGCCTCCAGCCCGTTGGAGGCCTGAGCGACGACACGGAGGGTTGGGACCACATTCAGCATCGTCCGCAGCATCTCTCG
>DATLSE010000023.1:0-31073 GCA_035534295.1 Nitrosotalea sp.
CTCCGGCGCTGCTGACCCCGCCAAGATCACCAGCCTGGTCGAGCTCTACACGGCGGTCAGCCCGCTCACCCTCAAACGTCAGATCGACCGGCGGCTGGCCGCCATGCCCATCGCATCGAAGGTTGCAGTCAGTGCCTAAGCGCCCATCCATCCCGGTGCGATTCCTTAATGAGGGAACCGATCAGCCTCGGTGCGATTCCTTAATGATTGACAACGGCGCCGTGTGCGTGGCGTCGCCAGGCGAAGATGCGTAGCCGGATTAAGAAATGGTCCCGAGATGAGCGCGTCGCGCCGTGGTGGCGCGGGGCAAAAAAGTGACCCCGACGGACCGCCTCTTGGGCTCCGGTACCCGCCTTGCGGCCGGTTCCGGCTCCCTCGAACGTATCCCTCGGGGCCGCGATTTACTCTAGCCGCGGGCGGTCCCAGACGCAAGCGCCGTGTGCGTGGCATCGCCAGGCGAAGATGCGTAGCCGGATGCGCGTCTGGTGGTCGGCCGACGCGGCGCACGGTGATGGCGCGGGGCAAAAAAGTGACCCCGACGGACCGCCTCTTGGGTTCCGGTACCCGCCTTGCGGCCGGTTCCGGCTCCCTCGAACGTATCCCTCGGGGCCGAGATCTACCTTAGCTGCCCGCTGGTGTCCGGCGCAACGGCCTCGTGCGCGGCGTCGCCAGGCGAAGATGCGTAGCCGAGGGTTCAGCCCGCTTGCAGGGAGAAGCTATCGAGCGCCACATAGCGCAGGGGAGGGCCGAGTTGACTCTCGAACAGGGCATAGCCGTCAACGCGCCAGCTCGGGAGGTCGGGCGGCCGGGTCAGCGCTGGCAGCGCCGCCACCGCGCGGCCCTGGGCACGCGCCAGGGTCAGATGGGGTCGGAATTCGCCCGGCGGCACCTCAACCCCGGCCGCCAGGCAGGCTTCGTCCACCGACTCGGACAGAGCCGCGATCTCATCGCGACCCAGCGCCAGGCGCAGATGCAGGCTGCGCAGCGCGGTCCTGGCGCCGAACCAGCCCACCCCGCCGAGCCCGGCGTCGAAGGCGGGAATGTCCAGGCGGCGCAGCTGGCGGCGCACCTCGAGCAGGCGACCCGGGTCGGTGGGACCCAGATAGCGCAGGGTGAGGTGCAGATTTTCGGGCGCCACCCAGTTCAACTGGGGGCCGAGCTCGGCGCAGCGCCGCAGGTAGGGTTCGAGCTGCGCGGCGCGGGAGGCGGGCAGGGGAACGGCGATGAAGGCGCGTATGCGCTGATCCTCGTTCAGACCGCCCTCCTATCTGTCATCGGCTCCATGCTAGGTGCGCTGGTCGCGCCGCCGCGCGTTGGCCGGCCTCGCCATACTTGAGGGCGGTGCAGAACCACCTGCTGGGCGGCGTCGTTGGCGTCCTGGCGGTCCTGATCGGGATCGCCTGGGGCCTGGGGGCGCTGCGCCGCCGCGCGGCTCGAGTTCTGGAGCCGAGGCAGTACGCGGAGATGGGCGGAATCGTCTACACCGTCTTCCAGCTCTTCTTCGCCGCCGCCCTGATCGGCATCGGCCTGGTCATCATGGTGCTCATGGCCACCGGACGCTGAGGTTCAGCGCGGCCTAGGGGCTGGGGCTGGGTGCGGGACTGCTGGGCGCGACTGGGACCCGGGGCAGATCGCTTGGGCCCACGTGCCCGATGAGGGGGATGTGCTGCCCAATCGAGAGCACCGGTCGGGCCAGTCGGGAGGTCTGCAGCTGAGGCTGCAGGAAGTCCTGGTAGATGGTCTCCAGCTGGCTGAGCTGGGGGGATTGGGAGATTATCGCGCCGTGCCCGCCGCTGGCCTGGTGGCGAAGGGTGGTGTATTGCTGGCCGTCGACCAGCCCGCGGGTGACCGGGTTGGAGTCGAGCTGGGTCTGCATGGCCTGGATCTGGGTCAGGGTCAGGGTGGCGGCGTTCAGAGTCGGGGCGAAGGCCCGATCCAGCGTGACCAGGATGGAAAGGCCGAGGTAGCAGACGAGGAAGGCAACCCCGATGTGAATGAACACACCCAGCAATCCGTCGACGCCGCGCACCACCCGGGTTCGATGCAGGAAGCCACCCAGTAGGCCGCCAAGGTACCCGGCGACGACGGCGACAACCAGGGCCGCGAAGAGCACGGTGACGGTGTTGGCGTGCATCACCAGACCCAGGAGGTGACCGAAGGCGCTGCGCTTGTGCAGGATCAGGAGCAGAGAGCCGAGAAAGAAAATCTCAACCAAAAGGGGCTGCACCACGCCGCGCTGAAAGCCGACCACCGCCGCGCCGACGAGAAGAAGGGCGATGACGACGTCAATGCCCATCGCCGACTAGCCCAGCGCCGCCCTGGACACCCCCGCGTGCGATTGGCGCTGAGCCTCCACCACCAGATAGCCACAGAACATGACCGCGATTCCCAGCGCCTCGCCCAGCGGCTGCACCGCGTAGACGGCCGAGGTCTGGGCATAGCTGTGGGTTCCCGCGACCACGAAGGCGCCGGCGGCGATCAGGGCCAGCCCGGTCACCAGCCCGGGAGCTGAACCCCGGCGCCAGGCCGTCCAGGCGGACCAGGCCGCGCCCCCGACCAGCGCGATCGTGCCCAGGATGTTGGTCAGCGGCGCCAGCAGGATGGCGGGAGACCCGATGGTGCCGCGCCCGGGCACCGCGGCAGCCAGGTGCGAGGGGTCGATGGACGACAACCACACCCCGGGGACGGCGACGACGGTGATCACGACCATCGCCCAGGCCGCCACCCGGCCCGGGCGCCCGGGAGCGATGATCTGAATCGAACCGACGCCCAGCCAGCCCACGTTCAGCACCCCTCCAAACAGGTAGTAGCCGCGGTAGGTGAGCGGGGTCCAGCCGTGGGCCGCACCCACCGTCTCGAAGCTGGCCGCGATGGCGAACATGGCCAGAGCCAACCCCCACGAGAGCTGGTAGGCGCGCCGACGGTGGGCGTACTGGCGGAGCACGACCACGGCGAATACGGCACCGATCAGCGCCGCAGCGAGGGGAAATCCAAACAAGTCATGCGAATCTTAACCCGCCTCCCGCGCCAACCCGGCGCCTCAAGACGAAGTCGGAGACGGGCGGGGGAGAAAACGCCCCCTCTCCAAATGCGCACCGGTTAGACTCGCTTCACCGCCTTGGCTCGCACGATTTCCATCGCCAACCAGAAGGGGGGCGTGGGTAAGACCACCACCGCCGTCAACCTCGGCGCGGCCCTGGCCGAAAAAGGCCAGCGCGTGCTCCTGGTCGACCTCGACCCCCAGGCCCACCTCACCATCAACATGGGGGTCAAAGCGCCCGACGAGCTCGAGCTGACGATGTACGAGCTGCTGGTGGACCCGGCGGTAACCGTGGCCGAGGTGGTGCTCGCCAACGAGGGCATTGGTGTCCACTTCATGCCCGCCAACATCGAACTCGCCGGGGCCGAGAGCCAGCTCATGATGGAGATCGGGCGCGAGGGCATCTTGAAGGAGAAGCTGGAGCCGGTCCAGCGCCGCTATGACTTCGTGCTCATCGACTGCCCGCCGGCTCTGAGTCTGATCACGATCAACGCCTTCGTCGCCTCCGACGAGGTCATCATCCCTCTGCAGTGCGAATATTTCGCCATGAAGGGCATGCAGCAGTTGCAGCGAACGGTGGATCGCGTCCGGACCAAGCTCAACCCTCGGCTGCGGCTGGCCGGAATTCTGCCCACCATCTACAAGTCACGCACGCTCCACTCTCAGGAGGTCCTGCAGCTGGTGCGGGAAAACTTCGGCGATCTGGTTTATGACTTCGTGATCAAGGACTCGATTCGATTTGCCGAGTCGCCCTACGCCGCCACTTCGATCCTCCAGTACGCGACCGCCTCGGAGGGGGCCGCCGCCTACCGGCGGCTGGCTGAAGTCGTGATCGAGTCCAATCACCGCTAGGGAAGGCAAGCCATGAGCAAGTTCAAGCGCGTCTCGCTGGCCGGGTCGGAAGAGCTGTTCCGGCCCACCCGACCGGACTTTGCGCAGGAGACTGACGACACCATCACAGAGATGGTCGACCGCAGGCCGGCCGAGAAGCACTACCGCACCCTGCACCTGACCGAGGCCGAGATCGAACTTCTGCTGGAGGCGATCCAGGCTGCCAAGTACCCCGATCGGGCGCGTTCCAAGCTGCCCCTGGACACATTCGAACGCTACGACGGCCTGCGCGACAAGCTCCAGGGCATTCGCGACGCTTGAGCGCCACCGCGCCTGAATCCGACCGCCTGCTGCGCTGCACGCGGACGGTGCGCCGCGGGCTGGATCTGGAGCGCCCGGTGGCACGCGAGCTGCTGCTCGAGTGCCTGGCCAGCGCGGTCCAGGCGCCGAGCGGATCCAACCGCCAGGCCTGGCACTTCATATTCGTCTCCGAGCCCGAGCGCAAGCTCGAACTCGCCCGCCTCTACCGGAGCGGGTTCCAGCGCTATGAAGCCCAGCTCGGCCCCACCGAGGGCGATCCAGCCGCGGTTCGACTCCTGGCCTCGGCCCGCTACCTGGCGGCGAACCTGGAGCGAGCGCCCTGGCTCCTGGTCCCAGTTCAACGAGGCCGTCTCCAAGCCGACGCCACGACCCAGACCCAGGCGGCCTTCTGGGGTTCCATCCTCCCCGCCCTCTGGAGTTTCATGCTCGCCGCCCGGGCCCGCTCCCTGGGCACCGCCTGGACGACGATGCACCTGGCCCACGAGGAGGAGGCGGCCGAGATCCTGGGCCTGCCCCCGGGGCGCTACACCCAGGCCGGGCTGACCCCGATCGCCCACCTTCTGCGCCCCGATGTCGGCCCCGGCCCGCGGCGCCCAACGGCGGACGTCGTCAGCTTCGAGCGCTTCAGCGACCGCGCCGGCGCCTGACCACGTATCCGAAGGTCCAATAGAGCATGATCAGGGCCAGAACCAAGGCCAGCGCGGCTCCCAGTTGGTGCACACCATCGGTGTATCAGACTTGTGTCGTCGGCCGCTCGGCGGGGTATGTCTAAAGCTGCATGTCAAAGCTTCAAATCGTGCGCATCGCCGGCGACCGCGAGGTCAACGGCTACGTGATCTCCTGCGCCCGCAGCGGGGAGGCGGTGGTGATCGATCCGGTCGAACCGGTGGACAAGGTTTTGCCCCAGCTCGAGGGCAAGCAGCTGGCCTGGATCGTGGCCACGCACGGCCATCCCGGTCACCTGGCGGGTAAGGATCAGCTCCAGGCCGCGTGCGGGGGCGTCACCGCCATGCACGTGGCCGACGCCAAGAATTATCTCCGCTCGGCCGAACGCTACCTGGTGGACCAGGACGTGTTGCCCTTTGGAGACTTCGAGCTCCACGTCCTGCACACCCCCGGTCACACATCTGGCAGCCTCTGCTTTCAGGTTGCCAATCACATCTTCACCGGAGACACCCTGCTCGCCGGCGGTCTGGGCAAGCAGACCCCCGGCGCGGACCTTCGGCGCCAGCTCTATTCGATCCTCCGGGCGGTCGCCCCGCTGCCGCCGGCCACCGCGATCTATCCCGGCCACGGCCCGGTGACCAGCCTGGAACGGGAGCTGGCCCAGAGTCCGGTTTTCCGCGGCCTGGGTCAGGGCTGAGCGGCGCTCACCGCTGCGGCCGGAGCCGCTGGCCGCGGCCTGGCTCCCCCACCACCGCCCCCTGGCTGAAGACGAGCTCGCCCCGGGCGTAGACCTGGCGCACGGCGAATTGGAAGGCCTGACCGTCGAGGGCCCCGTGGCGCTGGCGTGAAAACATGCCCTCGGCGTTGACCTCGGTGCACGCGTGGGGGTCGACCAGAACCAGATCGGCGTCCGCACCCACGTCGAGCGTGCCCTTTCGGGGCCACAAGCCCAGGCGCCTGGCGGGCGCCTCGCTGACCCAACGCGGCGCCCGCCAGACGTCGCCCAGGCGTCGCGCCAGCTCGAGGCAGCTCAGATACAGGGTCTGCACCCCGGGGCTGCCGGGGTGCGCATCGGCCAGGCCGAGACCCAGCTTCTGGCCGTCGGTATGGGGGGCGTGATCGGTGGCCACGATCTCGATCTCGCCCCGCCACAGGGCCGCCTGGAGCGCCGCCCGGTCCTCCTCCCGGCGCACGGGCGGATTCATGCGCATGAGCGAGCCCAGGCGGGGGTGGTCCGCCTGGGTCAGATACAGGTACTGGGGGCAGGTCTCAAGGCTCAGGTCGGCGCCGCCGGCCCGCGCCGCAAGCGCCGCCTCAAGACCGGCCGCGCTGGACAGGTGGGCGATGTGCACCGCCAGCCCGCTACGGGCGGAGATGGCGCCGAGGGCGGCGACGGCGATCGCCTCGGCCTCCTCGGGCCGGGACGCCAGCAGATCCTCGTAGCTGACGATGGCACGCGCCCGGGCAAGCAGCGTCCCCGCGTCCTCGGCGTGCACCGCGAGCAGCGCGCCGAGGGCGGCAAGCTCGGGTGCCAGGCGGCTCAAGGTGCTGTAGTCCGGCGGGGTCTCGAGATCGGGACCCTGGACCTCGGGCGAGTAGACCAGGCTGCGGTCCGAGCGCCTGTAGGCGTAGCCGAGGTACGCTTTGAGCCCGACCGCGCCGGCTGACAGGAGTCCCCTGGCGGCGTCGGCGTCGGTGCTGGAACGGACCACCCCCCAGAGGCCGAAATCGATGCGAGCGCGGCGCCCAACCAGCTCCGCCTTGGCCTCCAGCACGGGCGCGGAGTCGACCGCCGGAACCGTGTTGGGCATGTCGACCACGGTCGTGACTCCGCCCGCGGCGGCCGCTGCGGTCAGGGTCGCGAAGTCCTCCTTATCGGGAAATCCGGGGTCCCGGCCGTGGACGTGGGCGTCGATGGCCCCGGGCAGCACCCAGAGTCCGGTGGCGTCCACCACCGCGGCCTGCTCCGGCCCGGGCAGCTCCGGCTCCAGCACGGCGGCGATGCGCCCCGCCTCCACCAGCAGACTGCGCGGGAGCGGCCCCCGGGGGAGCAGCACCAGCCCGCCCCGCACCAGCAGGGTCAAGCGGGCGCCAGATCGCCCCGGCGCAGCAGGGAGCGCATCTCCACGCCCAGCCGGCGCAGGTTCGAGGCCGCCCCCTCCTCCCGATCGAGGACGGCGATCAGATCTAAGACCTCGCCGCCCGCCTCGCGCACGGCGACGATGGCGTCCATGGCCGCGCCGCCGGTGGTGAGCACGTCCTCGATCATGGTCACCCGCTCGCCCGCCTGCAGGACGCCCTCGAGCGTCTTCTGGGTGCCGTAGTCCTTGCTCTTCTTGCGCACCAGGATGAGTGGGATCCCGAGCTCCATCGATACCGCCCCGCCGAGCAGGACCGCGCCCAGCTCGGGAGCGGCCAGGCGCTGGGTGCCCGCCGGCACCATCTGGGCCAGGCGACTCCCCACGCGGCGCAGGATGGAGGGCTGGGTCTCAAACAGGTACTTGTCGAAGTAATAGTTGGAACGGCGGCCGGAGCGGAGCACGAAGTCGCCTTGCAGATAGGCCACCTCTACCATCTCCCGCGCCAGCTGCTCCAGCTCCGGATCCATCTCAGACCGCCGCCAGCTCGGCCAGAAGATGGATCACCATCTCGGTGGCGCGGTGGAACTGGTCCAGGCTCATGCGCTCGTTGGGAGAGTGGAGGCCGTCGCCGGGGAGGCCGAAGCCGGTCACGATCATGCGCGGGTGCAGCGCCTCGAGGAAGTCGACCGTGACCGGAACCGAGCCCCCCTCTCGGGTCAGGGCGGGCTCGGCCCCGAAGGACTTGCGAAAGGCGTTGCGGGCGGCCTCGATGCCGGCGTGTGCGGTGTCGATGAGCACGGGAGGGGCGGCGCTGATCTCGACCACGCGGGCGCGGGTGGCGGGCGGCACGAGCTCTTGGACCCGGGCCCGGAGCTGGGCCAGGGCCCGCTCCGGCTCCTGATCCGGAACCAGCCGCAGCGAGACCTTGGCCTTGGCCCGGGCCGGGATGACGGTCTTGGCCCCCTCCCCGACGAACCCCCCGACCACCCCGTGGACGTCGAGGGTGGGTCGCGCCCAGCGCCGCTCGAGGACGCTGTAGCCGGGCTCGCCAGGCGCTTCATTGAGCCCGACATCGGCCAGCTCCCGGGCCTCGTCCAAGGGCAGGCGCATCCAGCTCTTTAGCTCGGCCGGTTCGGGACGGCGGACGGGATCGAGGAAGCCCGGGATCTGGATCACGCCCGAGGCATCCTTGAGCCCGGCGATGATGTGGGCGAGCGCGTTGAGGGGGTTGGGCGCTGCGCCTCCGAAGATGCCGGAGTGGAGGTCGACCGCAGCGCCCTCGACCTCGATCTCGGTGTAGATGAGCCCGCGCAGGCCGGTGAGCAGTGTGGGCAGACCGGGCGCGGCGAAGCTGCCATCGGCGATGAGCACGTAATCGGTGGCGAGTTGGTCCGATCGTGCGCGGAGGAGCTCGGGCAGGCTGCGCCCGGACACCTCCTCCTCCCCCTCGATCAGGAAGCGGACGTTGATCGGGGGCGTGCCGGCCCCGATCCAGCAGGCTAGCGCGCGCAGGCTGGCCAGATGCTGGCCCTTGTTGTCGTTGGCTCCGCGCGCATAGAGGTAGCCCTCGCGGCGCTCGGGGGCGAAGGGCGGAGACAGCCATTCCTCGAGGGGATCGGCGGGCTGGACGTCGTAGTGACCGTAGATGGTCAGAACGGGCGCTCCCGGGCGGCCCATCCACTCGGCCATCAGGACCGGATTACCCTGCGGGCGCACGTCGATCAGCTCGCCCTCGAAGCCCATCCCACGCAGGCGTGCCAGGAGCCAGGCGGCCGCGCGCCGGCAGTCCGCGCGGTGCTCGGGGAGGGCGGAGATGGAGGGGATGGACAGGAGCTCGATCAGGTCCGCCTCAGCCTCGGCCCGCCCTGCCCGAGCCAGCTCCAACGCCCTGTCCACCATGTCCAGAACTGTAATCGAGCCGCCCGGGGCGGGGCGGTGCCGGACCTCCGACATGATGTATGCTCGCCGCCCGGGAGCCGGTCTCGGACCCCGGACGAGCATTCATGTGGAATGGTGATCGGAGTATTGCGCTTCACGCTTCACACCCCGGAAAGTGCCTCCCTCAAGGCCAAGCGCCAGGCCACCAGGGGCGTCCTGCAGCGCCTGGGGCAGCGCTTTCCCGCCGCGGTGGCCGAGGTTGGCGGATTTGATCTGTGGCAGATCACCGAGGCCGCTGCGGTGGTGGTCAGCGCCGACGCTGAGCGCGTGGACGGGCTCCTCGCGGCCATGATCCGCCACCTGGAGGCTTTGTCGGGAGACGCGGTGCTGACCCAGGTCTCAACCGAGCTGGTCTCGATGTGAGCGTGCCCTGGGCCGTCCACCTGCGCGACGGGAGCGATCTCGCCTCCTCTCCAGAGGAGGCCCGCTCCCGCCTGCGCGCCGGCAACCTGCCCTCGGTGCTGCTTCGAGGGGGGACTGCGCCAGCGCTCATCGCCGGTGAGCGGCAGCTCAGCCACGATGAACTGGCCGACCTGGCCGGGCGCACGGCCGGTGGACTTGGAGCGCTGGGCCTGGCGCGGGGGGAGCGCGTCGCCATCTTCGCCGAGCGCAGCCTCGACTGGATCCTGGGCTACCTGGGGCTCCTTCGGCTGGGCGCGATCGCCCTCCCCCTGAACCCCGACTACACCGAACGCGAGGTGGAGCAGATCCTGGCCGACGCGCGCCCGGCCGCCGTGCTCTGCGATCCGGGCCGGCTCGAGCTGGTGCGCGGCCTCCAGGACCGGATGCCTTGGTTGCGGCGTGTGATAGATCTGAGCTCGATGGCGCTGGCGCCGGCGCCCCCCTGGCCTTCAGACGGCCCCGACGACCCGGCTCTGATCATGTACACCTCGGGTACCACCGGGCGCCCACGCGGGGTGCTCTTGGATCACGGCAACCTGCTGGCCCAGGCTCGAGGGGTAGTCGAGGCCTGGCGCTGGACGAGCGCTGACCGTTTGGTGCACGCCCTGCCCCTGTTTCATATTCACGGCCTGGCCATGGGGCTGACAGGCACCCTGGTCGCCGGCGCCAGCCTGGATCTGGTCCAGTGGAGCCCGGCTGCGGTGGTGCAGCGGCTGCGCGCGGGCGGGACCATGTTCTTCGCCGTGCCGGCCATGTACCAGCGGCTCTGCGCCCACCTCGAGCAGGAGCCGGCCGACCTGAGCTCAGTGCGCCTGTTCGTAAGCGGATCCGCCCCGCTTCCCCCCGCCCTCTTCGAGCGCTGCGCCCGCCTCCTGGGCCAGTCGCCCCTGGAACGCTACGGGCTGACCGAGGCCGGGATCATCGTCTCCAACCCCTACGACGGCCCGCGGCGCCCGGGCCGGGTCGGACACCCGCTGCCCGGGGTGGAGATCGGGATCGGGGAGCGAGGCGAGATCCTGGCCCGGGGAGGCCAGGTGTTCTCCGGATATTTGAATCCGGCCCCCGACGCCTCGGTCCAGGTGGTCGACGGATGGCTGCACACGCAGGACGTGGGGGAGATCGATGAGGACGGCTCGCTCGCCATCAGCGGCCGCCTGCGTGACCTCATCATCAGCGGCGGCTACAACGTCCATCCGCGCGAGGTGGAGCTGATCTTGGAGCAGCATCCGGGCGTCCGCGAGGTGGCTGTGGCCGGCGTGCCCTCGGAGCGCTGGGGGGAGGAGGTCACGGCCTACGTGGTGGGGCAGGGTCCCCTCTCCGAGGAGGAGCTGATCGAGCACTGCCGAGCCCAGCTGGCAGCCTACAAGTGCCCGCGCCGGATCCGGTTCATCCAGGCCGTGCCCCGCAACGCCATGGGCAAGGTGATGCGTTCCGTCCTGGACTCGGCGCCGCCCGCGTAGCATCGAGCACATCGCTCCCAAGCACAGCTACCTGGAGGAGTTCCGGGCCACGCTCCCCTGGCCCCTGGACCCGTTCCAGGAGGAGGCCATCCAAAAGCTCGACCAAAGTCAGGGGGTTCTGGTCAGCGCCCCGACCTCGAGCGGCAAGACCGTGGTCGCGGACTACTGCTGCTTTAGAGCCCTCCAGGAGGGGCGGGGGACGATCTACACCACCCCGCTCAAGGCTCTGTCGAACCAGAAGTTCGGCGACCTCTGCCGGCGCTACGGCGAGGCAGCGGTGGGCCTGGTAACGGGCGAGAACACCATCCGTCCGGACTCCCCCATCGTGGTCATGACGACCGAGATTCTGCGCAACGTGCTCTACGAGGACCTGCCCCGGCTGGACTCGGTGGGGTGGGTGATCCTGGACGAGGTCCATTACATCGACGACTTTCCCCGGGGCTCGGTCTGGGAGGAAATCGTGGTTCAGGCACCCCGCCACATCAAGTTCGTCGGGCTTTCGGCGACCATCGCCAACCACCAGGAGCTGGCGGCCTGGATGTCAGAGAATCGGGGGCCGCTGCCAACCGTGGTCCACGTTGAACGGCCGACGCGCCTCACCCTCTGGATGGCCATTCACAACCAGTTCCTGCCCCTGTTCGGACCTGCGGGGGAGATCGAGCAGCGCACCTTCGAGCGCGGCGTCGAGGACGACGAGCACAACCAGCACCGGCCCGGGTTCCGCCAGCTGCCTGAGAACGAGCTGCTCCAGGTGCTGGCCGAGTTACGCCGCCGCCGCATGCTGCCCGCGATCTACTTCATCTTCTCCCGCCGGGGCTGCCGCGAAGCGCTGCAGCGCTGTGCCTACCACGATCTCGACCTGACCGACCGCAACGAAAAGGCGGAGATCGAACGCCGGGTGGATGAGCGCCTGGCCACCTTCGAGGATGCCGACGAGCTGGCCCTGTTCCAGCGTCTGGTCGACCAGGACATGCTGCGCCGGGGCCTGGCGGTCCACCACGCCGGCCTCCTGCCATACCACAAGGAACTGGTCGAGGAGCTCTTCAGCGCCGGACTGATCAAGGTCGTGTTCGCGACCGAGACGCTCTCCTTGGGCATCAACATGCCGGCCAAGGCGGTGGTGGTCTCGTCCTTCACCAAGTTCGACGGGGTCGAGTTCGCGACCCTGACCACGGGCCAGCTGACCCAGCTCATGGGCCGGGCCGGACGCCGCGGCATCGACCTGGCCGGCGACGGCGTGATTCTAAAGGAGCCCGAGGTCTCCACCGCCACGGTCTACGAGGTGGCCATGGGCGAGAGCCTGGTGGTCGAGTCCAAGTTCCTGCCCAGCTACAACATGGCCCTGAACCTGCTCCGCATCTACACGCCAGAGGAGGCTGACGAGCTCATGGCGCGCTCCTTCGGGCAGTACCAGAAGCGCAACTCAGAGCACGACCTGGTGGAGCGGCTGAGCAACCTGCGGGTCCGGCTCAAAGATCTCCAGGCGACCTGGGACTGCGAGCGCTGCCGTCCCCAGGATCTGACCGACTACTACCGTCTGGAGGACCGCCTGCGGGCCCTGCGGATCGAGATCCGGCGCCTGCGCCGGCAGGCCGTTCCAGTTCCCCGGCGGGGACGCGGCCAGGGTGGATTTAAAGGCCAGCCCCACGGGGCGGCGGGGCGCCAGCTGCATCAGTTCGATCTCGAGCGCCGGCGCCTGACCGAGCGCCAGCGCCGGCTGCGCGTGGTCAGCTGCCCGCGCTTTGGTGAGCACGTGGCGCGTCACGCCGAGCTCCACCAGCTGGAGGTGGCGCTGCGCGCGGGAGAGAAGCGCATGGCGGAGGCCAAGGACGAGTACGTGCGCAAGCTGCGGCGCATCTGCCGGGTCCTGGCCGAGACCGGATTCCTCGAGGGCGAGCGCCCCAGCCCCAAGGGCCTGCTCGCCTCGCGCGTCTACGCCGAGAATTCGCTTCTCATCGTCGAGGCGTCATGGCAGGGATGGCTCGACCATCTGAGCCCGGCCGAGCTCTGCGCCTGCCTGGTCATGCTCACGGCCGAGGACAGGGGGGGCCGGGATCGTGGTCCCCGCCAGGTCAGGCACCCGCCCAGCCCGGCCGTGGCGCAGACCCTACGCCTGCTGCGCCAGCTCCATCTCCGCTTCTCCGACATCGAGCGCGATCTGGACGAGCCCAATCTCAGACCGCCCTCGCACGACTACATCGACTTCGCCTACCGTTGGGCGAGCGGAGATCCCATGGACCAGATCCCGCTCCCCGCAGGCGCCGATGCGGGCGACGCCGTGCGCACCATGAAGGGCCTGTACTCGCTTCTGCGGCAGCTCGAATTCGCCCTCCGCCAATCCGGACTTCCGCTGCAAGGGGTCGCCCAGGAGGCGGTGAAGGCCATGGAGCGCGACGTCATCCGGCGCCCCTAGGGCACCATCTGAAGAGAGCGGATGGGTGGTCGGCTTACCATAGGCCGCGATGGAGAGCACCTCTGGGAAGACTGCCGAGGGAATCCTGGAGCGAATTTTCCAGCCCACCACCAAGCCCAGCGCCATGGACCAGGCCGAGGAGACGCTGCGCCATCCCAAGCGCGTCGCCTACATCGCGACCTCGAACCGAAACTACTACTGGCGTGGCCACCTGCAGAAGTTCGTGCTCGATTCCGGGCTGGTGCCGATCAGCCCCTTCATGCTCTTCGACTACTACCTGCTCCACACCGTGCCCAAGGACTTGGTGCGCGAGGCGATGAACAATCTGCTCGCCCGCAGCGACGAGGTCTGGGTCTTCGGCGCCCTGTCGCTCGGGGTCAAGGTGCAGATCGGCATCGCCAAGCGGATGCAGAAGCCGGTTCGCTACTTCGACATCTCCGACCTTCCTCTCGCCGTCCTTCCCATCTCCGAGGAGACCGCAGAGGAGGAGCTGCGCGACTAGGCGGCGATGGTTCAGTGCCGGAACAGGACCAGGTAGGCGGCGATTAGGGCCAGGCTGTTCTGGGTCGCGTGCATGACGAAGGAGTTGAGGGTCGATCCGGTGCGCTGATAGATGTAGGCCGCCGCCAGCCCGAACACGAAGAGCAGGGGGAGCAGCGGCACGATCAGGTGAGCGCCGGCGAAGACGGCCGCGCTCAGGACCACGGCTAAGGGCAGGGGCACGACCGAGCGCAGCCAGCCAAGAAGCGCCCCCCGGAACAGCATCTCCTCGGCGGCGGGCCCGACCAGCGCCACCAGGGGGACCAGAAGAGCGACGAAGACGGGATCGAGGGAGATCCGAACCAGAGGCAGCGCGTTGCTCTGGGGCGGCCCCAGATAGCGCTCACCCAAGCTGGTGAGGAGCGCGCCGGAGATCAACGCCATGATCCAGACCACCTCGGCCAGCGCCACGTCCTGGAGGCCGGTCCAGTGAAATCCCAGCGCGCCGCTGAGTCCGCGCCAGCCACCAAAGCTGAGGTACAGGGCCGCCAGCAGGGAGAGATAGAACAACCACATCAGGCCCGCCACCAGGTCCGGCGCGTGACGCGGCGCAAATCCGGGTGCGAGGGCGCGCAGGGCGATGGCGGAGACCAGGAGGACGGATCCCCCGAGCAGGAGCCAGATCCCAAGCGCGGCCAAAAGACGCCGCCCGCTCACCCTGTCCACGTTCCTATAGTGGCCTTAGATGGGCTCACTCGCCGGACTGCTGCTGGTCGCGGTCTCGGTTGGGCTGTCCAACTTCGCCGCCTCGATCGGCATCGGGCTCTCCGGGGTAAGTGCCCGGACCAGGCTTCGAGTCGGTCTCGCCTTCGGTGCCTTCGAAGCCCTGATGCCGGTCGCCGGCCTGCTCCTGGGGAATGCCGCGCGCGGCCGCCTGGGCGGGATCGGACACTACGCCGGAGGCGCCCTGCTGGTCCTGACCGGCGCCTACACGATCTGGCGTGGGCGCGCCCCGCGCGCGCCCGGGGCGGGCATGGACACCCGCTCCCTCCTCCTCACCGCGCTGGCGCTGAGCGTGGACAACCTGGTGGTGGGCTTCGCCATCGGCGTCTACCACGTCAACATCCTGCTCGCCGCGGTCCTGATCGGGGTCGTGAGCGTGCTCATGTCGCTCGTCGGACTCGAGATCGGCGGCCGGCTGGGGACCGCGTTCGAGGAGTGGAGCGACGAGATCGGGGGGGCGATCCTGATCCTGCTGGGCCTGGGCCTGGGCCTGGGCGTGGTGCGCTGAACGCGCCGGTACGCTCGCACCTTCGGCTGGGGGCTTAGGCTATGGCGCTGATGGACGCGGAGCGCTTGCGGGAGCTACGCCAACGGGCGTTGGCGGGAAACCAGCGCCACCTGGCGCGACTGCGCGAGCAGCACAAACTGACCGTGCGTGAGCGTTTGGATCTGCTTCTCGATCCGGGTTCTCTGATCGAGGATGGACTGCTCGCCAACAACCTGGCGGAGGACCTGCCCGCGGACGGAGTGGTGAGCGCCCTGGGCCTGATCGCCGGGCGCCAGGTGGTGGTGGTGGCCAACGATCCAACCGTGAAGGCGGGCTCCTGGGGCGCACGCACGGTGGAGAAGATCCTGCGCAGCCAGGAGACCGCCGCCCGGCTGCGCATCCCCATCTTCTATCTCGTCGACTCGGCCGGAGCCAGGATCACCGACCAGCTCGACATGTTCCCGGGCCGGCGGCACGCCGGCCGCATCTTCCACAACCAGGTCCGCCTCTCCGGCCGGGTGCCCCAGGTCTGCCTGCTGCTCGGCCCCTCAGCCGCCGGCGGCGCCTACATCCCCGCCTTCTGCGACGTGGTGATCATGGTCGAGGGCAATGCGTCGATGTATCTGGCGTCGCCACGCATGGTCGAGGTGGTGGTGGGCGAGCACGTGACCCTGGAGGAGCTGGGCGGGGCTCGGATGCACTGCACCCAGAGCGGGTGCGGAGACTTTCTGGTCCAGAGCGACGAGGAGGCGATTGCGCTCGCGCGCAACTACCTGTCCTACCTGCCCAGCAATCACGCCACGCCGGCCCCGGTGCTGGATCCCTGCCCGCCCGGCGCCGGGCCCAGCATCGCCAGTGTCATCCCGGCCGAGTCCAACCGCGGATACGACATGCACCTGGTCATCGGGGCCCTCGTCGACGCCGACAGCCTGCTCGAGGTCAAGAGCCTGTTCGCTCCCGAGATCATCACCGGCCTGGCTCGGATCGACGGTCGCGTCATCGGCATTCTCGCCAACCAGCCCATGCACAAGGGGGGCGTGCTCTTCAGCGACAGCGCGGACAAGGCGGCCCGCTTCATCTGGCTCTGCGACGCCTTCAACCTGCCCCTGCTCTTCCTGACCGACGTGCCCGGCTTCATGATCGGGACCGACGTCGAGCGCGGCGGCATCATCCGGCACGGAGCCAAGATGATCACCGCAGTGGCGGAGGCGAGCGTGCCCAAGATCCAGGTCGTGGTGCGAAAGGCCTACGGCGCCGGGCTCTACGCCATGGCCGGGTCAGCCTTCGACACCGACGCGGTGCTCGCCCTGCCCAGCGCGCAGATCGCGGTCATGGGCCCCGAGCCCGCGGTCAACGCCGTGTACTACAACCGTCTGGCCGCCCTGGCCGAACCCGAGCGGTCGGCGCTCCGCCGCCAGCTCGAGGCCGAGTACAGCGAGGGGGTCGACCTCTACCGCCTGGCCGCCGACCTGGCGGTAGACGACGTGGTCGAACCGGAGCGCCTGCGCGAAGTTCTAATCGGGCGCTTTCGCGCCTACAGCACCCGATTTGAGCCCCCGATCGACCGCCGTCATGGTGTGCCCCCGGTCTAAAGCCGGCTCAGTTGATCCAGAGCGGCGGCGATACGGCGTCGAAGTCGCCGCTCTGGGTCAGCTGCCGGGGCTGCCCATACAGGGGCGAATACCAGAGTTGGAACACGCCCGCCGGATCGGTCTTGGCCGGCGCGTAGAAGAGTAATCCGGTTCCGTCCGGAGACCAGGCGGGGACGGCGGCCAGACCACTTTGGAAGACGACAGTCGGAGGACCGATCAGCTGCTGACCGTCGAACTGCCAGACCTCGAGCTCGTCGACTCGAGCCGACACCGCGCAGACCATGGCGATCCGGGTCCCGTCCGGGTTGAGCGCCGGCTGCTGGCAATGCTGCTCGGGCTGGGTCAACTCGACCTCGGTCCCGTAGGGGTGGAGCCTGAGGTTGATCGTGGACACGTTGAGCCCGCTCGAATCGATGCCGAACTTGGTGTAGATCAGGCCCCCACTGGCCAGTGGCACCGGCTGCACGTCGCCGCCGGTACCGGGATTGGGGATGGTCCAGCGCTGAGCGTAGCCGCCGCCCAGCGGCTCCGACCAGATGGCCAGATCCACGGTGTAGCTGGCCAGGTTCTTGCCTCGATCGGTGCTGAAGAAGACCGTTTTCCCGTCGGGACTGACGCGTGGGTAAAACGCCCACAGGTTCGAATAGACCTGATAGGTGTTCTGATCAGAGGTCAGGCGCCGCTTCACCGCGCCCGTACTGGAGAGCAGGTAGAGGTCTGAATAGTTGCCGGTGCGCTTGACCGCGACCATCTGCTGGTCGTCGGGAGTGAAAGCGGGTTGGGACCAGGAACCGGGTGGCCCCAGAGGGCTGAAGCGTCCGCCGGTGAGATTGAAGAGCTGGCCGGAGGAGACGGTGACGATGGTTCCGGGCAGGGTGAACGCAATCTTCTTGGGGAGGGTGACGTGGGTCGTCTCCGGTACGGTCGAGCGCCGGGTGTGACCCAGAAATGCATACACGCCGAATCCGAAGACGACCATCAGCAACGCCAGCATGAGTACGCTGAGGCGCCTCATGAGCTGGGGAAGTACTGGTGCACCAGGGGCAGGATCTTGGACCAGTCGGGGATTAAGACCTGCTCTTGGGAGGGCAAGGTCAGGTTTGAGGTATAGCCGTCGACCAGGGTCACCTGGTGGATCTGGGCGAGAGAGATGGAGCGCACCACGGGCAGCAGGGACGCGATGTCCTTAAGGCTCATCGAGGTCTGGAACTGCTTGTTGAGGGCCGCCGCCACCCCGGGCAGATCCCCCGCCGACACCTTGTAGGCCTCATCTCGCAGCGCCAGCAGCACCTGCTGCTGGCGGATGGAGCGGCCGAAGTCGCCGCGCAGGTCAGAGTGGCGCGAACGCACGTATTCGAGCGCGTGAGCCCCGTCCATGTGCTGGGCGCCGGGAAGGACCGCGATGCGATAGAAGCCGTAGGGGTTGGAGGTGTTGATGTCAGCCGGGTAGGCGTCGTCCAGAACCGGGTTCATGATCGGCACGTCGACCCCCCCGACCTTGTTGATGACGTTGATCAAGCCCTGGAGCCCGATCCACGCGTACTGGTCGACGTGGACGTTGAAATCCTCCTCCACGGTCGAGATGGCCGCGCTGACGCCACCGTAGGAGAACGCCACCATGATTTTCTGCGTCCCCCCCGTTGACAGCGGCACGTACAGGTCGCGCGGGATGGAGAACATGGTCACGCTCTTGGCCTGGGGGTCGAATCGGACCAGGATCATGGACTGGGTGAGGAGCCCGGTGCCCTTGGCCGAGACGTCGCAGAGCGTGGGCAGGTAGCAGAATTTCTGATCGTTGTCCGACCCCAGCAGGAGCAGCGTGAAGGGCTGTTGGGTGCTGGTCGATCCCACCGGTGCGTTGCCCCGGGGAACGCTCGCCTGCTGACCGGTCTGGGAGACCGCGAGGTTGATCAGGGGCAGGAAGTAGGCTCCAGCACCGATCGCCCCCGAGGCCAGAAATCCGAGCAGCACGAGCAGAATGCCTCCCAGGCGAAGCTGGAGGCCGCGCTGCCGGCGCTGCCGGGCGCGGCCGCGCCGACTGAATGGGGGGCGGCTGTCCCCCCTCAACTGGTCGCGCCCGGACCCAGGACGCGCGCTCGATTCGTCACCTGATCACAACGCCGAGCTGGCCCAAGTCGTCACGCACCGAAATCCACCTCCTGCTCAGACCCGTCCCAGACCAGCGTCGTGTGCGAAGGCTGGGAGCGAGCGACCACCTGCCCCTGGCGCAGCACCAGGTGGCGCGGGCTCAGCCGGCGGAGGGCGTCAAACCAAGTCGTCTGCTCGAAGACCACCAGGTCGGCCGGTGCCCCCAACTCGAGCGCGCCCGGGGTCAGGCCGAGAGCGCGCGCGGGGTTGAGCGTGACCATCTCCAGGAGTTGGTCGAGTTCGTGGGCGCCGGTCATCTGGCCGAGGTGCGCAAGGACGAACGCAGCCTGGAGCGGATCGCCGATTCCAAGTGGGTACCAGGGGTCCATGACCGAGTCGTGGCCCACGCAGACGTTGACGCCGGCCGCCATCAGCTCCTTGATCCGGGTGTGCCCTCGGCGCACGGGATAGCCATCGAAGCGACCCTGAAGCACGGAGTTGTCGAGTGGGTTGGTGACCATGTGCATCTGGGCCCGGGCGATGTTGGCGATGAGTCGGCTGGCGTAGGCACCGTTGTAGGAGTGCATGGCGGTGGTGTGACTCGCCGTCACCCGCCCCTCCATCCCCAACCTGACCGTCTCGGCGGCCATGACCTCGCTGAATCGCGACTGCTCGTCGTCGGTCTCATCGCAGTGAATGTCGACCATCAGACCGTGTTCACAGGCGAGCTCGATGGCGAACCGCACCGACTCCACGCCCTGCTCGCGCGTCATCTCGAAGTGCGGGATGGCGCCGACCACGTCCACCCCCATCTTCACCGCCCGGCGCATGAGTTCGACCCCGTCCGGAAACGACATGATGCCCTGCTGGGGAAAGGCGACGAGCTGAAGATCGATCTGGCCGGCCGCCTCCTCGCGCACCTGGAGCAGCGCCTCCAGGGCGCGCAGCTGGGGGTCGCAGACGTCGACGTGGCTGCGCACGTGCTGGACTCCGCTCGCCAGCTCCCAGCCCAAAACCGCGAGCGCGCGCCGCCTGACCTCGTCCTCGGTCATCTGGCTCAGGTGCTCCGACCAAATGGCGATGCCCTCAAAGAGCGAGCCGCTGAGGTTCGCTCTCGGCTGGCCGGCGGTAAGAGCGGCGTCGAGATGGATATGGGGTTCGACCAGAGCCGGGGTAACCAAGCGTCCGCAGAGGTCGATGGTCATCTTGGCCTCGGCCTCCGGCGGGGCCAGCAAGCCGTCCTCAACCCCCAAATCGCAGACCGCTTCAGCCCCTGCCAGGCGGGCGCCGCGCAGAAGCAGATCGAGCATTGGCCGAGGCTAGCAGAAGCGCGCCCGCGGTCCGCCGGAGCCCCTCCGACAGCGGGCTCCGAGGTCTGCTAGTCTCACCCTCGTCGCAGCCGTTTTGAGTGGAGGATGGCATGTCGCCAGCAGCGGTCGAATCGCCCGGCGTTGGTACCGCGGTACCTGTCCGCGAGGGTCTCTACGGCGAGCGAGTGGTGGCGGTCGAACCAGGCGGAGTGGAGTACATCCCCGAGGGGGAGCGCCACGGCCGACCCCTGCAGCTGTTCTGGACCTGGATGTCTCCCAACCTTGAGTTCGCCACCGTATTCGTTGGCTGCATCGGCGTGTATCTGTTCGGAGGCAGCTTCTGGGAGGTGGCCCTGGCCGCCATCTTGGGCACCGCGCTGGGCTCTATAACCCACGCCGTGCTCTCCTCGTGGGGCCCGCGCTTCGGAGTCCCCCAGATGGTTCAGGGACGAGCTGCGTTCGGCTTTTTCGGCAACATCCTGCCCGCGGGGCTGATGTCGATCACCGCCGGCATCGGCTGGTTCGCGGTCAACTCGGTCTCGGGGACCTTCGCCCTCTCCGCCCTCTTCGGATTCTCGTATCAGGTCTCCCTCGTCATCATCGTCGTGATACAGATCGCCATCGCGTTCTTCGGCCACAACCTGGTCCACCGCTGGGAACGCTATGCGTTCATCCCGCTGGCGGTGGTCTTCCTGGTCGCATGCGGCTTCATCTTTGGCCACTCCAACTTGAGCTACGGCTTCAGCGCCAAGGCCCCACTCGCCTTCGGTGGCCCGATCGGCGCCTTCCTGCTGACCGCGGGTACCGCCTTCGGCTACGCCTGTGGCTGGAATCCCTACGCCTCCGACTACACGCGCTATTTGCCCTCGCTGTCGAGCCGCTTCTGGACCGGCTTTTGGGCCGGCGCCGGAGTCTTCGTCTCCTGCGTCGTGCTCGAGATCGCGGGCGCGGCTCTGGTCACCGTCGCCGGAACCCGGTGGCTCGGTACCAATCCCACCGTTCAACTCGAGCTCGCCATGCCCAAAGTCGTGTTTGAGGCCACGCTGTTCTGCATCGCCCTGGGCGCGGTATCGGCCAACGCGCTCAACGTCTACAGCGGCGCCATGTCATTTCTCACCCTGGGGATCAACATTCCCTCCCATCTGCGCCGCGCCATTGTGGCGCTGGGATTTGGAGTGATCGGCTTCATCGTCGCCTACACCGGCAACAATGGTCCCGGTAGCAAGTACGAGAACTTCCTTCTGGTCATCAGCTACTGGATCGGACCCTGGTTGGGCGTCGTGTTCGTCGACTACCTGCTGCGGCGTGGTCGCTTCGGTGACGAGTCGGTGTTCTACGACCGCCGACACAGCAACTGGGCGGGCCCCATCGCGCTCGTGGTGGGCGGGGTGGTCTCGATCTATCTGTTCAGCAATCAGGCCCTCTACACCGGCCCCCTGCCGCTCAGGATCCCTCAGCTCGGTGACCTCACGTTCCTGGTCAGCTTCGTTGCCGCCGGGCTGATCTACTACGTCCTGGCGCGCGGACGCCTGGCTCGAAGCCAGGCCTGAGCTTCAGCCGCCCACAGGGGAGATCATCTCCCCTGTGGGCGGGGCCAGGGCTCGAGCGACGGCGGACGCGAGGGCGGCCAGCTCGACTGGCTTGACGAGCAAGCCGGTTCCCCCCCAACCCGAGCGCGCAACCTCGGCCGCGCTCAGGGTCGCGGTCAGGATGATCACGGGGAGCAGGCTCGTGTCGGGGTGGGCGCGCAGGCGCGCGATCAGCCCCAGCCCGTCGAGGCGGGGCATGTTGATGTCAGTGATGAGAAGCTGCGGCCTCCGGCGCTGGATCGCGGCCCAGGCCTGCTCACCGTCCTCGACCAGCGCCACCTCGTAGCCCCGCCGCCTGAGATAGGCCCCGACCATCTTGCGAATGGTGCCCTCGTCGTCGGCGAAGAGGATCAGAGCGCCCGGCGTGGGCACGGCCTCGGCCGAGGCGGACTGGCTCACGCGACCGGCTCCGCCGTTGGAAGTTCGACCGAAAACATCGAGCCCTGGCCCGGGGTGCTGGCGACGCTCACGGTACCGCCGTGGAGTTCGGCCAGCTGGCGCACGATGGCGAGGCCGAAACCGGAGCCCTGGCCTCGCTCTTTGAGAGCCGAGATCGCACCAGTCCGGCCACGGCGCCGGCAGCCTGGCCCAGACCATGCTCGTAGCCGGCCAGTTCGCCTGATTTCATGCTGCCGAGGTAAGCGAGCAGCCCTGCGTCCGCAGCCAGCATTCCTTCCAGTTAGCGATCGGACGCGCGCTGGGTCGTCTGCGCGGTCACCAGCTGCAGGCGCGCCGACTGCGTTGACGACGCGGCAAAGATGATGAGCGAAAAGAAGACCAGGGTGGACATCACACCGGCCACAAAGATCACCAGCGCGCGGTTCCGTATGCGTTGCGCCGCCAGCCTTACGCTCTGGGACGAAACCACGGAGCGTAATTGTGTGGACTCGCTTCTATCCCGCCAGCGCCCGAGTCAACTCCTGGCGCGAGGGTTCGACCATCACCCGCCCATCCGGAAACAGTATCGTCGGCACCGAACGCATACCGCCGTTCAATTTCTCGACCGTCGCCACTGCCTCGGGCTCGGCCTCAATGTCGATCCATTGGTAGCCCGCGCCCTGCTCGTCCAACACGCGCTTGGCGAGCTTGCAGTCCGCACACCAGGTGGTTCCGTAAACCTTGATCATCTCCGGCTTACAACCCCTGGGTGCGGCCTGCATATTCCCGGGACCAGCCCGGGGGGGAGCTCAGGCCCCGGCGGCCGCGGCTCGCTTTTCGGCGCGCACCGCGCGCGCCTTGGTCAGGGCCTGGCGCCGGCGCTCGGCGACCTCGGGACTGACCGCCCGCCGGCGCACCGGCTTGGCGGCACGGGCCGGCTTGACCGGACCCAGTGCGCGCTCGAGCTTGCGCGTGATCCCCGCCAGCACCCTCGGATCGACGGTCTCGCCGGCGGGCTTGGCACTCTGCCGGTCAAGCTGCTTTTTGAGCTGTTGATTTTCCTTGATCAGCTGGCTCACCAGGGCCTGCAATTCATCCAGCGTGCCAGCTCGCCGTGTTCGTGCCGATTTGGACTCGGATCGGCTGCGAGGACTGTTCTGCGACATTGAGTTTCTCCTTGACCGTGAAGTTGATCGTCTGATAACGCTTGAGCGCAGCATGAGCCGCCGCGCAGATCGAGAGCCAACTGCGATTTCACTCACCATGTAACCACATCGGAGCCCGATTTCGCTCTTACAATTATCTGTACCGTTGAGTTTGCCGTTGGCTTTAGCGTGCGGCCTTGGATGTCTCAGATGGCCATCGCCTGCCAGGGGCAATATGTTACTCAAGCCGCTAACCTTGAAGCTGCGCCGCACGTCAATCGTGAACCCGGGATGATACCGCGCGCCACGCGGCCGCCAGTACCCGACCTGTTTTCGTAGGCGAGGTGAGACCAATGGTGGTCAATCGAGCGCGGGCCGAGTAGCGCGCCGAGGGCCACGGCTTATCTGAGGACGATATCGCCGGAGCCCGCCTCACGGCGACGCGCAACACCCATCCTCGCGGGGATCTGGCTCGCGGCCACGAACCGCGCCGTCCCCAAGGGTGGAGCTTGGGACTCTGGGGCCAGGGAGAGCCCGATCCGACCTCATCATCCGAATGGCGCCTGGGGAAGCGTTATCGCACCTGATTGCACGGCATGTGAATTCATGGGCTCGCGTTCCCGCGCCAAGAGCGGTCCGTAGTCGGCCTCCTGGGCGCGATTCCCAACAGCTGCGATCGAGATCTGTAGCTGAGCTCGAGGTGAGACGCACGACGGATCACCCCCGTCCCTTTATCGCCGCCCTGAGCGAGCGTGACACGAATTCGGCCTAACGCGCAGCGCGCAGAGTCGACGTCCATCGACTGCATCAGAGCGCGGGCGTCACCAATGAGGCAGTCGACGCAGCGTTGAAGGGACATTCGAGGTCAGCATTCTTCTGTCAGCTGACAATGGTGGGGGCGGTATGGCAGCGCCATGACTTCGGAAACGTCAAGCGGTCAACCCGCAGCAGCGAGCGCGATCTTATCTGTCAGCCCGACGCTGCGGTGCCGTCAGTCGGAACGGTCTTGGACGCCACGAAGCGAGGCAGGACTACTCTCACCACCAGGCCGCCCCCGGGCGCGTTGTCCGCCGTGATGGTGCCGCCATGGCGCTCGATCACGCTGCGCGCGATGGCCAGTCCGAGACCGGTTCCGTGCCCGTGGCGGGAGGGTTCGGCTCGATAGAAGCGATCAAAAATATGGGGCAGATTGTGAGGCTCGACGCCCGCGCCCGCGTCCTGTACCTGCAGCCTTATGGTGGTCGCGTCGGCGCCGGCAACGAGACGAACGGGCGCGTCGGGCGCGGTGTGACGCGCAATGTTGTCGAACAGTGCGCGCAGGACGCCGAGGAGCGCGTCCCGCTCGCCCCTACCGGTACCCAGGGGGGCCTCGATCATCGACTCGACCGGACGCGGTGCGCAGATACGCCTGGCGTCGGTGGCCGCCTCGGCCAGAAAGAGGTCCCAGTCCATCTCCTCACTTTGGATCGGAGAGCCCGAATCGCCCTTGGCCAGCTGGAGTAACGAGGCGGAAAGCTCCGCCATCCGCACCACCTCGGCGCGGATCTCGCCCAGGCCTCGCTGCCGTTCTGACGCTGGCATCTGGGGATGGTCCAAAAGCGTCTCGGCGTTGGTCAGCATCACCGTCAGCGGGGTGCGGAGCTCATGCGAGGCGTCGGCCACGAATTGTCGCTGCAAGAGGAGCGCCTCCTCCAGCGAGCGGTAGGTGCGCTCCAATCGCTCGAGGGAGTCGTTGAAGGCGGCCGTCAGCCGCGCCACCTCATCCTTGGTGCCCGGATCGGGGAGCCGGCGGCTCAGGTCTGATCCCTGACCCAAGCGTTCGGCCGCCTGGGTCAGCGCGGTCATCGGGGACAGACCGTTGGAGACCACGACCCAGCCCACCCCGGCGGCGCTGATCAGGGCCAGACCGCCTGCCGCCAGCAGTATCAACCGCAGAGTGGACAGGAACGAATCGACACTGGACAGCGACTCGGCCACGACCAGGACGCGAGGGATGGAACCATCCGCCCCCACGTAGGCCGGATTGGAGCGCGTGAGGGGGATTACGTCTAGGCGGTAGTGAACCCCCTGCTTGACGGTGATCAGGGTTGATCCGCCGCTGAGCGCGTGATGCATGGCCGCGGCGGGCACGTGCAGGACGAGCCCGCTGGCGCTGGGGCTGCCGGCGATCTCGGATCCGGCGGCGTCAAAGGTCAGGGCCAGATTGTGCGGATACAGATCAAGGACCCGGATCAGGCTCGGGTCGGAGGCCCTGGTCGGTGACTGGAGGCGAAACGCAAGCTGGCGACCGGAGCGGACGAGGGCGGCATCGATGTCTGAATGCAGGTGCACCGAGAGCACTAGGTAGACTCCGAGCCCGAAGCCGACCAGGAGCAGGGAGAACGTCACCGCCAGGAGGATGGTGAGCCGAAGCCGGATGGTCACCCGGGCTGCACGGCGGGCTCAGGGCCGGAGAACATAGCCGACCCCGCGCACTGTGTGGACCATTCGCGACCTGCCCCCCGCCTCGAGCTTGGCCCGCAGATAGCCGATGTAGACCTCGTCCACCCGGCTCGTGCCGTATCCCCACACGGCGGCCAGGACACGAGCGTGACCCACCACCTCGCCCGCGTGGCGGAGCAGGAAGAAGAGGAGTTCGTACTCGCGCGCGGTGAGCTCGATCAGCTCCCCGGCTCGTGTCACCTGGTGGGCCCGGTCGTCCAGGACCAGATCGCCGACGCGAAAAATCCGGGGCCGTTCCTCGGGCCCGCGGCGGCGCAACAGGGCCCGGATTCGAGCCAGCAACTGCTCTTTAACGAAGGGCTTGACCAGATAGTCGTCGGCACCCGCGTCGAGCCCCAGCACCTGGTCAGGGGTCGCGTCCCGGGCGCTCAGCATGAGGATGGGTACGTCGTCCACCTCACGCATCCGGCGGCAGACCTCAAGACCGTCTACTCCCGGCATCATGAGATCGAGGATGACAAGGTCGGGAAGCTCCTCCAGGGAGCGTGCGAGGCCCTCTCGCCCGTCGGCCGCCTCGCGCACGGTGTACCCCTCGTAGGCGAGCATGCGGCGGAGTGAGGTCCGGATGTTGGCGTCGTCGTCCACGATTAGGACCTTGGTCATCGGTCCGCCGGGCCCGCTGAAGTCGATCGCGGCCTTACTCCCAACACGAATATCTAGCTCCCGATCCGGCTCCGGTTGCCGGACTGCCCCCGGACGACTTGAGACCCATTTTGAGGCCGGCTCGGCCCCTTCCGTCCAGCTTCGCCGATTTGCGCCGCCGCGACCTATAGCCCGCACAATTGAGGCCGTGGCAAAAGTCTTCGCCGGCATCGATTCTGATCTGGAGCGATTTCTGCTCGCCCAGCGCGTATTCTTCGTCGCCACCGCGCCGCTCGCCGCCACCGGCCACGTGAACCTGTCGCCCAAGGGCCTCGATTCGTTCCGTGTTCTCGATCCCACGACGGTCGCCTACCTGGATCTCACCGGCAGCGGTGCGGAGACCGTGGCCCATCTGCGCGAGAACGGGCGCATCGTGCTCATGTTCTGTGCCTTTGAAGGACCGCCTCGGATCGTGCGTCTGCACGGCCAGGGCGAGGTGGTGGCGGCCGAGATCCACCAGGACCTGTTCCCCGCCCTGCCCGGCCCGAGAGCGGTGATCGTGATCAGGCTCGACCGGGTGTCTGACAGCTGCGGCTATGGCGTGCCCCAGTTAAAGTTCGCCGGCGTGCGGCCACAGATGGCGGCCTGGGCCGAGAGCAAGGAGCGGTCGAGTGGCCTGGCCCAGTACCGTTTGGAGAACAATCAGGTCAGCATCGACGGCCTGCCCGCATTGGACCTGAACCCTTTCCTCTGACGCTCAGGGTGCGGTGAGCCTAGGGTGGCGATCCGGACGGAACGGCGCCGCTGGAGGAGGAGGGCGACCGGGGCCGGACTCGGCGCCGAATCCTGCCCCAGATGGGGTGGAGCGGGCGGGCAAGTAGCGCTCGCGTAAGGAGGAGGCGCGCGATCGAGATCGCCAGGCCCCACCACATCCGATGGGGCTGGTAGGTGAAGACGACGTGGCGTGCGCCGGGTGGGATCGCCACCGCGCGCATGAATCCCTTGTCTCGGGTGATCGGAACCGGAACCCCGTCGACCCGGGCCACCCAGCCCGGAAAATAGGCATCGGCCAGGACCAGGGTGCCAGGCCCCAGCCCGCCCACCTCGATGCTGACAGCCTCACCGGTCAGGACCCAGCTTGCAGGGACTGGGCGACACGGCGGAGGCGGTCGCCCGCCTCTTTGGCGATCGGCCCCAACTCGGGATTCCCGATCACTCCGAGCGCGGCCTCGGCGTCCATGAATCGAATTTCGGTGACGCCCTCGCCCACGTCGCGCAGGACCACGTTGCAGGGGAGCAGAACCGCGGCTCCCGGCTCGACCTGGAGGGCCGCGTGGGCCAGGCGCGGATTGCACGCGCCCAGGATCTTCTCCGCCGGCACGTTAAGACCCAGCTTGTCACGCATCGTGGCCTCGACGTCGATCTCGGTCAGGACCCCGAAACCCTCAGCGCTGAGGGCGGAGCGAACCTCCACCTCTGCCTGCGCGAGAGATCGATCGAGGCGGAGCTCAAAAAAGTAGGAAGCGGTCATGAGGGAGATCTCCTAGAACACGGCGGTTGGCGCCCATCCATCATGCGCGCCGCCGCAACCCCGGACCCCTTTTTGATTCCCCGGGGAGCACCATCGAGGGTTCTTTATGCTGAGCGTCGAATGAAGGACGACAGTCGCACTTTTGCGGGCCGGGTCGCTGCGGTGACCGGTGCCGGCAGTGGAATCGGTCGCGCCGTCGCGCTCGGCCTGGCCAGTGCGGGCGCTCAGGTGGCGGCGATCGATCTCTCGGACGACGGACTCCAAGCGACGGCGGCGATGGCGCCGGCGGGAAGCATCCGGATCATGGTCCAGGACGTCTCCCGCGCGGGGGAGCTGGGCCAGCTCATGGGACAGATCGAGGGCGAGCTGGGCCGCCTGGACCACGTCGTGTCCGCCGCCGGGGTGGTCGCCGTGATGCCCTTCATGGAGCTCACGCCCGAGGCCTGGGAGCGCCTCTTCGCGGTCAACGTGACAGGCACCTTCTTCACCCTGCAGGCGGCCGCCCGGGTAATGGTGGCCGCCGGCAGGGGTGGGTCAATGGTCAGTCTGGCCTCTCTGGCCGGGCGCCTGGGGCGCCCGCAATATTCGCACTACGCGGCTTCCAAGGCGGCCGTGATCAGCCTCTCACGCTCAGCGGCGGCGGCGCTGGCGCCCTCCATCCGCGTCAACTGCGTGTGCCCCGGAATCATCGCCACGCCGATGTGGGAGCAGCTCGACCGGGAGAGCGCAATGCGGTTTGATCGGGCCAGCGGAGAGACGTTCGAGCGCGCCGTGGCGGAGGCTCCCCTGGGCCGCGCCGGCACCCCTGAGGAAGTCTCCGACCTGATCTTGTATCTGCTCTCCGACGCCGCCCGCTACATCACCGGTCAGGCGATTCAGGTCGACGGGGGAATTCACATGGCCTGAGCGCGGTCTCAGTTCCAACCCAAGGAAAGATCGGCTGGGAGCTAACGCGGGAGGACGGCGGCACCCACCAATTCGGCCACTGAGATTTCGCCGGGGTCACCCCAGAGTTCGAGGAACCGCTCCGTTCTGGAGCCGAGAGCGGGCGCGGCCAGAGTCCGCGCCCGCTCCGTCAAGTCCTGCGCCGGCGACCCTGAATCCCCCACCCAGACCCGACCCAGAGCGTCGACGACGGGCTCCAGATCAGCTGCGCCGGACATGACGGCGCTCATGCCGCGGCGACCCTCGATCGCCGCTGGGGCAGACTTAAAGCCGGCTGCAGCGAGCAGCGCCGATTCGACCCCGTTGGCTGCCGCCCGCGCGGCTTGAGTGGCGCCGCCCGCTCGGCGGCGGACGATGCTGAATCCTCCGGCCTGGGTGGCGGCCAGACCCAGCGCCATCAATGAGCTCTGCTCATCGAGCCCGAGCAGGCGCGCGGCCGCGGCCGCAGCCCCGACCGCTCCGCCGGTGGTTGCTTGATCCCAGCCCCGATCCCGATGCCCCGGGCCCAGACCGGCTCCGACCCGGAGCGCAATCTCGACGCCGACGGCGACCGCGACCACCAGATCGGATCCTTCGAGCCGGCGCCACTCGGCCAGCGCCAGCGCCGCGGGGAAAACCGCGCCCGCCGCCTCGGCGCCGGTGGTCGCCGAGGCGAGCGCGATCGAGCTCGCCGCGACAGCATTGACGTACGCCGCCCAGATCGGACTCAACCTTTCAGTGCGACCGAGAACGCCGGCCTGGGTGGGGGTGCCGAGGCCCATCACTGCGGCCAGCGCGGAGCCCACTTGGGGCTCGGAGCTGGCCGCCACCGCGCCCGCGGCCAGCTCCAGGATCAGGGCCTCAGACCAGCGCCGGGCGGCGTCCGGTGGCGTCGAGCCGACGGCGAAGTCGGCCAGGCGCCGGGTGATGTCCGCCCCGGACACGCTCACTGCGCCGCCTCGGGAAGCAGCGCGGCGCGGAGCTCCTGCAGATCAGGAGCAGCGCCCAGCCCGCTGATCGCCCGGCGAATCCTGGCCCCCCGGTCGGGCAGCACCTCTTGAACCAGATCGTCGAGCTTGGCGGCGAGTTCGGCTTCGCTTAAGGGGCGGGCCAGACTCCCGCGGGCGTGCAGCACGCGTTCGCGCAGGCGGCGTCCACCATTGAACTCCACCTCGATCATCGCCTCCTCCCGGTCGAGATCGGCGGTGGGCACCAGGCGCACCAGGGCTCGCACCCGCAGCACCTGAGGATCCTTGACGTACCGGTCGGAATATTCGTTGAGCCCGGCCCGGCCCCCGACGAGCGCTGCGGCCACGCCGTGCTGGGCCGAAAATCGCGCCTCGAGCCCATCCTGGGGATCCGGACGGTCGGTCAGTTCCATCACCAGGGGATGGCAGAGGTAGGTCACCTCGAGGATCGAGCCCGGCTCCGGGCAGCGTTCGAAGACGGCGCGCGCGGCGTCGATTCCTGGATGACAGACCACCCCGCATGGATACGGCTTATAGGTGTTGCGGAGCAGCTCCCAGCTGCGCCCCAGACCCTCGACCATCAGCTCGGGATGATTGATTCGGGCCAGGGCCGAGCAGAAACCTCCCTCCGACTCGAGCACCCCACGGGGCCCCTCCATGCCGGCCTGGGCCAGCCGCGCGGCAAGGATGCCATTGGCCGCGGCCTTGCCGGGATGGATGGCCTTGGTCGGCGTCCCGAAGGCTTCTCGATGACCCAGCAGCTGGATGGAGGCGATCCGGATCGCGTCCGCCATCCCGCTTCGATCAAGCCCCAGCAGGAGCCCCGCCCCAACCGCCCCAGCCATGGCACCGACGGTCGCGCTCGGCTGCCAGCCCTCCTGGTGGTGGGCGGGAGCCAGCGCCAGGCCGGCGCGAATCAGCATCTCACAGGCCAGGGCGAAGGCAGAGACGAAGCGGTCGCCGCTGACCCCCAACTCGACTCCGATCCCCAGGGTCGCCGCCAGAGCGATGGAGGAGGCGTGGATGTTGCCCGATTCGAGGTGGGTGTCGTCGAAGTCGTCCAGATGCGCCGCCAGGCCGGTGGCGAGGGCGGCAAAATGGAGATCAGCCCCCTCCCGGCGCCCGGGCACCAGAGCGCCTCCTGGACCTCCGACCAGACGAGCAACCTCCAGCACCTGGTCGACGGCGGGATCGTGGCAGGCTCGCACCGCGGTGCCGACGATGTTGACGAGGCTGCGCTCGGCCTCCAATCTGACCGCCACGGGCAGCGGCGCCTGCGCGACGTCGACGACGGCATCGGCGAGCTGGGAGGCCAGCATTAAGTAGCCTTCCCCATCATCATGCCCGGGCCGATCGACCTCGGCTGCTGCGGCATCGCCCAAGTATGTCAGGGCCGCAGGCGGCGGCCCCGAGCCCGGCCGGCCCTACCAGCGTCCCGCGCCACGCAGCGCCCGGGGGCGGGCGTCGGGGTCGTAGACGAGGCGGTAGATCGGCTCCGCCCAGAGCCGCGCCAGGGCTGATACGGGTTGCGCGTGATGCGCCCGCAGCCGGCCCGGGGGCCG
>DATLSE010000024.1:0-84516 GCA_035534295.1 Nitrosotalea sp.
CCCACCCCGATGCGCATTGCTGCTTTCTTCGCCGAGGATGTCCTCGGAGATCACATGCGGTATTAGCACCGATTTCTCGGTGTTATCCCCCACGTCGGGACAGGTTGCTCACGTGTTACTCACCCGTTCGCCGCTAGGAACACCCCTCCCTTACGGGAGAAGAGCCCTCGCTCGACTTGCATGTATTACGCACGCCGCCAGCGTTAACCCTGAGCCAGGATCAAACTCTCCGTCCAAAAGACGAGGACCCAAGGCCTGCGCCCTGAGTCATCTAAGACTCTATAGAGCCTTTCCCACTCTTCAGTTGTCAAGGTGCTGGCGCCCCGGCATCCCCTGCTCACCAGACCGGAGACCTGGGTCCCAGTCCTTGCGCGAGGGCGCACGAAGCCTTCCTGTCGGAGGCGCGTCCGCGATTGTACATTCCCCACCTTCCGATTCGCAAGACGCGCTCGGCGGCGGGAGGCCTAGTGTACCCGATCGCGGCGGGCGGCCTAGAAGCTCTGCCTGGCGCTCAGCGCCCGAGCCAGGGTGAGCTCGTCCGCGTACTCAAGATCTCCGCCCACGGGCAGTCCGTGAGCCGGGCGCGTGACTCGCACCCCCAGCGGTTCGAGCGCGCGGGCCAGGTAGATCGCGGTCGCCTCGCCCTCGAGGTCGGAGTCGGTCGCGATGATCACCTCGCCCACACCGCCGGCGCGGACCCTCTGCAGGAGCTCGCCGACGTGGATCTCGTCCGGACCAATCCCATCGATGGGCGAGATGACCCCGTGGAGGACGTGGTAGAGACCGCTGAATTCCCCCGTGCGCTCGATCGCGAGCAGATCCAGCGCCGACTCCACCACGCAGATCAGGTCCGGCGCGCGACGGCCCGAGGCGCATACCGGGCAGAGCTCGTTCTCGGCGTAGTTGAAGCAGCGCTGGCAGAGCCCGATCCGGCTCTTCACGGCCAGGATCGAGCGCGCCAGTGACTCCGCCCGGGTGTTGTCAGCCCGCAGGATGTGGAACGCCAGTCGCTGGGCCGTCTTGGGCCCCACGCTGGGCAGCCGCGAGAGCTCGTCGATCAGATCCTCGAGCGGCCGCGGAAGCTGGAGCACGCCGGCCTAGATCAGACCCGGGGGCAATCCGAGGCCGGCCGTGAGCGCCTGCATGCGCTCGGCGGCCAGGGCGCGAGAGCGATCCAGGGCGTCGTTGACCGCCACCAGGACCAGATCCTGCAGCATCTCGACGTCGCTCGCCAGCTCGGCCTCGATGGTCAGCGCAACCAGCTTCTGCTGGCCGCTCACCACCGCCCGCACCGCGCCTCCTCCAGAGGTGGCCTCCACCGTCTCCGCCTCGAGCTCTGACTGCACCTGCGCCATGCGGCTCTGCATCTGCTGCACCTGCTTCAACATCTGCAACGGATTCTGCTTCATGTGTTCTTCTCCCTCACCCGGGTGACTCTGCCTTCAAACTTGCGCACCGCCTCGATCACCAGCGGATCCTCCTCCGGAGCCGGAGGTCGCTCCTCCTGCGGACCGCGAACCCCGACCGCGGCCTCCTGGAGACGGACCTCAATGGACGTCCCGGGACCCAGCCAGGCGGCGACCAGGGGCTCGATCTGAACCCGATTCTCGCTCGCCATCTTGTGGTGGAAGGCAAAGCGGAAATAAAGCACCAGCACGCCGTCCTCGAGGACGGGGCGCGCATCGACGAAAAACGCGCGGACCTTGGGTCCCAGCTGATCCAGGACGGCGCGCCAACCGGCGGCCAGAGGGTCCGGCCCGGGATCGCCGGAGCCGGCCTGCGGCGGCACGGGGGCGGGCGAGGGGGCGGGCGGGGGGGCGAGAGCGGGAGCAGGGGTGGGAGCAGGGGTGGGAGCCGCTGCCGCGGGCACGGCGGGCACGGCCCGGGGCGCCGGCGCCGCGGGACCTGCGGGCGTCGGAGCTGGGCCCGCGGCAGCCAGGGGCGCGGGCGAGGACGTCGGCGGCGCCGGGACCGCGGCCGGCGGCGAGTTGACGGCGGCAGCGGGCAGGGCGGCAGCGCTGGCCACCGCCGCCCGGACCAGCGTGGCCTCAAACAGGAGTCGCGGTTCGGCGTGACGCCTGATCTCACCGTCCAGAGTCAGCAGCGACTCGAGCAGAGCGGAAAGCTCAGCCCGAGCACCCACGTCGCCCCGATCCATGGCTTCGACCAGCCGATCTCGGCTCTGTTCCATAAGGCCGCGCACCACCTGGCGCAGCTCAGCCCCGGCTTCGTAGATCCGGCCCAGCTCGGCCAGAGCGCCGGAGGCGTCACCTTGCAGCACCCGTTGGAGTAGGCCGGCGAGCTGAGCCGGGTCGGCCAGACCGAGCAGCTCGCGGGCCAGATCGAGACTGATCCGACCGTCCGAGAGCGGCACCAGCTGGTCCATGAGGCCGATCGCGTCCCGCATCGACCCCTGAGCACTGCGCGTAATCACCGCGAGCGCGGCGGGGTCGACCTCAAACCCCTCCTGCTGCGCGATATCGGCCAGGCGACGGCTCATCTGCTCCTCGCTCAGGCGGCGGAAGACGAACTGCTGGCAGCGTCCGAGCACGGTGGCCGGGATCTTTACAGCCTCGGTCGTGCAGAGCACGAAGACGACGTGCTCGGGGGGCTCCTCAAGGGTCTTCAGCAACGCGTTGAACGCGTCCGCGGTGAGCATGTGCGCCTCATCGATGATGTAGATCTTCCAGCGCCCCAGAGCGGGAGCCAGGTTCACCTTTTCGCGCAGGTCTCGGATCTCGTCGATGCCGCGGTTGGAGGCGGCATCGATCTCGATCAGGTCGAGGGCCGATCCCGCGGCGAGCTGCTGGCACCACTCGCACTGGTTGCAGGGCTCGGACTGGCCGGGGGCGCGCCTCTGGCAGTTGATGGCCTTGGCCAGCAGACGTGCACTGCTGGTCTTACCCGTGCCGCGGGTCCCAGAGAAGAGGTAGGCATGCGCGATGCGGTCGGAGGCGACCGCGCCCTGGAGCGCGCGCGAGGTCGCGTCCTGGCCGATCAGATCGGCGAAGGTCTGGGAGCGGTACTTGCGGTAGAGGGTCTGGTAAGTCAATGGATGCGATGTCCCCAACGCAGGGGATGACCGCGCACCCCCTCTTCGATCACGATCACCCGGCGGAACCGCGAGTTCCAGCTCGGGCCCGGATGGCTGCGGCACCCTCGGGAACCCTCCTTACCGCTGCTTCCTTCCGGACCTGACGGGGTTCGGAGACCCGAGCTGCGCAGGTCCCGGCCTTCAACGCCTTGCATCGCGGTCAGTCCCGACTGACCAGACCTCGGAAGGGGAGTTCGACCCGGCTGTGGCGGATTGCCGGTGCAGGGAACCGCCAGCTCCCCATCTAGCGCGGCCACTTAAGAGTCTACCCACCCTCACCACCCTGTGAGTGCAGCAGGACCGTGCGATTGGCCCGGTAGAGGTTGGCGAACGCCCCGACGGTGGCGATCGGGATGATGAATTCACCGGCGGTGATCCAGCCGGCGGCATCCAGACCCAGACCACGCAGGAGCGCGACGCCTCCCAGCATGAGCGCGATCATGGTGGTCGCCAGCTGGCCCAGCGGCGTGTGCTGGAGCTTGGGCTCGTGGCCTCCTAAAAGTAGTGCGGCCGCGATCGCGGCCGGCAGCAGATAGCGCACCACCACCAGGCCGGCGAGCCAGGGCGGATAGGCTCCTGCCACCGCCAGACCGATCGCCACCGCCCCGAAGAACAGGCCGTCGACGATCGGATCCAGACCTCCGCCGACCCGCGATGGACGGTCAAAGCGCCGCGCCACCATTCCGTCCACGACGTCGCTCAGCCCGGCCACCGAGACCGTGATCGCCAGCAGTCCCAGGCCCCTGTCGCCGCCCTGGGTGGAATAGGCAAAGGCGGGTGCGGCCAGATAGGCACGCGCCAGGCTGAGCTGGTTGGCCCAGCCCGACAGAAACAGACCCGCGACAGCCAGGCCGACAATCCAGGTGGCCAGGGCGGGACCGTAGGCTGGGCGGGCAACCCAGATCCAGAGCAGCCCGGCCACCGTGTAGACCAGGCTCCCAGTCAGGGCCGACCGGGGAGGACGCATCAGCCGCGAACCGACTTCAGGTAGGCCGGAGTCGGGATCGCGCGGCCGAGCACGGGATCGATGGTAGCGGCAGGCGGGGCGGGACGGGGAGAGCGCTGTTTGGCGCCGCGCCCAGCGATCAGCGCAGACCCAGTGCCGAGGCTCCAAGTTGGGCCAGGCTCTGAATTGGATTGGCCAGGACGGCCACGCAAACTATGAGCAGGACAGCCAGCAGCGGCGCCGGACGCCACCGCGCGTCCGCTCGCGACTCCAGGGAGTCACCGACCAGGAATAGGGAAGCCTCCAGGCGGAGAAGCGCGAGCAGCGCCAGCACCCAGCCCAGCAGCGCCAGCGCGGCGATCGGGACCATGCCCGAGCTGAAAAGGGCGGCCAGGACGTTGAAGTCGGCAAAAAAGCCGCCCAGAGGAGGAAGTCCCGCCAGCGAGGCCGCCGCCAGGGCGAGCAGAGCCGTCCTGGCCGGGGCAGCACGCGCCGCACGCGCGAGATCGGGCTCGCCCGGATCCAAGACCAGGGCCGACGCCGTCCAGGCGGCAAGGAGCGAGGCGAGCACGAAAAGTGCGGCCGCCCCCGCCAACTCGTAGTGGCCGGCAAGCGCGACCAGATACCAGGCACACTGACCGGCGGCCAGCCATCCCACCACCCCCACGGCGCTCCTGGCCCCCAGGGCGCGGAGCGCGCAAACCACCAGGGCCAGTCCGGCCAGAACAGCCAGCGCTGGAGCCCAAACGCCGTTGGAGGCCGCCGCCGCGGCGCTGACACGCAGAGCAGCGAGCAGCAAGGCGCCCGCCAGCGAGGGCAGCAGCAGGGGTTGCTCACGCCAGCTGGTGGCCCCCAGAATCATCAATCCGCTCAGAGCTATGAGAACGCCGGCTCCGGGCAGCCAGGAATTGACGCCGGCTCCGATTCGGGGCGTGTACTCGCCCAGCTGGGGGCTGTGCGCCGCCAGCGCCAGCAGCCCCAGCCCCAGGGCCAGGAGGGCCAGCCCAGCTCCCAGGCCCAGGCCGACCGGGCGAACTCTGCCCCGCCCGGGCGCGAGCAACAGAGCGCACCCCGCCAGCGCCACGCCGATCCAGATCCCCGGGGCTGAACTCGAGGAGGCGACAAGAACGGCACCCAGCGCGCCCAGGCAGGCGGCGACGGCAAGAGCCGGCTCCCGGCTCCAACGGCCGTGGCCGATCAGGGCGGCGATGAAGAGCGCGAGCAGCACGGCGGCCTTGGCGAAGAGGGCGAAGCGGTCCTGGACAAAGCCGCCCGGCGCCAGGCGACCCACGTAGGCCCCGAACCAGAGCTCGGCCGCCAGCGCCAGCAGGGCCAGGAGCGCCACCCCGGCCAGAGCGGCAGGCCGCTGGCCCCGGCGGCGACCGTAGGCGACCAGGCTAGCCAGCAGGCACGCCACGAGCAGGCCCTCGGGCAGAAGGACGGCCGCGCTCACGGACTCGGCACCGGGCTGGGCGCGGGCGCGGCCGGCGCCGATGGCGAAGGGCTCGGCGAGGGTGACGGGCTCGGGTGCGGCGGGGGCGCGGGCACGGTGAACGAGCCGGCCACGGCGGTGTTGGAGGCATTGACCACGTTGAGCAGGCCCGGATCGAAGAGCGGGATTCCGGCCAGCTGGGGCCCCAGGGGGAATAGACCCACCCAGAGCAGGGCTCCGACCAAGATGCCTAACGACCAGGATTCGGCCAGGGTCGAGTCCTGCGGCGACGGCGCCTCGGGATTGGGGGCGCCGAAGAGCACGCGATGGATCAACCAGGCGATGGCGGCCGCCGCCAGCAGAAGCCCGAACACGGCCGCAAAGACACCCGCGGGCTGGTTGCGAAAGGCGCCGAGCAGGATCATCACATCGGCCGGGAAGGTGGCGGATAAGGGCAGCCCGAGCAGCGCCAGGGACGCCACCAGCAGAAGCCAGGAGATCCGAGGCATGCGACCGGCGAGCCCGGCCACCAGCCTCAGGTCTCGGGCCTGGGCCCTCTCGGCCAGCGTGCCCGCCGCCGCCACCATGAGCGCCGCCGCCATCCCGCCCGCGAAGAGCGAAAATCCCGCCCCCTCCAGGGACAGGGGCGAGAGTCCAGCGACTCCGAGCGCGGTGATGGCGCCGGGGATCAGGACCAGCGCGGCTCCCAGGCGGCGGACGTCGCTGGTGCCGAAGGCCAGGAGCGCGGCCCAGATCACCGTGGCACCAGCCAGCGCGGCCAGGATGGGGGCCAGGAGCAGGGCCCCGGCGTGGTCGGTCTGGGCCAGAAAGCGCAACAGGACGTATCCCCCCAGGCGCATCCCCGACCCGGCGATCAGGATGGCGACACCGGGCGGCGCCTCGGCCAGCGCCAGCAGCGCCCAGCGATGGAAAGGAATCAAGGGCAGTCTGCTTGCGGCCGCGAGCAGGAAGAGGGCGCCGACGACGAGCTGGGCTCTGGAACCGGGCGCGAACTGCAAAATCCGGTTGAAGTCAAAGCTGGTGGCTCCCGTCGACGCCCACAGCGCCAGCCCGGCTGCCAGCAGGAGAGCGGCCCCCGCGCCCCAGTAGGCGGCGAGCCGGCCAGCGGCGAGCCGGCCCCCCGGTCCCCCCCAGCCGCGCAGGAGCAGGGCCAGGGGCGCGATCATCGCGCTCCAAAAGAGGATGAAGACGAAGAGGTCTCGTGCCACTACGGCGCCGTTCAAGGCGGACTCGGTGACCAGGATCAAAAACCAGTAGGAGCGGACCCTGACCGCAACTCCCGAGGAGGCGACGACCGCAACCAGGCCGACGATGGCGTTGAGCATCAGGACCGAGGCGCTGATCCCATCCAGGCCCAGGTGGTAGGTCACGCCCAGGGCCGGGAGCCAGGGCAGCCGCTCCTCGAACGATAGACCGCTGGCGAACTGCTGGAACTGGGAATAGGCGACCAGACTCAAGGTGAGCACGGCCACGTTGGTCCAGAAGGCGGCGATGGTGAAGTGGCGGTTCCAACGCCCCCTGGGGTTGGGGATCATGGCCATGATCAGGCCCGCCGCCAGAGGCGTCCAGACGATCAGGCTGAGCAGGAAGGAGTGATTGAAGATCCCGGCGCCGAAGTTGGCCGCCGCGGCGCTGGGCGAGGCCGAAGGTGCAGGGGTCGCACCGGCGGCAAGCCAGAGACCCAAATGACTCACCTGGATCCGCCGCCCCGGCGCCGAACCGGAGCCTCCGCTGGGCCCGCGCCCAGCGCTGACACAGTCCCCACCGCACCGCCGAGCGCCGACTCAAGACGCCCCAGCGCCCCCTCGACACCCGCCGTCGCTTGCCCGGCCGGCTGGGCGCCGAATCGTCGCCACAGCGCCCCCGCCCGGGCGACGGCGAGCGCGCGCTGGGTGGCGCCGCGGCCCAGACCGGCGATGACGACGCTGCCCCGGGCGCGGGCCAGCAGCCAGCTGCCGACCAAGACCACCGCCAGGAGCGCGATCCAGGGCAGGTCCGACATCCCGGGTGCCCCCAGCCGAGGAACCAGAAGCTGCCTCCATGCGGGCACGAAGCCGAGAACCGCGGCGACCGCCGCCAGCAGGGCCAGCGCCAGCGTGGCTGCGGCCATGGAGGCGGGCACCTCCCGGATGCGGCCCGGGTCGAAGGTTCGGCGCCGGCGCGGCACCCCGGTGGTGACCCAGGCTCCCAGGAGCAGCGCGCTCAAGCCGAGCAGGATCAGGCCCGCGAGGAGAATCGGGCGCACGGGTGGGGCCGAGACCGAGACCAGAGCCGCCAGCGGCGCCACGCTCAGCGCCAGCAGGGCCAGGACCAAGCTCGCGCTGGTGCGTGGCAGGCGCCGGCGAGCCCCGCTCAGATCCTGCACTTCGCCGCTGCGGAAGGCGGACGCGACACTACTCAGGGCGAGCTGAGCCGATCCCCGGGCGAGAGCAAGTGCGGCCAGACAGCCAGCCACCAGGGCGGCCGGAATCGACCCCAGCACGGCCAGAAGGGTCAGAGCCACGGCGCCCGACCCGATCAGCACGGCATACGCGGGTGCGGCGCTGGAGACCAGGGCCAGAAGCGGGCCGAGCAGCGCGCCCAGAGCGAACAGGACCCAGCCCAGCTCACGCGCCTGGGGTCCGGCGGCCGCGATCAGGGGCAGGCATCGGTAGAGCAGGGAGCCGGCGAGCAGGGGCCAGACGCCCACGCTCAGCGCCAGCGCCGCAGGTGCCGCCCCGACGGTGCCGGTCTGCCAGGCGTGAAACGGCCAGGCGGCGGCGCGAACCGCGACCGCGACCAGGATCAGACCGGCGGCCGCGGTCAGAGACTTAAGTCCCGCCCCGGGCGTCGTGTGGAGCACCGGAATCAGCGCGTGCAGCTCGAGCACGCCGTAACGCGAATAGAGCACCGCCACCGCCAGGAGCAGACAGAAGTCCCCGAGCAGGGGCAGGGACAGTGCCAGGCGGGAGGCGCGGGCGGCCGCCTCGGTGCCCCAGCGATGCGACAGCAAGAGGTAGCTGGCCACCCCGGCCAGGCTCCAGAAGGCGTAGATCTCGACCAGGTCGGAGGCGAGCAGGACACCCAGAGCGCTGAGCACCAAGAGCAGCGCGGAAGCCTGAAATCGGATCGGGCCGGGCTCGGATCGACCGCCCACGCGGTGCCAAAGCAGGGCCAGGAAGGCGAGGGCGAGCACGGCCAGGGCCAGGGTCAGCGCGAAATGGTCGGCCTGGATCGCCATCTCAACGGTGAAGTTCTGGAACTGACTGGCACCGGTCACCGCGACCGGGCTCACGATCCACGCATACCCGGATTGATAGGTCTGGGCGGTGCCAGCGCGGATCCAGAAGACGAACGCCGCCACGATCAGGGTGGCCAGAACCGAGACCAGGGTCAGATTCGAGGCCGACCTCCGGCTGCGTACTCCGATGAGCAGGAGGACGAGCGCGAACAGGGGTAGCAGCAGGATGGCGGGCACGGCCCAGGGCAGGGCCCGGGCAGGATTGAAGCCGGCGGAGCGGGCGGACGAGGCGACCGATGCCACCGAGGCCGCCGACGCCGTGAGCAGAAGCTGGCTCAGGGCTGCCGCTCCAGGGTGCCGAGGGGGCATGCAAACGGCGGGTAAAAATCCAATCTGGCTCCGTCGGTGTGATCCGGCCCTCTTGACGGGGCCGGGCCGGGGCTGGGCGAAAAGAAGGATACAGGCTGGCCGTGAAGCGGCGGATTACCCCGCGGGCAGGGCGACCGAGGTTGCAGTCGAGCGGCTCGCGCCGCAGATGATGCCGCCGCCAAGCACGCGCGTGCCCGAATAAAACACCGCCGCCTGGCCCGGAGCGGCCCCCAAAAAGGGTCGGCTCAGGGTCAGCTCGGAGCCGGCGTACGTGGCCGCGATGGCCGGCGCGTGGTAGCGCAGACGCACCTCGAGGGCGACCCTGTCCGCGGGCGGGCGGCCGTCGATCCAGGACACGTCTTTGAGCCGGACCACCTCGCAGGCCAAGTCTTCCTGGCGTCCGACCACCACCCGGTTGCGGGGCGCGTCCAAACTCAGCACGTACCAGGGACCAGGCTGGTCCAGATGGCCCAGACCGGTGCGCTGCCCGACCGTGTAGAGGCAGGTGCCGCGGTGGAACCCGAGCCGCCGCCCGGTCCGGTCGACGACCTCACCCGGCTCGGCTCCGAGGCGGCGGGCCAGATAGGCGGCGGTCTGGCCGAGGGGAACAAAGCAGATCTCCATGCTCTCAGCCTTGGTCGCCACCGGCAGGCCGCGCTCGCCGGCCTCGGCCCTGACCTGAACTTTGGTCAACCCTCCGAGCGGGAATTGAATCCGCGCCAGGCGCTCGCGGTCGAGGTGGTAGAGCATGTACGACTGGTCCTTGGCCGGGTCCACCCCGCAGTGCAGCTCGGGTCCATCTGGGCCGGCGATCACGCGGGCGTAATGCCCGGTGGCCAGGGCGTCAAAGCCGAGATCGAGGACGCGCCGCAGCATCAGATCAAAGCGCACGAAGGCGTTGCAGAGCAGGCACGGGTTGGGGGTGCGGCCCTCTCGATACTCACGGTGAAAGGGCTCGATCACGCGTTCTCCGAACTCGCTCTCCAGATTCCATACGTAGTAGGGAATGCCGAGCATGGAGGCCACGCGGCGCGCGTCCTCGACCGCGCTGACCGAGCAGCAGCCGCCATGGGCGGGGGCCTCCCCACCCACCTGGCGTGGCCACTGCTGCAGCGTCACCCCCACCACGTCGTGGCCCTCAGCACAGAGTCGGGCCGCGGCCAGACTCGAGTCGACTCCACCGGAGAGCGCGACCGCCACCTTCATCGCCGGCGTACCTTCGAGCGCCCCCGCCTCACTTGTCGACGATGTCCCCCTCCAGGGTCTCGACCAACACTCCCTGATGGCCGAGGTAGGCCACGCCCCGCTCCAGCTCTTGGTCCTCGCCCTGCAACTCGAGCATGACCCAACCCTCCTCACGGGTGACCTCAGCCCGGCGGATGTTGGTCACGAGCTCAAAATCGCGACCCAGCCGCCAGATGATCGGCTCCCGGACCAGGTCGGCCCCGAAGACCAGGCGCAGGCGGAGCCTCGACACCGGGAGGGTTAGCGGCCCCCCGCAACCGCGGGCACGATGGCGATCTCGTCTCGGTCGGCCAGCTTGGAGTCAAGGCCCTGACCCAGACGCACGTCCTCGTCGTTCAAAAACAGGTTTACAAACTGGCGCGGCTGTCCGCTGTCGTCCAGCAACCGGGTGCGGAAGCCGGGGTGCTTGACGTCCAGCTCTTCGATCGCCGCTCGCAGATCGCCCGCCGTCACGTCCACGGTGGGGGCGCCTTCGCTCAGGCTGCGCAGGGGTCCAGGAATGCGGAATACGGGCACAGTTCAGATCTCCTCAGTTGGGGCCGATGGCCGGGTTCACGCGAGCACTCTCTCCCGAAACGAGCGCAGGGTGGGATCTATTTCCACCCGCCGCCCGCTGGGTTGGTCGACGACGTTGGCGGTCTTGAGGCCGTGGCCGGTGACGTAGGCCACGATCAGCTCGTCACCGCGCCAGCGCCCGGCCCGGGCGAGCTTGGCCAAAACCCCGATCGTGACCCCGGCGGCGGTCTCGGCGAATATGCCCTCGGTGCGCGCCAGAAGGCGAATCGCTTCCACGATCTCCTCCTCACTGACGGCCTCGATGGTCCCCCCCGTCTCCTCGGCGATACGCATCACGTAGACGCCGTCGGAGGGATTGCCGATCGCGATCGAGCGCGCGATGGTGTCCGGCCGGACCGGGGCCACCTGAGCGCTACCCGCCTGCCAGGCCCGGTAGACCGGGGCGCAACCCAACGCCTGCGCCCCGGTCAGCCGGGGCATATCGCCATCCACCAGGCCCAGCTCGAGGAGCTCGGTTGCCGCCCGCCGGTGGCGAACAAACTGGCAGCCCGAACCGATCGGGATCACGATCTCGTCCGGCATCCGCCAGCCCAGCTGCTCGACGGTTTCAAAGGTCAGGGTCTTGGAACCCTCGGCGTAGAAGGGGCGGACATTGATGTTGCAGAAAGCCCACGGATGCTCGTCCACGAGCTGGCTGCAGAGCCGGTTGACCTCGTCGTAATTACCGTGCACGGCGACCACGTTGGGCTCGAAGACGCTGGTCGCCACCACCTTGCTGGACTCGATGTCGTCGGGCATGAAGACGTAGCTGTCGAGTCCGGCGCGAGCGGAGTAGGCGGCCAGAGAGTTGGCCAGGTTGCCGGTAGAGGCGCATCCCATGGTCTCAAATCCGTGCGCCCGCGCCCAGCTCACCGCCACCGACACCACCCGATCCTTGAATGAGTTGGTGGGATTCATGGTGTCGTTCTTGAGCCACAGATTGCTCAGCCCCAGGGCAGCCCCCAAGCGCTCGGCCCGCACCAGGGGAGTGAAGCCCTCCCCCAGGCTCACCACGGCGGCGTCGTCCTCCAGGGGAAGCAGGTCGCGCCAGCGCCACATGGAAGGGGGACCGGACTCCACCCGGGCACGAGAGATCACGCGCCGGATGGCGTCGTAGTCGTAGACCACGTCGAGGGGCCCGAAGCACGCTTCACAGACGTGGGTGGCCTGGAGCTCGTACTCGGCGCCGCATTCCCTGCAACGCAGGCCCAGGGGGCGGGGCATGATGGAAGAAGTTTACCCGCAGGAACTTGACATGACCCCGCGCCCGCTCCGCCGCCTCATCTGCCTGGCCCTGGCCGCCGGACTTCTCGCCGCGTGCGCGGGGGCGCCGGGTCGAGAAGGCCCCGCCCCCGGGCGCCCCCAGACCAGCTCGCCTCCCTCCTCCCCGCCACCGTCGGCCGGCCCTAGGACCTCCAGCCCCGGTTCGGTCTTCGTGCTCATCATGGAGAATCGCTCCTATGCCCAGGCCATGAGCGGTACCTACACCGCGGGGCTGGCCAGTCGCTTCGCGGTCGCCACCGAATACCACGCCGTTGCCCACCCCAGCCTGCCCAACTATCTGGCCCTGACCTCAGGGTCGACTCAGGGCATCACCGACGACGGCTTCCATGCCCTATCCAGCGCCGGATTGGGGGGCGAGCTGAGCGCCCATCAGGTCAGCTGGGGCGCCTACATGGAATCCATGACCGAGGGCTGCTACGACAGCCCGGCGCCGTACGCACTGAAGCACAACCCGTTCGCCTACTACCGGGGTGGCTGCCCGGCCAACGTCACCTCACTGTCTGCGCTGGCGGGCCAACTCCGATCGGGCACCGCTCCCCGCCTGGTCTGGATCACGCCCAATCTCTGCCACGACGGGCACGACTGCTCGACCGCCGTCGCGGACGCTTTCCTGTCCCAGCTCATACCCACCATCCTGGCTTCGTCGGCCTGGCGCCAGGGCGGGCTCCTGCTCATCACCTGGGACGAGGCGGAGGGGGATACGACCAATCGGGTGCCGTGCCTGGTGGTGGCTCCCCACCTCCTGGCCCAGAGCAGCTCGCGGCCCTACAACCACTATTCGCTGCTCGCCACCGTGAGCTCCTATCTGGGTGTGCCGGCGCTCGGTCAGGCCGCCTTGGCGACCCCATTCACCGACCTGGTACCCAATCTTTAGCCGCCCCCGGGGCGTCTGGCGCCGCAGCTAAGACGAGGCTCCCATGGCGGGCGGGGTACGCTGGATGCAGTGAAGACTAGGGTCTTCTCCCTAATCGCTATCGTCTTGATCCTCGCCCTAGGCGCAGCCGGGGCCTACGGCTACTCGCTCTGGCGGACCCAGACCAAGCTCTACAGCACCCGGGCCCAGGAGCTCACCCAGCAGATCTCCGCCTACCGCGCGGCCGGTTATGCACCCGCCGAACTGGACTCCATTCAGGCCCACCTGAACCAACTCGGGCAGACCCCGATCTGGGTCCAGCTGCGTCCCGACAACACCCTCGCCGACCAGGTATCTGCGCTCCAGAGCCAGCTCAGGTCGGCGGAGGCGGCCGAGCTCGCCAGCGACACCAGTGCCGCCGACAGCGCGGTGGGGAGCGACGCGGCCGAGATCACCACGGCGCAGCAGCTCGGAGCGGTGACGCAGTACGTCGCCCCGCTGGCCGCCCAGCTCGCGCTGCTCCAGGCGCAGAGGGCCAAGGCGACCACGCCCGCCGAACTCGCCACCGTCGTCAGCCAGGCGGCCAAGCTCAAGCCCACCTTCGCCGCCCTGGTCGCCCAGCAGACCGCCGCCAACAGCGCCATCCAGCAGGCCGCGTCCCAGCTTCTGGGCCAGAGCCAGAGCAACCCGGCCGCGATCGCGAGCGCGGGCCAGCAATCTCGCGCCAATGGGCGCAACGACGCCACGGTGGCCTCGTATGAGGCCGAACCCGGCCGTTTCGCCCAGATCGGTCCGCTCATGGACGTCTACTACCAGATGGAGAGCTATGACACCGACCTGAGCTCAAGCGACGTTCACACCGCGGCCCTCGGGGCGGCCGCGATGGCCTACTACAGCGCCCAGATCCATCAGCTCCTGCTCGCCGGGCTGGGCCCCCAGCACCTGATCGTCTCGTTCACTGCGCAGCACGTGTGGGCCTATCAGAACGGCACCGTGGTGATGAACTCCCCGGTCACCACCGGGGTGCGCGGGGTGACCGACGTGGGCACCGATTTCGGGCCCATGAAGGTGATGTCCAAAGACAGCCCGTGGACCTTTGTATCCCCCTGGCCCAAGGGCTCGCCGTACTGGTACCCCAACACCAAGGTCAACTACTCGACCTTCTTCACCGATAGCGGTGAATCCTTCCACGACGCCTACTGGGAGCCCGACTCCTTGCTTGGTCCGGGCTCCCAGTACAACGCCTCAACTGAGAGTCACGGTTGCGTCCATGTGCCCCTAAGCGTGGCCAGCTGGATCTACCGCTGGGCCCAGATCGGCACTCCGGTCGACGTCTACCCCGGCGATGGGAGTCCGGTCTCCGTCCAGCTGGGGCAGATCACCACCACCGCCCAGGGCGCGCCCCTGAACCCGGCCTGAGCGCCCTTCGCCCGCGGGGGGATCCCGGGGCGGGCGATAATCCCAGGGCGATGCGTGTGTTCAGCGGCATCCAGCCCACGGGCCAGAAGACGTTCGGTAACTACGCCGGCGGATTCCGCCAGTACGCGACCACCCAGGAGCTGGGCCAGGCCTTCTTCTGCGTGGTCGACATGCACTCCATCACGGTTCCGTACGATCCGGCCGAGCTGCGCAACTCGACCTTGGACCTGGCCGCGTTGCTCTTCGCCACCGGGCTCGATCCCGAGCGTTCGACCATCTTTGTGCAGAGTCACAATCCGGCCCACGCCGAGGCCGCTTGGCTGCTGGCGGCGGTGGCGAGCTTTGGTGAGATGCGGCGCATGACCCAGTTCAAGGACAAGTCGGCCCAGCACGACTTCGTCTCCGCCGGACTGTTCACCTATCCCGTGCTGATGGCCGCCGACATCCTGCTGTATCAGACCGAACAGGTGCCGGTGGGCGACGACCAGCGCCAGCACGTCGAGCTCACGCGCGACATCGCGATTCGCTTCAACCAGCGCTTTGGGGCCACCTTCACCATCCCCAAGCCGGTCTTCCCCACCTCGGGGTCGCGCATCATGGATCTTCAGGACCCGGTCCACAAGATGTCCACCTCGACCTCCTCGGAGATGGGGCGCCTGCTCCTAGTCGATCCCCCCGACGTCGTCCGGCGCAAGATCCGCGCGGCCGTTACCGACACCGGACGCGAGGTCGCGCGGGGCGCGGGCAAAGCCGGGATCGAGAACCTGATCGAGATCATGTCGGTGGCGAGCGGCGAATCCCCCGACGCCATCGAGGAACGCTATCGAGGGTCTGGCTACGGCAGCTTCAAGGACGCGGTGGCAGAGTCCGTAATCGCCCTTTTGGGCCCCATCCAGGAGCGTTTCCGGAGAATCCGCGAAGATCCCGCCGAGCTCGATCGGATGCTCGCCCAGGGTGCGCTCAAGGCCCGGGAGGCGTCGGCACCCACCCTGTCGCAGATGTACCAGAAGATGGGGTTCCCGCCGCCCGCCTGAGCCGGCCCCCCCTCACCACGCCCGGCTCTGGAGCTGGTCGTACACGATCTGCGACCAGGATTCCATGGCCAGGTAGAAGATGCGCATCTCGCTCAGACGCAAAAGCTCCCCCGAGAGCTTTTGCGTCTCCCGGATCTGAATCTCATCGCTGTCGGCCTCGACCAGGTAGACCAGGCCCAGGTGGACGCGGGAGACGGGGGATGAATCGTCGTTGATGAGTCCGATCAGACGCCGGCTCAAACCGCCCTTATAGATCACCTCCTCTGACCACTCGCGCTCAATACCACGCTCCAGCGCGTCCCCCCCCAGGGCGTCGTCGGAGTTGACGTGGCCGCCCAGGCCGAGCGAGTACTGCTGACGCAGCCGACGCTCGCTGGAAGCCCGCAGGCGGCGGGTGAGGAAGTAGCGATCCCGGTGGCGAAAGACCAGGAAGGGGATGATCTGCTGATAGGCCAAGTCATCCTCGACCTGGGCGCGGGGCATGAACTCGGCGTGGCCTCGGATCATCTCCTCGTAGCCCCCCAGCCCGCTGGAGATGAACCCGTGCCAGGACCCGGTGGGAAAGACGATCCGGGTGGGCACGCAGAGTACTCGTTCGGCTCCGGCGCGGCTCAGGTGGCCACCTCCGCCAGGCGCATCAGACCGCGTCCGTGCAGCGCCAGGAGTTCGGCCGTACGGCTGAGCAGGCTGGGCGCGGGCTCGTGATAGAAGACCCAGGCCGCCCGGGTGGTATCAAGGTGCACGGCGGTGCGCAACCCATCCCCCTTGGCGCTCGAGCAAACCGCCACCCCGTCGGCGACCACCACCTCTCCCGCCACCGCCAGCTTCCGGCCCGCCCCGGCGGCGTAGCTCTCGCCCTTGCGGCCCAGACGGACCTCGATCGCACCCACGACCTTGTCCAGATCGAGGACCCCGATCGGGATCCCGCTGGCCAGGCTGACGGCAGCGGCGACGTCGAGGACGGAGTTGACACGACGCACGCGCGGGGGCGCAAGCCCAGCCGCCCGCGCCCGATTCCGGCCCCAGAGCTCGGCCGCAGCCACCTCGGCGTCGAAGTCCGAGCGCGGCAGGGTGACCTCGAGCTCGTGCAGCTCCAGCACCGTCGGCGCCGGCTCGACCTGGAACCGAACTACGAGCACAGCCGGTCCAGCTCCTCCCAGAAGCCGGGGTAGGAGATGTCGACGCACTCGGCTCCATCGATCTCCGTCTCACCCTCGGCGACCAGAGCGGCGATGGCCAACGCCATCGCCACCCGGTGATCCCCCATGGCGTCCACCCGGGCCCCGTGGAGCCCACTGCCCCCCTCGATCACCCACCCATCCGGGGTCTCCTCGATGGCTGCGCCCATCGCCCCCAGCCCCAGGCTCATGGCCCGGAGACGGTCCGACTCCTTGTTCCGCAGCTCGCCCGCGCCACTGATTCTGGAGCCCCCTGGAAGGCAGGTTGCCGCCACCGCGAGAATGGGCATCTCGTCGATCAGCGCCGCCACCTCGTCCGCCCCCAACTGCAGGCCCGGAGCCGCCAGCCGGCCGCGCGGACGGAGATCGGCCACCGCCTCCGACCCCACCTGGCGCATATTTTCGCGCCCCAGATCCGCCCCCAGGGCGGCCAGGACATCGAGCAGCCGGGAGCGGGTGGGGTTGACCCCGACGCCGAGGAGATCGATCTCGCTTTGAGGATGGATGCCGGCCGCGACAAGCCAGAAGGCAGCCGCCGACAGATCTCCTGGAATCTGGATCCGGAGCGGGTGGAGGCTTGAGGGAGGGGTCATGCGCACCCGTCCTGGCCCGATCTCGAGTTCGACCCCCATCGCCCTCAGCATGAGCTCGGTGTGATCGCGAGTCGGCGCCGGTTCGATCACCACGGTGTCGCCGTGAGCATAGAGCCCGGCCAGAAGAAGGGCCGACTTGACCTGAGCCGAGGCCACCGCCAGCCGGTGCTCGCCCCCCCTCAAGCCCCCTCCCCCTCCGACCCGCAGGGGTGGGTGGGAGGCCACGGCGCCCATCTCGAGCAGGGGGTCGACGACGCGGGCCATGGGTCGGCGCGAAAGTGAGGCGTCGCCGACCAGCTCGCTGACAAAGCTCTGACCGGCGAGCAGACCGGCGAGCAGCCTCATGCTGGTGCCCGAGTTACCGCAATCGAGCGCGCCAGATGCTGGATGCAGTCCTCCCAGTCCCACCCCAGCGACCCGGCCGTCCTTGATCTGAACCCCGAGGGCCTGAAGGCAGCGGGCGGTGCTGAGCACGTCCTGGCCCGAAGCCAAGCCCTCGATCACGCTCTCGCCGTCGGCCACGGCGCCCAGGATCAGCGCACGATGCGAGATCGATTTGTCCCCCGGCAGGCGCGGCGATCCGCGGAGTCGGCGGGGCGACCTAACCCGGGCCAGCATCCGCCCAACCGTCGCGGGCGCGCTTGGCCGCCCGCAGGTCCTGAACCAGGCCGTCGCCATTGTCGACAAGCCGCCCGCGGAGACGCTGGAGGGCCGATTCGAGCCCACTCAAAGCCTCCAGCACGGGCTGCCGGTTGCTGGTCACGATGGCCGCATAGAGCTCTGGATCTCCGGCTGCGAGCCGGCTCACGTCGCGGAACCCGCTCCCCGCCAGCTCGGCGATGCCGGGCCAGTCGGACCCCTCGGCCAGCGAGAGCACGTACGCCACCGAGACCAGGTAGGCGAGATGGCTGGCCCCGGCCGCGAGGCGATCATGGCGCTCGGCGTCCATGATCAAAGGACGCGCCCCCACCGCCCGCACCAGCTCCAGCACCAACGCCTGCTCCTGGGTCAGGACCCAGGGCGCGCCCTGGAAAATGGATCCGTCGGCGGCGGCGAAGCCAGATCGCTCCCGGCCGCACATGGGATGACCCCCGATCAACCTCACCCCGCCCTGCGCCGCCCAGGACATGACGTTGACCTTGGTCGAGGCCATGTCGGTGACCACCCCCTCATACCCGCGCAGGCGATGAAAGAGCGCGGGCAGCGCAGGTATGGGCACGGCCAGGAAGAGGACGTCGGTCTTTAGGATGTCACCCGGCTTGACCGCTCCCGCCGCCACCGCCTGGGTCATCGCCGCTGGATCAGGGTCCTCTCCGATCAGCTCCAGATCCGGGCGCGCAGCGCGCAGGGCGAGGGCGAACGACCCTCCCATCAGACCCAGCCCGGCGACACCCACGATCACAGGTCCCTATGTTCGCCGATCTGGGCCTCCGGCACCGCCGGCCCTCTCCCCTCCCCGACCGGCTCACCGCCGGGTCCGGGGGCAATGTTCAAAGGCGCCAGCGGCTAGAGTTCAACCTCGATGAAACCAGGCCGGCGGTCCGCCTTGGGCGGCGGGAGAACAGTCCCTGCCTGACCCCGCGCGGCGCCCCGGGCCGGCGACGACGCGCGAGGGCCCTCTTGCCGCCTGGGGCCGCGTGGTCTACCGGCGGCGGTGTCTTCTGCTCGCGCTCTCCCTGATCCTGCTCGTGCTCTCCGCTGCCGGCGCCCGCCACGGCGGTCAGTTGACCAGCGGCGGCCCGATAACCTCTGGCCTTGAGTCCGGACGCGCCTCGCTCCTTTTGAAACAGGAGTTGAAGTCGTCGGCGGCCAGCCGGGGGAGCAGCTTCATTCTCATCCTGGGCGGGGACGGACTCAAGGTGAGCGACCCGCGTTTTGAGCAGGCCCTGGACAGCGCTGTCGCACCCCTGGCCCGGGACCCCCACGTGAGCGGCGTCGTGACCCCCTACTCAGCACCCCCCGCCCAGCGCTCAACGCTGGTCTCCGGGGACGGCAGATCGGCCCTGGTCCTGGTCCAGCTCCGCGATTCCAGCACCGTCTCCCAACGCTACTACCCGCAGATCCGCGGGCTGGTCCATTCACCGGTGCTATCGATCCAGGCCACGGGCCAGGTCCCGATCGAGCTCGCGTTCAACTCGACGCTCGAGTCCGACCTCCATCGAGCTGAATTCATCAGCCTCCCCCTGACCCTGCTCATGCTGCTCTTGATCTTCGCCACCGTGATCGCGGCCTCCCTCCCCCTGGCGGTTGGAGTTCTCGCCATCGCCGGGGGCTCTGCGGCCGCGCTGGTGCTCGCCCGCTACACCGACGTCTCTCAGTACGCGCTCAACATCGTGACCCTGATCGGATTGGCCGTCGCCATCGACTATTCGCTCTTCGTGGTCAGCCGGTTCCGAGACGAGATCGGACGCGGGGAGAGCGTGGAGGACGCAATCGCCACCACCCTGTCCACGGCCGGGCGCGCCATCGCCTTCAGCGGGGTGACCGTCGCCATCGGCCTGTCCGCCATGCTCTTCTACCAGGGCACCTTCCTGGCCTCGATGGGAGTGGCGGGAGCCCTGGTGGTGGGCATCGCCGTCTTCTACGGACTCACCTTCCTGCCCGCCCTGCTCTGCGTTCTGGGGCCGCGGGTGGGCTGGCTGCAGCTTCCCATCGGGCGGCCCCGAGCCGAGGGTGGCGGGCTCTGGAACTCCTGGGCGCGATGGGTGATGCGGCGGCCGGCGCTGGTGGCCGCCCCCGCCCTGGCCCTGCTCCTGCTCACCGGGGCGCCATTCCTCCACCTGCGCATGGCCGGGGGCAATGCCGATCAGCTCCCGCAGCAGGTTCCCGCCCGGCGCGCCTATGACCAGCTGACCCGGTTTCCAGGCCAGAATCAGACCAGTTTCCAGGTCGTCTTCTACTACCCACAGGGCGACCCGCTGAGCTCCGCCCATCTGGCCGACGAATATCGACTGACCCGGGATCTATCGCGGCTCCCCGGGGTGGAGGGGGTGAGCGGCCCACTTTCGATCGCTCCCAACCTGAGCCTGGCCGACTACCAGCAGCTCTACTCCTCCCCGCCCGCGGCGCGCCCCGCCCAGGTCCAGTCGGTGCTCCTGAGCAGCACCGGGACCCACCTGATGGAGATCCAGCTCCTGAGCTCTTATCCCCCCACGTCGGACGCTGCGCGCGCCCTCCTGGACCGGATTCGCAGCGCTCCCGGCCTGCACGGGGGTCAGGTCCTGGTCACCGGTAGCACGGCCAGCGACGTCGACGTGATCGACTTCATCCTCTCCCGCACCCCGTCCGCCGTGCTCTTCGTGGTCTTAGTCACCTATCTGGTCCTGTTCCTGCTGACCGGATCGGTCGTGCTGCCGCTCAAGGCGGTGGTGCTGAATCTGATCTCGATCTCGGCCTCATTCGGGGCCCTGGTCTTTGTCTTCCAGGACGGACATCTGGCCTCGCTCCTCAACTTCACGCCCCAGTCCATCGACCCCACGGTGCCGGTTCTCCTGTTCAGCATCGTGTTCGGGATGTCGATGGATTACGAGGTCCTCCTCGTGAGCAGGATCCAGGAGGAATATGGGAGGAGCCACGACGCCGCCGGATCGATCGCCGTCGGGCTGGAGCGATCGGGTCGGCTCATCTCAGGCGCGGCGGCGATCATGATCACCGTCTTCTTCGCCTTCGGCCTGGCCCAGGTGGTGGTGATCAAGTCGATCGGGCTGGGCCTGGCAGCCGCCGTCGCCATAGACGCCACCGTGGTTCGCCTGATCGTGGTCCCGAGCGTGATGCGCCTGCTCGGAGACTGGGCGTGGTGGTCCCCGCCCTGGCTGCGCCGGATCCACGCCCGCATCGGCCTGGCCTGAGCGGCCCGGCGGCCGCCCAAGCCCTGGGGCCGCGCTCCTCGATCAGGAGACGGCGGTGAGCCCGGCCTGGGTGAGCCGTCCGAGGTCGTCCATCATGCGATCAAAGCTGCTGAAATCAAGCGACTGGGCGCCGTCCGAGAGCGCCTCGGCGGGGCTGGGATGGACCTCGACGATCAGGCCCTGAGCGCCGGCCGCGACCGAGGCCAGCGCCATCGGCCGGACCAGTGACCAGCGCCCGGTGCCCTGCGAGGGATCGACCACCACAGGAAGGTGGGAGAGCTCGCGCGCCAGCGCAACCGAGTTCAGGTCCAGGGTGAATCGGGTGGAGGCCTCGAAGGTGCGGATGCCGCGCTCGCACAGGGCCACGTTGCGATTGCCCGTGCTCATCACGTACTCGGCCGCGAGCAGCCACTCCTCAACCGTGCTCGACATGCCGCGCTTGAGCAGGATGGGCTTGCCCGAGCGCCCAGCCTCGAGCAGCAGGGCGTAGTTCTGCATGTTCCGGGTCCCGAGCTGGAGCATGTCGGCGTAACGCGCCACCAGCTCGACGTCGCCGGGCGTGACCACCTCGGTCACCACCGCCAAACCGGTATCCTGGCGCGCGCTGGCCAGCATGCGCAGGCCATCCTCGCCCAGGCCCTGAAAGCTGTAGGGCGAGGTCCGGGGCTTGAACGCGCCCCCGCGCAGCATCTGGGCGCCCCTGGACTTCACGTGGCGCGCGATGTCGACCAGCATCTGCTCGCTCTCCACCGAGCAGGGTCCGGCCATGACCACGACCGCGGATGACCCAAGCATGACCCCGTTGACGTCGATCACCGTGTCCTGGGCCTTGAACTCCCGCGAGGCGAGCTTGTAGGGCTTGGAGATGGGCACGATCTCGTGGATGGCGGCCAGGTGGGAGAAGGCCTCGCGATAGGCGTAGGCGTTGCCGCCGATCACCGCCACCACGGCACGGTCCTCGCCTCGGGTTATCTCCGCCTTGAGCCCGATCTCCTCGATGCGGTGCACCACGGCGCTGAGCTGGGAGTCGCTGGCGTTGTGTGACATGACGATGATCAACTCGGTTTGTAGCTCCTGTTCAAAAGTCGCATCAGCTGCGGCCGGCGGCAACCATGTCCCGAATCAGTCCGGGCGGATCGCCTCGACCGACCAGATCGATCACGGCCGAGGCGACAACGACCGCGTCGACGCGCCCGCGCAGATGCCGGACGTGCTCGGGCCGGGAGATGCCAAAGCCGGCCGCGACCGGACGCGGGCTCTGCGCTCGAACCCGATCCAACAGCTCGTCCAGCCCCTCGGCCAGTTGGCTTCTTCCTCCGGTCACGCCCGTAAGGGTGACGCAATAGACGAACCCGCGCGTGGCGGCCACGATTCTGGCCACGCGCTCGGCCGGACTGGTCGGGGCCACGAGCTGGACCAGGTCCACGCCGGCGTCGGCCAGAGCGGGCGCGAGCAGGTCCGCCTCCTCCAGCGGTAGGTCGGGGACGATGACTCCGGCCACGCCGGCCGCCACCAGGCGATCGACGAACACCCGGGGCCCCAGGGTCAGGACCGGGTTCACGTAGGTCATGATCACGACCGGCGCGCCCTCGAGCGCGATCTCCTCGGCCACGGCGATGGCGTCGATCAGCGTGGTCCCGCCCGCCAGCGCCTGCTGGCCGGCGCGCTGGATCACCGGGCCGTCGGCCAGGGGATCCGAGAAGGGGACGCCGACTTCGATCGCGGCCGCTCCGGCCCGAACCAGAGCGCGGCCGAGCTCGATCGATTCCTGCCGGCTCGGATGGCCGGCCATCACGTAGGCGATGACCTTGAGGTCCTGGCCTCCGCGCAGGGCCGCCTCCAGGACCGAACTAACCGGCATCGAACTCGTCCACTGAGTCCATGTCCTTGTCCCCACGCCCCGACAGGCAGACCAGAACCTCAGCCCCGGGGCCCAGCGCCCGAGCCTCGATCCCGGCCTGATGCAGGGCGTGCGAGGACTCGAGCGCGGGCATGATGCCCTCGGAACGGGTGCAGAGCTTGAACGCCGCCACGGCGTCGGCGTCGCCGCAGCTGACGTACTCGGCTCGCTCCGAATCGCGCAGAAACGAATGTTCAGGGCCGACCCCCGGATAGTCCAGTCCGGCCGAGACCGAGTGGGTCGGCACCACCTGACCGGCGGCGTCCTGGAGCAGGTAGGAGTAGGACCCGTGCAGAACACCCGGGCGCCCGGCCACCAGTGAGGCGGCGTGGGCGCCGGTACCCAGTCCCCGTCCGGCCGCCTCGACCCCGACCAGTCGCACGCCGGGATCGGCGATGAAGGCGCTGAAGATCCCGATCGCGTTCGAGCCTCCGCCCACGCAGGCCACGACCACGTCCGGGAGCCTGCCCACCGCGTCCAGGTACTGGGCTCGAGCCTCGGTCCCGATCACGCTCTGGAGGTCACGCACCAGCGCTGGATAGGGATGTGGGCCAACCGCCGACCCGATTATGTAGTGGGTGGCTTGGACGTTGGTCACCCAGTCCCTGATCGCCTCCGAGGTGGCGTCCTTGAGCGTCGCGCTGCCGCTGCTGACCGCTCGCACCTCGGCCCCCAGCAGGCGCATCCGGCGCACATTGAGCGACTGCCGCCGCATGTCCTCCTCGCCCATGTAGACCAGGCAATCCAGGCCGAAGCGCGCCGCCACCGTGGCCGCCGCCACACCGTGCTGGCCGGCCCCGGTCTCGGCGATGATGCGCCGCTTGCCCATGCGCCGGGCGAGCAGGCCCTGACCGAGGGCGTTGTTGAGCTTGTGCGCGCCGGTGTGACAGAGATCCTCGCGCTTGAGCCGGATCTGGGCCCCACCGAATTCGCGGCTGAGGTTGGTGGCCAGGTAGAGGGGCGTGGGCCGGCCCACGAAGTCGCGCTGCTCCCTCGCCAACTCGGCGGCAAAGCCGGGGTCCGAGCGGGCCTCGGCCCAGGCCAGCTCGAGCTCGAGAAGCGCCGCCATCAGGGTCTCGGGCACGTAGCGGCCGCCGTAGACGCCGTATCGGGAGCGATCTTCAGGAATCACTCTCGACCCCTCTCACCGCCTGCACGAAGGCGGCGATGAGGTCCGGGTCCTTGCGTCCCGGATCCCTTTCCACCCCGCTCGAGACGTCCACCCCGTAGGGGCGGAGCCTGGTGACCAGCGCGGCCACGGTCGCGGGCTTAAGGCCCCCAGCCAGGTACACCTGGCGCCGACCCAGGAGGGGGCGGGCCAGATCCCAGTCCCAAGTCTGCCCGCTCCCGCCGCGAGAGTCCTGGGTCCAGGCGTCGAGCAGCAGAGGGTCGGGCCAGCCCCGCTCGTCACCCACCACGCCGTCCCGAACCTTGATCGCCTTGATCACCGGCCGCGGATAGGGCTGGCCCGCGGTCTCGTTCCCGTGGAGCTGGATCCAGTCCAGGGGCAGGGCCGCGCAGGCATCCTCCACCTCCCTCGGGCTGGGGTCGATGAAGACCCCGACCAGTTCGGGGCGATCCCCGGGGTCCAGGGCCGCGACGATCTCGAGCGCCTGCTCCAATCCCACCTGGCGCCGGCTCGGGCAGAGGTGGATTCCGATCAGGTCGGCGCCCGCCGCCGCGGCCGCGCTGGCGTCTTGGGGCCTGGTCACGCCACAGATCTTGATCCGCGTCAACAGCTCAACTCCCGGATCACCGACCCGGGGTCGGCGGAGCGCATCAGAGCCTCTCCGACCAGCACCGCATCGGCCCCCGCGCGCCGCATGCGCTCGGCGACGGCGCGGCCCTGGATGCCGCTCTCGGCCACGAAGACGACCTCGGGCGGAAAGAGCGGACGGAGCTCCTCGCTCAGGCTGACGTCGACCTCAAAGGTATCCAGATCGCGGTGGTTGACACCCACCACGCGGGCTCCCAGCTCGAGCGCGAGCGTGGCCTCGGCGGCGTCGTGAACCTCAACCAGCGCCTCCAGATCCAGGCCCCAGGCATACCTCAAGAGCTCGCCCAGGCGGGAGGGCTCAAGGCCGGCGCAGATGAGCAGCACCGCGTCGGCGCCGAGTCCGCGAGCCTCCAGGATCTGGTATTCGTCGAGCACGAAATCCTTGCGCAGTATGGGCACCCCGGGGGCGGCCGATCGGGCCAGAACCAGATCGTCCGGGCTGCCCCCAAAGCTCTGTTCCTGGCACAGGACCGAGATCGCAGCCGCCCCGGCCTCGGCGTAGGCGGCGGCGAGTTCGGCTGGCCGGTAGTCGGCCGCCAAAAGGCCCATGCTGGGCGTGCGGCGCTTCATCTCCGCCACCACCTTGAGCTCCACTCCGCGCAGGGCCGGAGCCAGATCCAGCGTCGACGGGCGCTCCCGGACCCGGGCCTCGAGCACGCTGGCGGGCACCCGCGCGCGCCGCGCCTGAAGCTCGGCCAAAGACTCAGCGTAAAGACGGCGCAGGAGCCCGGGCGCAGTCCTCACGAGGCCCCCTGGGATGCCGCCGCCAGGCGCCAGGCCGCGAGGCGTTCGGCGGCGGCACCGCGATCTAGAGCCTCGCGCGCCAGACCCAGACCGACGCTGAAGTCGCTCGCCACTCCGGCCGCGATGAGGGCGGCGGCGGCGTTGAGGCAGACCACGTCCCGGCGCGGACCCATCTCGCCCGCCAGCACCCGCTCGGCGATGCGAGCGTTGTCGACCGGCGTCCCACCGCTCAGCGCCTCGGCCCCCACCGGCTCGAGGCCGAGGTCGGTGGCGCGGAGGCCGTATTCACGCCGCGTTCCCCCACCGAGCTCCACCACCCGCGACTCCCCGCTCAGGCTGAGCTCGTCCAGGCCGGGGGAGGAGAAGACCAGGGCCCGACTCAGCCCCAGGCGCTCAAGCGCGTCCGCCATCAGCGGCACCAGCTCCGGATCCGCCACGCCCAGAGTCTGGCGGCCCACCCGGGCCGGGTTGCAGAGCGGCCCCAAAAGGTTGAACACCGTACGCACTCCGAGCTCGCGCCGGGGTACTCCGGCGAAGCGAAAGGAAGGGTGGTAGAGGGGAGCGAACAGGAACCCGATTCCAACCTCGTCGATGATCTGCGCGGTGCGCTGAGGCGCGAGGTCGATGGGCAGCCCGAGCGCCTCCAGGACGTCGGCGCTGCCCGAAGCCGAGGAGGCCGCGCGATTGCCGTGCTTGGCCACCACCGCGCCGCACGAGGCGGCGACGATGGCAGCCAGGGTTGAGATGTTGAAGGTTCGGGCGCCATCCCCGCCCGTACCGCAGGTGTCGATGGCGCTCTCGGGTGCGGCGATGCTGATCGGGGTGGCCAGCTCGCGCGCAGTTCGCGCCATGCCCGCCAACTCGGACGCCGTCTCCCCCTTGACCCGCAGGGCCATGATGAAGCCCGCGATCTGGACCGGCGTGGCCTCGTCGCGCATGATCACGCCCATGGCCTCCGCCGCCTCCGCCTCGCTCAGGTCGTGGCCTCGGCTGAGCTTCTGCAGGTACTCGATCAAGCCTCGCTCTCCAGGAAGTTGGCCAGCAGGCGGCGGCCCTCGGGGGTGAGGATCGACTCGGGGTGGAACTGCACCCCGTAGGTCGGGTGCTGGCGGTGCCTCAGACCCATCACGATGCCGTCGGCGGTCCACGCCGATACCTCGAGGAGGGCCGGTACCGAGACCCTCTCCACCACCAGGGAATGGTAGCGGGTGGCGCTGAAAGGGTTGGGCAGACCCTGAAAGGGTGGCCCGCCGTCGTGTTCGATGAGGTCGGTTTTGCCGTGCACCGGCTGATGGCGCAGCACCCGGCCGCCGAAGGCTTGGCCTAGCACCTGATGGCCCAGGCAGACGCCGAGCACCGGGATCCGGCCGGTCAGCTCCTCGACCGCGCGCAGACAGATGCCGGCGTCGTCGGGTCCACCGGGTCCGGGCGACACCACCAGCGCCTCAAAACCGCCCAGCTCCTCGATCCCTGCCTCATCGTTGCGGTAGACGGTCGGCTCCGCGCCGAGCTCGGCCAGGTACTGGACCAGGTTGTAGGTGAAGGAGTCGTAGTTGTCGATCACCGCCACCCGCCGCCTCACGGCATCGCCTCGGCGCGTTCCATGGCGGCAAACATCGCTCCCGCCTTCTCCAGCGTCTCCTGGTACTCACGTTCGGGCTCAGAGTCGGCCACCACCCCCGCTCCGGACTGGACGTAGACCCGCCCGTCGGCGATGACGATGGTGCGCAGCGTGATGGCCATGTCGATGTTGCCGCCGAACCCGACGTAGCCCAGGGCGCCGGCGTAGGCGCCCCGGAGCTCTGGCTCGAGCTCGGCGATGATCTCCATGGCGCGGATCTTGGGCGCGCCCGACACCGTGCCCGCGGGGAAGGCGGCCCGAAGCGCGTCCAGGCTGTCGCGGCCGGGGGCGAGGCGGCCGCTGACCGAAGACGAGATGTGCATCACGTGGGAGTAGCGCTCAACCTCCATCAGGCGGTCGACCTGCACCGATCCCGGGCGGCACACCCGGCCCACGTCGTTGCGTCCCAGATCGACCAGCATGACGTGCTCGGCGCGCTCCTTCTGGTCCTCTAGGAGCTCGCGCTCGAGGCGCTGGTCCTCCTCGTCGTCAGCCCCGCGGCGGCGGGTGCCGGCGAGGGGTCGCACCTGCACCCGCCCGTCCTCGACCTGGACCAGGAGCTCAGGCGAGGTCCCCACCAGGTGGCGCTCCCCGCCCAGGCTCAGGTGGTACATGTAGGGCGAGGGATTGATCCCGCGCAACGCTCGATAGACGTCGAGCGGCCGCGCCTCAAGGGGCTTGGAAAAGCGCTGCGAGAGCACGATCTGAAACGCGTCCCCGGCCAGGATGTGCTCCTTGGCCGCCCCCACCATGGCCACAAAGCCCTCCTGCGTGACGTTGCTGGTCCAGCCCTGGTGCGCCACCCCGGGACGAGGAGGCGGTAATACCAGCTCGGCGTCGAGCCGGGCCTGCATCTGGTCCAGACGGTCGACCGCGACGGACAGAGCCTCCCTCCGCGGGCGGTGGACGGTGATCAGGCGCAGGCGCTGGGTCACGTGATCGAAGACGGCCAGGCTCTCGGCGCGCAGAAATGCCGACTCCGGCATCCCGGGACCGGCCCCCAGCGGTCGCGGCAGGCGCTCAAAGTGACCCGAGCTCTCATACCCCAGATAGCCCACCGCCCCCCCCAGAAAGCGGGGTAGGCCGGGGGTGGGCGCGAGTTCCTCGGCCGCCAGCTCGCGCAGTGCGGCGAGCGGATCGCCCGGGCCCAGATCCAGGCTCTGGGCCTGGTGGCTTAAAAACGAATAGCGACCCAGGCGCTCTCCCCCGATCACGCTCTCGAGCAGAAAGCCGGGATCTCCGGGCGGGCAGAGCAGCGCGTGCGCTCGGACCGGGGTCAAAAGATCGCCGGGCAGGTCACGATACACCGGAATCAGGTCGTATCGTTCCGCCAGAGCGCGCACCTGCGCGGCGGAAGGGTGACTCTCGCTCATCTCTCCTGGTCTCGTCTCTGCTGCTCACCCACCCGCTTAAGGAGGGAGGGTCAAAGTGTACCAACGCCGGCCGGGAGCATCGCGCGGGCGGCCCCGAACACGCGGAGTCGATTCGCGCCCGGCCTCCTGGCAGGGGTTTAGACAGTCCCCGACCGGCGGATGCCGCGGGCAGTACTCCCCCACCGCCGTCCGGCGGCCCTGAAGACGACGCTCACTACTCCCGGTCGGTTCGGCCCGGCTGCCTGATCGGCCCGTCGGCAGAGCTCATGGAAGACGCACCGACCCGTCCTCCTCCAGCGCCCAGTCAGGGTTGTAGGCGACCTCCCAGACGTATCCGTCGGGATCGGCGAAGGCGCCGGTGAAGCCGCCCCACTCGGCCCGGTGCCCGGGCCGAACAATCTTGCCCCCCGCCCGCTCGGCCTCCCTGAGCAGCCGGTCCACCTCGTGCGGTGAGCGCACGTTATGGGCCAGCTCCAGGCCCGGCGCGCCGTGGCCACCCAGTTTTATCCAGAGGGCGAAGACCATGCCGCCGGCCTGAAAGAAGACGACCTCGTCGTCGGGCTGCTGGCCTTGGGCCCATCCCATCGCCTCGTAGAACGCCCGCGCTCGGGACAAGTCCTCCACGCCCAACGTCACCGCGCTGATGCGCTGTTCCACTCCCGGATCGTAAGTCCCACCCCCAGTCCTAAAGCGTGCGACCGCAATGGGCGGCCTGGTGAGGACACCCTCCGCGATTCATGCCTCTACGGCATCTCGGCCGGCAGACCAAGCCTGCCGAGCTTGGCTTCGTAGGCACCGGCGCCACCCTCAGAGCAGGGGGGACGAACGGCCTCCGGGTTCACGGCCGGGCGGCAACCCTGGACCAGCACGCCTCGGCCCCAACCGCACCCCCCACCACCGGTTGCCGGAGCCAGGGCGGCTTCGACGACGCCCTGCGATTGGACTTCGGTCAGCGCCAAGCCGCCTCTTTATGAGGGGCCCTGGTCAGCCCCTCGAAAGATGATGGCTGATCCGCTCCAGCGCCTCCCTGAGATCGGCCTCCCCTTGCGTGTAGGCCAGGCGCAGGTATCCGGCACCGCCCTCACCGAAGGCGGTGCCGGGCAGAACCGCCACCCCGGCTAGGAGCAATTCCTCGGCCAGGAGGCGCTCATCGCGGCCCGTACCCTCGATGTTGGGAAACAGATAGAAGGCGCCGGCGGGCCGGCCGCAACGGACGCCGGGAATCTGGTTCAAGCCCGCGAGCAGGAGGTCGCGACGTTGCCTGAAGGCGGCCACCATGCGCTCCACGGCCAGCTCTGAGCTGGGACTGCGCAGAGCCTCGATGGCCGCGATCTGGGTGAATGTGGCGGCACACGAGGCGGTGTTGATCATGAGCTTGGCGATCTGCTGGGCCAGGAGCGGGGGCGCGACGGCGTAGCCCAGCCGCCAGCCGCACATGGCGTAGGTCTTGGACAGGCCGTCCATGAGCACGGTCCGCTCCGCCATGCCGGGCAGGGAGAGGATGGAGCGGTGCTCCTGGTCGTAGATCAGGTGGGAGTAGATCTCATCCGAGATCACGATCAGGTCCCGCTCCCGGGCCAAATCGGCGATCGCCTCGAGATCGGAGGCCGAGAGCACGCCCCCGGTGGGGTTGTGCGGGCTGTTGATCACGATGGCGCGGGTGCGGGGCCCGACCAGCGCCCTCAACTCCTCGAGGTCGATGCCGAAGCCCCGCTCCTCGCGCAGATGAAGTGCCACCGGCCGGCCGCCCAGGAAGCTGACCTGGCTGGCATAGGCGGGGTATCCGGGGTCGGGGACTATGACCTCGTCGCCGGGCTCGATCAGAGCCATGAGGGCGAACAGCGCGACGAATTTGGAACCCGGGGTCAACACGACGTGTTCGGGATCGATCTCGATTCCCGCGCGCGCACCCACGGCCAGCGCCACGGCCGCGCGCGCCTCAGGCAGTCCGGCGGCGGGGGTGTAGTGGGTGTAGCCCGAGCGGATGGCCTCTACCCCGACCTCGGTGATGTTGTCCGGAGTCTGGAAGTCGGGCTCTCCGATCTCCAGATGGATGATCCTGTGGCCCTCGGCCTCGAGCGCCCGAGCCCGGGCCAAGACCTCGAAAGCGCCCTCGGTTCCGAGCCGGTCCATGCGCCGGGCGAGTCGGATCGGCACCTCAGTGGATGCCGAGCAGAGCGCCGCCGTCAACGCCCAGGGTCTGGCCGGTGATGTACGCGGCCTGGACCGACGCCAGAAAAGCGCACGCGGCGCCGAACTCTTCCACGGTGCCGAAGCGCCGCATGGGCAGGTTCTCCCCCACCCCTTCCAACGACTCGCCGTGAAGCTGGCGCAGGCGCTGGGTGAGAATGCCCTGCGGCGCCAGGTTGTTGACCGTCACGCCGGATGCGGCAACCTCAAAGCTCAGGCTCTTGGCCATGGCGGTGACGGCGGATCGGTAGGCGTTGGAAAGGATCAGGTTCCCGATCGGCTGCCGCACGGAGATCGAGGTGATGTTTATGATGCGCCCCCGCCCGCTCGACTTGAGCAGGCCCAGGGCGGCGCGGATCATGCGCACGGCGCTGACCAGCGTGAGCTGATGCGCCATCTCCCAGGCCTCGGGCGGGGTCGACTCGAAGGTGCCCGGCGGCGGCCCGCCCGCGTTGCAGACCAGGATGTCGAGCCCCCCCAGCCGCTCAGCGGAGAAGGCCACGACGCGTTCAGGCTCCCCCGGCTGGGCCAGATCAGACGCGATCACCCCCTCGGCGCCCAGCTCCCGCCCGGTTCGCTCCAAGCGCTCCGCATCGCGCGCACAGAGGACCACGCGGGCACCCTCGGCCGCCAGCGCCGCCGCGCAAGCCCGCCCCAGACCGGTGCTGGAGGCGGTGACGAGGGCCCGAGTGGAGCTAAGCCCGAGGTCCACCGACCCCCTCTGTCCCGCGCGCAACCGATGCCATTCCGATAGCGTATCCGTCCGGGCCGGCCGAGGATTTCACCCGGCGCTGCTGACGTACCAGGAGGTGACGTGAGCAAAGCGGTCGGAGGGATCCACCACGGGGTCGATCGTCACCCCCCGGATGCGGCGCGAGACGACGTAGATGTAGTGGGGCTCGAACAGGAACACGGCCGGCGCGGACGCGCTCATCAGGCTCTGAAAGTCGACGTACGCGGCCTCGCGGTTGGGACGGTCGTTCCACGGCGATGCCCGCCCGTCCTCGAGGTCCTTGTCGATCAGGTCCTGGTCAGGATTGAGGGCGCTGGCGAAGTTGACGCTGCCCGCCGGGGCCCCCGAGTGCCACAGGCTGTACTGATCGGGGTCGGGACCGTTGTCGAAGGCGGCCAGGGCCAGCTGGTAGTCCTTGGGCTGCAGATAGACGCTGACCAGATCTGAGGCCGCCACCGGCTCGACCTTGACCTCCACGCCGACCCGCTTCAACTGCTGGGCCACGGCGTCGGCGACCTGCAGGTATGGATATCCGTCGGCCGTGACCAGACTGAGCGATAAGACCTGACCCGCCTTCTGGAGCAGCCCGGTGCTCGGGTTGACGCTCCAACCGGCGGCGGCGAAGTCGGCTCGGGCCCGGGTCAGATCAAATGGGTTGGCTCCCGACACCTTGGAGTTGTACGCCCAACTGCTGGGCGGGATGGGCCCCGGGGCAGGGTCGGCGTGGCCACCCAGCACGCTGTTGACGATGGCGCCGCGGTCGATCGACTCGGCCAGCGCCAGGCGGACCGACGTGGGGGTGAAATAGTTCTGATTGGCGGGGGTCAGATTGAGCAGGATGGCCGCAAAGCTGAAGCTCTGGCGCTCAAAGATCTGGAGATCGGGGCGCTTGGCCAGGCTGGCCAGCTGAGGAGGCTGGAGCGCGCCCACCGCGTCTGCCGCCCCCCGGGAGACGGCGCTGACGGCGTCGGCCAGGCTCGGGTAACCGTTCATGACGAAGGAGTCAAGATAGGGCGCCGGCCGTGCCCGGGGATTGCGAACCAGGCGCACCGTGCGCCGGTCGGGGGAGATCGACGCGACCCGGAAGGGACCGGTTCCGATGGCGGCCGCGTTGCTGTGCAGATCCGACGCCATGGCCGTCACGGGGACGGAGGAGAAGAGATGCTCAGGGATTATGCCCTGGCGCAGGGTGAGTGGAAAGGAGGCCAGAGGAGCCTTGAGCGTGAAGCGCACCTGATCGGGTGCCACCCGGGTGACGGTGACGTTCTTCCAATACTGGGCCGAGGGATCGGTGTAGGCCGGGTTCTGCAGCACCCCGAAGGTGAACATGACGTCATCGGCGCTGAACGCGACTCCGTCGGCCCAGCGCACACCGGATCGGATGGTGAAGGTGTAGCTCAGCTGATCGGCGGACTCCACCCAGGAGCTGGCCAGAACCGGAATCGGGCGCTGCCGGGCGTCGACGCCAACCAGGCCCTGATAGACCAGGCTGTCGATGTCGCGATCGTTGTCGTCGGTCTCAAAAAGGGGGTTCAGGTGGCCCACCGAGCCCACCATGGCCTCGATCATGCTGCCCCCCCGACTGGGCGTGGGCTTCGCCCCCGGCACCCCCGGCATGACGGGGGGCCGCAGGCCGCAGGCGCTGAGCAGCAGCAGCGCCAGGAGCGGAATTAGAGCGAGGCGGGAGCGTCCGATCGCCCGCAGACTACTTGAGGTGATAGTTGGCCCAGATGTTGGCGACCGAGATCAAAAAGAACGCCCCGGTCAGAACCCAGGTCGTGTAGTAGACCTGGCGCTCCAATCCGCGCCGCGTCCTGTATCCCCCGCCCAGACCACCATCGCCGCCGCCGATGGTCCCCCCCAGGCCGGTCGCCTTGGGGGTCTGGATCAGGACTGACACCGTGAGCAGGATCGCCGTCGCCACCTCGAGTATCACCAGGACGTGATTGATCGTCGCGTTCATGGTTTCACGAGTCTAGCGGGAGGCGACCCCCGGGGCCCCCTCCCGCCACATCCTGGGCTATCCCGCCAGGCGCTGGTTGACGCCGTTCCAGTTGATGGTGTTGAACCAGGCGTCGAGGTAGTCGGCGCGCTTGTTCTGGTACTTGAGGTAGTACGCGTGCTCCCAAACGTCCACGCCCAGAACCGGCACCCCGCCCTCCGAGATCGGGTTGTCCTGGTTGGCGAAGCCCTTGATGGTGAGCTTGCCCTGGGCCAGATAGGCCCAGGCCCAGCCGCTGCCGAACTGAGCCAGCGCAGCCGCCTTGAGCTGGGCCTTGAAGGTGGCGTAGTCGGAGAAGGCGTCGGTGATGGCGGTGGCGGCGGCGCCCGACGGCTCCCCCCCACCCTGGGGTCCGATCACGGTCCAGAAGATGGAGTGATTGAAATGGCCCCCGCCGTTGTTGCGCACCGCGGTCCGGATGTCGTCGGGCACCGAGGCCAGGTCGGCCAGCAACTGCTCGACGCTGCGCGAGGCAAGCTCAGGATGCTTGTCGATGGCCGCGTTCAGATTGGCGACGTAGGTGGCGTGGTGTCCATCGTGGTGCACCTGCATGGTCCGAGCGTCGATGTGCGGCTCCAGGGCTGAGAAGTCGTAAGCCAGGGCGGGAAGTTCAAAGGGCATCGTGATTCCTCCTTGTTTTCTAGCGGACGGCCGGGAGACACCGCACCGGCCCGAACGAACTGACTCCAGCTTAGGTGCCTCGACCGGCTCCGTAGACCTCGGCCACGATCTCGATCATGGCCGAGAACTCGCCGGCGTTGAGGCTAGCGCTGCCCACCAGGCAGCCGTCGCACCAGGGAAGCTCCACGTAGGAGCCGACGGTGGCGCGACTAACACTGCCGCCGTAGAGGACGCGCAGGCGCGCCGCGGCCCCGGCCCCGAGCAGCTCGCTCGCGTGATTCCGCACCAGTCGCATCATGCGATACGCGTGCTCGGGCTCAGCGTTGCGCCCGGTCCCGATCGCCCAGAGCGGCTCATAGGCGAAGAGCAGGCGCGGGGAGTCGTCCGCGGCCACCTCGGCCAGCGCGGCGCGGACCTGACGCGAGACCACCGCCTCGGCCTCCCCGGCGGCGAGTTCCGACTCGGATTCGCCCACGCAAACGATGGTGGTGAGCTGGCAGGCCAGGGCGGCGCCGGTCTTCCGCGCCACCATCTCGTCGGTCTCCAAGAAGAGCCGGCGCCGCTCACTGTGGCCGACGATGACCCAGGGGCACCAATCCTTCAGCATGGCGGCCGATACCTCGCCGGTGAAGGCGCCGGAGGCCTCCCAATAGCAGTCCTGCGCACCAAGCTCGATCGGACCGTCGGCCAGCAGCTCAGACACGCCCAGTAGCCAGGGGAAGGGCGGGAAGACCGCCACCTGGACCTGGTCCTGGCGCTCGCGCGCCGCCGCCTCCACCCCCCGCACCAGATCGAGAGCGGCGCCCGCACTGGTCGGATTGAGCTTCCAGTTGGCCGCCAGCAGGGCCCGGCTCACACCACCTCCGCGGTCGCGTCGGCTTCGCGCAGAATGGCTACTCCAGGCAGCTCGCGCCCCTCCATGTATTCAAGCGTCGCCCCCCCTCCGGTGCTGACGTGGGAGAAGCGTGGGCTGAGTCCGAGCAGCTTGACGGCTGCGTCGGTGTCGCCGCCCCCGACCAGCGAGTAGGCCCCAGAGGCGATCACGGCCTCGGCCAGCAACCTGGTGCCGGAGCGGAACTCGGCGATCTCGAACATGCCGGGAGGACCGTTCCAGACCACCGTGGCGGCGCCCTGCAGAGAGCGGCGGAAGACCTCGGCGCTGGCGGGACCCGAATCGAGGATGCTCCATCCGGCCGGAATCGCGTCTACGGCCAGGACACGCGTCGCCGCCCCCGGCTCGGCGTGCTCGGCGCAGATCGCGTCCACCGGCAGCACCAGCTTGTCTCCGGCCTGGTCGCTCACCTCGCGAGCCTCCTGGGCGAGATCTGATTCCACCAGGCTCGAGCCCACCTGGAGGCCACGGGCCAGAAAGAAGGTGTTGGACATCGCGCCCACCACGAGCAGGCGATCCACGCACGGCAGCAGATGGCTCAGCACGCCGAGCTTGGACGAGATCTTGGCCCCGCCCACGATCGCGACCAACGGCCGCTGGGGCTGGTCCAGGGCCCGATGCAACGCCTCCAGTTCCGCCAGCATCAGATCCCCGGCGTAGGCGGGAAGGTGGCGCGCCACGCCCACGACGGAGGCGTGAGCGCGATGCGAGGTACCGAAGGCATCGTTGACGAAGACGTCAGCCAGATCGGCCAACGCGCGGGCGAACTCGGGCTCGTCAGCCTCCTCCCCGGGGTGGAAGCGCACATTCTCCAGTAGCACCAGCTGGCCCGGCTCGAGCCCGGCGACCGCGGCCTCGGCCGCCGGCCCCACGCAGTCCTGAGCCAGTCCGACGGGTAGCCCTAACAGCTGACTCAGCCGTTCGGCTACAGGACGCAGGGAGAGCCCAGCCTCGGGTTTACCCGCGGGCCGGCCCAGATGGGAGGCGATGACGACGCGCGCTCCCCGCTCCGAGAGGTCACGCAGTGTGGGCAGGCAGGCCACCAGCCGGCTGTCGTCCTCCAGCCGGCCCTGGGTCAGGGGCACGTTCAGGTCCTCGCGCACCAGCACCCGCTTGCCCGTCACCGCCACAGTGCGGATGGACGCCTTCATAACCGTCGCGCCGGGGCTACAGCTGCGACGCCATGTGGCCGACGAGATCCACCATGCGGCAGCTGAAGCCCCACTCGTTGTCGTACCAGGAGACCACCTTGGCCGAGCGCTCTCCCAGGCTCAAGGTGAGAGCGCTGTCAACGATTGAGGAGTGGGAATCGCCCTTGAAATCGGAGGAGACGAGGGCCTCATTGGACACCTTCAGCACCCCTTTAAGGTATCCGCTCTGGGCCGCCTCAAACGCCTGGTTGATGGCGTCAGGATTGGCCGCGCGCTCGAGCTCCACGGTCAGATCGAGGACGGAGACGTCGAGCAGTGGTACCCGGAAGGCCATCCCGACGAAGCGTCCGGCCAGGTCCGGTAGGACCTCGGCCACCGCCCGGTTGGCGCCGGTGGAGGTGGGGATGATGTTGTCCGCCGCGGCCCGAGCACGGCGCAGGTCGTGGTGGGGTAGGTCCTGAAGCCGCTGGTCGGCGGTGTAGGCGTGGATGGTCGTCATCATTCCCCGGGCCACGCCGAAGGAATCGTTTAAGACCTTGACCAGGGGCACCAGGCAGTTGGTGGTGCAGCTGCCGTTGGACACCACGCTGTGACGCTCGGGATCGTAACCGAGGTGGTTGACGCCGAAGACGACGGTGTAGTCCTGGTTCGTGGCGGGAGCCGAGATGATGACCTTGCGCGCCCCCCCGGCATCAATGTGGACTCGCGCCTTGTTGGCATCGGTGAACAGGCCGGTGGACTCGATCACGATGTCCACGCCCAGATCTCGCCAGGGCAGCCGGGCGGGATCCCGCTCGGAGAGGAATCGAACCGCTCGCTGGCCGACCTTGATCACGTCCCCATCGCTGCCCACCTCGGGTCCGAAGGTGCCCAGAGCGGTGTCGTGCTTGAGCAGGTGGGCGAAGACGGACGCCTCACCAAGATCGTTCACCGCCACTACCTCGATCTCCGGATTGCGATCACTGGCGGCTCGGAAGATATTGCGTCCGATCCGGCCGAAACCGTTGATTCCGACCCTAATCGACATCCCTGCCTCCCTGCACTGTGACGGCCCGATCCGGCCTCCGGCCGGATTGATCGGGACCATATGTTAGGGGCCCGGGCACCGCGGCTGTTCGGCTCCGTCGTCCGGGCTCTGCGGCCAGCTCGAGCAGGCGCCGAAGCCGGTGGTTGGCGGCCGACCGGCTCAGCCCCAGACGCCGCGCGAGCTCGGCCAGAGTGGCGTCGGGATGGCTCCTTCGAGCCCGGGCGGCAGCGCGCAGCGCCGGGCTGAGCCGCTCCATCCGCCCCGCCGCCTCGAGCTGATCGATGGCGGCCAGCTGCCGACTCGATGAGGCCACGGTCTTGGCGATGTTCGCGGTCTCGAAGTTGAGCTGGCGGTTGACCGCGCCCGAGAGCTCCCGCAGCACCCGCGTCTTCTCGAACTCGATCACGGCCCGGCTGGCGCCGATCACGGAGAGCAGGTGCACGATGCCGTCACCGTCCTTCAAGTAGAGAAGGGGCTGGCCCGCGCGCACGCCGGCGCGGACCGGCACCCCCCGTTCCTTCAGCAGTCGGCTCAGACCGCGGCTCCAGGCCGGGCTGGGCGGACTCAGTTCCAGGTGGTAGGCCGCGGTGGGGGAACTGACCGAGCCGCAGCCCAGGAAGAAGGCGCGCAATACCGCCTTCTGATCGCACCCGCGCTCGGGCATCTGCTCCTCCCGGCCCGGACCGAACAGCTCTGCCAGGGGCGCGTCCAGGACCAGATCGACTCGGAACGAGTCCTGGTGAGCACCGGCTGAGCGCAGGAAGCTAACCTCCACTCCCCCCCGCGCATGCGCCAGTCGCACCAGCTTGCGGGCAATCCCGTTGGGCAACCGCTCGAGCCGCGCCGACAGTCCCTGGGAGGTCTGTTCCAGGTGCCCGCGGCAGGCGTGGAAAAGTCCGGCCAGCTCGTGCTCCTGGCAGTGGCTGCGGGCCGGGGTGAACTGAGCCAGTTCGGCCTTGACCTCGCTCGAAAATGAGATCGCTCGACCTCCAACGTCACCCGCCGCCGTCACCCGCCACCTCCAGTGTATCGGGGCCGCAAGGGCCCGGTCGGGGTGCGATAGGTGCGCCATAATCTGGCCCATGAGCGCTCCCCCCAAAGAGCCCAAGGGCACCGGCCCAGCGGGGTCGCTCGACCGCCACTCCAAGCTTGGGCTGAGTTCTGAGCGCCTGCTCTGGATGTACCGCCAGATGCTGCTGGCGCGCAGCGTCGATCGCCGGATGTGGCTGCTGAACCGCCAGGGCAAGGCTCCCTTCGTGGTTTCCGGGCGGGGCCATGAAGCTGCCCAGGTGGGAGCCGCGGCGGCGATGAGACCGGGGGTGGACTGGCTCGTCCCCTACTACCGAGATCTCGCCTTCTGTCTCGCCCTGGGGGTCACCGCGGCTGATTTCATGCTCTCCGTCTTCGCTCGCGCCTCCGACCCGTCGTCGGGCGGGCGCCAGATGCCCTCCCACTTCAGCAACGTCGAGGCCCGGATCGTCAGCACCTCGAGCGTGGTCGGGCCCAAGCAGCTTCACGCCTGTGGAATCGCCTACGCGGCCCAGCTGCGCGGACTGGACGAGGTCGCGGTCAGCTGCATCGGCGAGGGTGGGACCTCGGAGGGGGACTGGCATGAGGCGATGAACTTCGCCTCCATCCACCGTCTCCCATTCATCTGCCTGGTTCAGGACAACGACTACGCGATCAGCGTTCCGCGTCGCCTGCAGATGGCGGTGGCTGACGTGGCGCATCGGGCGAAGGGTTACGGAATGCCCGGGGTGAGCGTGGACGGCGGCGACGTGCTGGAGGTCTATACAGCCATGCGCCGGGCCATGGAGAGGGCGCGCTCGGGCCAGGGCCCGACCCTCATCGCCGCCCGCGTTGCCCGCTTCACCTCCCACTCCTCCGACGACGACCAGCGCCGATATCGGCCGGCCGAGGAGCTGGAGGCGATGCTCGCTCTGGACCCCCTCGAGCGCTTCGGGGAATACCTGACCCGACAGGGGCTACTGACGCCGGAGCAGGACTCAACCCTCAAGGACGACTGTCACGAGGAGGTTGAGGAGGCGACGCGACGCGCCGAGGTGGCTCCCTCCCCGGAACCGTCCGACATCCACCGCCACCTCTTCCAGGAGGGATGAGCGTGGCCCAGCGCACCCTGATCGATGGCATCCGCGAGGCGATGGCCGAGGAGATGGAGCGCGATCCGAGGGTGTTCGTGCTCGGCGAGGACGTGGGCCGCAAGGGCGGCGTCTTCCTGGCCACCGAGGGCCTGCAGGAGCGCTTCGGCCCCGACCGGGTGCTCGACACCCCGTTGGCCGAGGCCGGAATCGTGGGGATCGCGATCGGGGCTTCGCTCAACGGTCTGATCCCGGTGGCCGAGATCCAGTTCGCCGACTTCATCCATCCCGCGTTTGATCAGATCGTGAGCGAGGCGACACGGATGCGCTATCGCTCATACGGCGCCTACTCGTGTCCCATCACCATTCGCGTCCCCTACGGCGGTGGGGTGCACGGCGGGCTCTATCACTCGCAGTCGATCGAGGCCTTCTACGCCCACGTGCCGGGTCTTAAGGTCGTCGCCCCGAGCACCCCGGCCGACGCCAAGGGCCTGCTCACCTCGGCCATCCGTGACCCCGACCCGGTGATGTTCCTGGAGCACAAGAAGACCTACCGATTGATCAAGGGTGAGATCCCGCCCGGCGAGCATCTGGTCGAGTTCGGCCAGGCGGCCGAGCGCCGCAGCGGGCGGCACGCGACCTGCATCGCCTGGGGCCTCATGGTGCACCACTGCCTGGAAGCCGCGGAGTCGCTGGCGGCGGAGGGGCTGGAGATCCAGGTCCTCGACCTGCGCAGCCTGCGTCCCCTGCCCGAGGCCCAGATCCTGGAGGCGGTGGCGTCCACCTCCCGGGCCCTGATCGTGTACGAAGACAACCTCACCGGTGGGTTTGGGGCCGAGATCGCCGCCCTGATCGCCGAGAAGGCGTTCGCCGATCTCGACGCTCCGGTGACGCGAGTGGCCGCCCCCGACCTACCCGCGATGCCGTTCAATCCGGCTCAGGAGGCCGCCTTTCTGCCCTCCCCGGAGCGCATTGCGGCCGCCCTGCGCACCCTCGTCGCCTACTGATCGCCGACGCGCCCGACCGGATCAAATGCTGCGCGCGCGGGCCCCGGCCGCGATATGTTGGATTTGAGCGGGGCCAACGGCGACGCCCCGGAAACGCCATTGGAGGTGATGGGATGTTCGATCGCATCGTGGCCGCGATCGACGCGGATTCCACTCGCGCCCAGCACGTCATCGACGCCGCCGTGGAGCTGGCCAGCCGGCATGGCTCGCAGGTACTGGTGATCCACGTGCGCGAGGTGGAACGCCCGGGGGCGGCCCTGGCCCGTCCGGGCGCGATCCCCCCCGCGCTCACTCCCGAGAGCGAGGAGGAGGCCGCGCGGATCGTCGAGCAGGCGCTGCAACGCCTGCGCGCCGCCGGGCTGCGGGCGGAGGGCAGGGTGGGCCAGGGACTCGGTTCGACCGCGCACGAATTGCTCGATTCAGCGCTCGAGTTCAAGGCCGGATTGATCCTGGTCGGGGACCGGGGCTCCCACCTCACCGACCTCCTGCTTGGAGGGGTGGCTCATCGCATCGTGCACCAGGCGCAGTGCTCGGTGCTGGTGGTTCGCTAACCGCTTAGCACCAAACGTGATGCTGATGGCAGTACGTTTACCGTGAAGAGGCTATAAGCCAGCGCCCGTGGCGGTCCCCCACCGGGGCCACGGCGCCGAGTGGAGGTGCGCATGAGCCAAGTCGCGGTCCCAGGACAACCAGCCCCGATCTCCAGCCTGGTTCCGGCGCGCCTCGACCGCCTGCCCTGGAGCCGTTTTCACTGGCTCGTGGTGACCGGACTCGGCGTCTCCTGGATTCTGGACGGGCTCGAGATTCAGATCGTGGCCGCCGTCGGCACCGTGCTGCAGGACCGGGCCACGCTGCACCTGACCAGCGCCAACGTCGGCCTGTTGGGCTCGGTCTATCTCCTGGGCGAGGTGGTGGGAGCGCTGGTCTTCGGCCGCATCACCGACATGGTCGGGCGGAGGAAGATGTTCATCGTCTGCCTCGGGCTCTACCTGGTCTCGAGCGGCATTGGCGGGCTGGCCAACTCACTGGCCTTCCTGCTCGTGTTTCGCTTTCTCGCCGGTAGCGGCATCGGGGGGGAGTACACCGCCATCAATTCGGCCATCGACGAACTCATCCCCTCCCACTACCGGGGCCGGGTCGACATCGCCGTCAACGGGACCTACTGGGCGGGCGCAATGGTGGGCGCATTGGCCTCGATCCTGCTCTTGGACCCCCACCTCCTGCCCGTCAATTTGGGCTGGCGCCTCGGATTCTTCATCGGGCCGGTGGCGGGCCTCATCATCATCTATCTCCGCCGAACCATTCCGGAGAGTCCCCGCTGGCTCATGACCCACGGGCGCGAGGCGGAGGCGGAGCGCATCGTCGGCGAGATCGAAGAGCGGGTGGAGCGGAGCGGTAAGAAGCTGGAACCGGTCCCGCCCGAGCGCGCGCTCGAGATCCGCCCCCGGGGGGCAGTCTCCTACATGGAGATTGCCCGGACCATGTTGAAGCGCTATCCCTCGCGCTCGGTGCTTGGATTCTCCATGATGGTCACCCAGGCATTCCTTTACAACGCCATCTTCTTCACCTACGCCCTGGTTCTGGCTCGCTTCTATAAGATCCCCCCCGCCCGCATCGGGTTCTACTTCTTCCCCTTCGCGGTCGGCAACCTGCTCGGGCCCCTCGTCATCGGCCCCCTCTTCGACACCGTGGGCCGGCGGCGCATGATCTTCGCCACCTACCTCAGCTCGGGCCTCCTGCTCGCCGTCTCGGGCTGGCTCTTCAGCCAGGGAGTGCTCTCCGCGCTCACCCAGACCGGGCTCTGGTGCGCGATCTTCTTCCTCGCCTCGGCCGGGGCCTCCTCGGCCTACCTGACCGTGAGTGAGATCTTCCCCCTGGAGCTCAGGGGCCAGGCGATCTCATTCTTCTTCGCCATCTCCCAGCTCGCCGGCGGCGTCGCCGCTCCTCTGCTGTTCGGCGCCCTGATCGGCACCGGTGCCAACCGGGGACCGCTCAGCCTGGGCTACTACCTGGGGGCGGTGATCATGATCGCGGGGGGCCTGATCGCCCTCTTCCTGGGTGTCAACGCCGAACGCCGCTCGCTCGAAGACGTGGCCCAGCCCCTCTCCGCGGTCACAGCTCCGGCCTGAACCAGAGCTCTCAGGGCGGAGCCAGATCGCGCGCCCGGACCGTGACCTCCAGACCCTCCAGGTCGGCCAGGCGGCGGGCCATCTCCTCGGCCAGGGCGACGGAACGGTGGCGACCGCCGGTGCATCCGAAGGCGACGCAGAGCGGCCCTCTGGCGTAGAGCGGGAGCACCGCCCGCAGGAGCGCCTCGAGCCCTTGGAGCAGAGTCTGGGCGGCCGGCTGCTCGAGTACATAGGCGCTGACCCGGGGGTCGAAGCCATCCAGATCGCGAAGTTCGCTGACCCAGTAGGGATTGTCCAGGAAGCGCACGTCCAGGACCCAGTTGGCGGCGGCGGGCAGACCGGCCCGGTAGGCGAAGGCGAGTAATTCGAGCTCGCCGGAGCGCCGGCCGGAGAGCGAGCCGGCCAGGGCCCCGAGGGCCTCGGGGCCGATCCGGTGGTGGGCGCGCTCAAAACTCCCCTGGGGTTCCCCGTCCGCGGCACCGACGTGGATCAGGGTGTACTGAAGTCCAGCGGCGTCGGCGCGCGCCAAGAGCTCGGCCGTGGGCTGAGTCAAAAGCAGGGCCAGATCCCGCTCCGGTCGGGCCGGCTCGCCGGCCCCGATCTCGAACCCGGCCTGGGCCAGGTCGGCCTCGGCTCGGACCCGGTCCGGGGCCGAGACCAGGAGCAGACGAGGTGGGGCCGGTTTCATTAGAGCAATTCCTTAAGGCGCGCCGCCACGCGGGCGGGAATTCCGCTGGCGGCAAGCTCGCCCGGGCTGGCCGCGCGGATGGCATCGAGGCTCCCGAAGCGGCGCAGGAGCGCCCGCTTGCGCGCCGGACCGATGCCCTCGACCGAGTCTAGGGGCGAGGAGAGAGCGCGTCGCGTGCGGACCCGCCGATGGTGGGTGATGGCGAAGCGATGGGCCTCGTCGCGGATGCGCTGGAGCAGGAACAGGCCGGGAGAGTCGTGCTCCTGCACGATCGGGGCTGGGCGGCCGGGAGCGAACACCTCCTCGCGCTCCTTGGCCAGGCCGAAGACGGGCACGTCGGCGAAGCCCGCCGCCTCCAGGACCGCCACCGCCACGCCCAGCTGACCCTTGCCGCCGTCGACGATGACCAGGTCCGGCCGGCTGGCGAAGCTGCGATCCAATGCCTCGCCCGCGGCAGAGCGGCGCAGGGCCGACTCCAGCCGATCAAAGCGCCGCTGCAGCATCTCCCGCATCATGGCGAAATCATTGGGGCCCTCGGCCAGCCGAATCTTGAAGCTGCGGTAGTTCTCGGGCGAGGGCCGGCCCTCCTCGAACACCACCATCGAGCCCACCGCCGACTCCCCCTGCAGGTTGGAGATGTCGAAGCATTCGATCCGCCGGGGGGGCGACTCCAGCTCCAGCGCCTGGGCCAGCGACTCAAGCATCGGTCCGGTGCGATCGTGGTCGTAGGCGGCCCGGATCCGGTCCTGCTCCAGCGCCTCCTGGGCGGTCTCCGTGAGCTGGTCCAAAAGCGCCTTGAGCCGCCCCCGCCGGGGCACGTGCAGGCTTGCCGGCGCGCCCCGGCGATGGCTCAGGAAGGCCGTCACCTCCTCCCCCTGGGGCAGGACGGCGGGGAGCACGATCGAGCGCGGCACGTGGGTCGCGCTGGCGTAATACTGGAGCAGGAAGGCTCTGAGCACGTCCTCGTCGGCCAGCTCAGCGGCCCCCTCCAGAGCGTGGCCGTCGTGTCCCACCATCCGGCCCTCGCGCACGTGCGCCACCTCCACGTAGGCCGAGCGTCCCGAGCGCGACCAGGCCACGAGGTCCTCGTCGCTGCGCGAGTGGACCAACACGCGCTGCCGATCTGCGATCTTCTCGATCGCGCCCAGCTGGTCGCGGCGGCGGGCGGCGGTCTCAAAGTCGAGGCGTTCGGCGGCGGCGTCCATCTCCGCTCGCAGTCCCTGCGCCAGCTCCCCCGAGCGGCCCTCCATGAAGAGCGCCACCTGCTCGATCCGAGCCCGGTAGTCGGCCGCCGTGATGCGCAGCTCGCAGGGACCGGGACAGCGCTGGATGTGGTAGTCCAGGCAGATCCGGCCCTGGCTGAAGACCTCGTCCGAGCAGGTCCGAAAGGGCAGCAGCTGGCGCAGGCTCTTGACCGTGCTGCGTAGCGCCTGGGCGCTGGTGTAGGGACCGAAGTAGCGGGCGCCGTCGTCGGCGATGCGGCGCGTGTAATGCACGCGCGGGAACTCCTCGGTCACGGGCAGCTTCAGGTAGAGGTAGTTCTTGTCGTCCTTCAAGCGCACGTTGTAGCGCGGCCGGTAGTGCTTGATCAGATTGCACTCGAGCACCAGCGCCTCGACCTCGTTGGCGGCCTTGACGAATTCGAAGTCGGCGATGCGCCGGGTGAGCTCGGCCAGTCGCGGCGAGGTCTGCGACCCGGGCCCGAAATAGGAGCGGAGTCGATCGCGCAGACGCAGCGCCTTACCCACGTAGATCACCTGGCCGCCACCGTCGCGAAACATGTAGATCCCGGGGGAGTCGGGCACCGCCCGCAACCGGCGCCGGATGCCCTCGGGAGTGCTAACCACTGCCGCCGATTCTAGGCAGCCGGGCCGAGGCCGCCACCCCGGTCGGGCTCAGGGGTAGCGGACCCGGAACATCGACTCGCCCAGGGTGCTTCCCGTGCTCCGCCTCGCCACCACCAGGTAGGCCAGTGCGGTGGCCCCCACCACCGCCGTGGCAGAGGCCGCGCTGGCCGTGTTCTGCTCCAACCCGAGCAGGACGGCGAACACGACCAGGACCAGGCTGGTCACGCCCAGGTCGACCATCAAGGCGGCCAGGACGCGCGCCGCCGAGGAACGGTGCAGGGGGCCAGGAGGACGCGTTGCGGGCAGGCGGCGCACCCCCAGGTAGAGACCGATCAGGATCAAAAGCACCACTCCCAGGCGCAGCACGGTGCCCTCCAGGAGCCCGATGATGTGCTCGGCAGGCACCCCCACGAACACTCCGAGCAGGGTGTAGAAGAGCACCCAGGGGATCACCGCCAGAAGCAGCGCGGTCGCGAACCGGCGCAGCCTCATGCCCGACGCCCCGGCCACCAGGCTGGTGTAAACGCGCAGTCCCGGCACCAGCCGGGTGATCGAGACCAGGCCGACCTCGGAGCCTGTCAGCCTGGCGGCGACCTGATCGAAGGAGCCCTCGGCGTGGAGCCGGGCCGCGACCCCCCTCAGGCGCTCCCGACCGATCAGGCGCGCCCAGCCGTAGCCGCAGAGCGCACCCACTACCACGGCCAGGGCGGTGAGGAGGAGCATGGGAGCAAGCTGGACCCGGCCCGAGGTGACAAGGAGGCCCGAGCCGATCAGCACCACCTCGCCCTGGGCCAGCGGGATCGGCACCCCGGCCTCCTCGGCGAAGAGCAGCACGCAGATGGCGAGGATGGCCGGCAGGGCAGTGGTGGACACGCCACGATGATGCATGGACGGCGCCCATCGCTGCGCGAGGCGACTACCAGCTGAGGTCGTACAGCTCCCCAAATTTGGCTCGCGCGTAGCGGATCCAGGACTCTGTCCCGATCCCCGCGCCGGTCGCCCGCAGGGTCAGCTCGTCGGGCGTGAACATTCTTCCGTGCTGGTGCACGGCAGCGCGCAGCCAGGCCAGCAGAGGTGAGAAGTCGCCCGCCTCCAGGAGCGCGTCCACGTCGCCCAGATCCAGCCGCGCTCGATCCATCAGCTGGGCGCTGATGAGATTGCCAAGGGTGTATCCGACGAAGGTTCCAAGCGGGGCGCTAACCCAGTGGATGTCCTGCAGGGGACCGGAGACCAGATCGGGCGGCGGCAGGCCGAGATAGCGCGCCAGGAGCTCGTTCCAGGCCTCGGGCACCTCCGCCGCGCCGAGCCGCCCCTCGACCAGGTCGCGCTCGATCTCGAATCGCAAGAGCACGTGCAGGTTGTAGGTCACCTCGTCCGCGTCGACCCGGATGTAGGAGGGTCGCACCCGGTTATTGGCGCGGTAGAACGACTCCGCGTCCTGATCGGCGAGCTGGGCGGGGAAGGCGTCGCGCAGAAGCGGGAAGAAGTGACGCCAGAAGGGGCGGCTACGCCCAACCAGGTTCTCCCAGAACCTGGATTGGGATTCGTGCACGCCGCTCGAGGCCCCCCCCCAGAGCGGCGTCCGATCCAGATCGCGAGGCACCCCCTGGTCGTACATGGCGTGGCCGCTCTCGTGGATGCAGCTGAACAGGCAGGAGTCGCGGACGTTGCGCTTGACTCGGGTCGTAATGCGCACGTCGCCGGGCCCGAAGGCGACGCTGAAGGGATGCTGGGAGATGTCGAGCCGGCCGCGGTGGAAGTCATAGCCGAGCTCTTTGATCACCGCCAGGGAGACCTGGATCTGGCGGGCGGGGTCGTAGTTCCGGTCGAGGACGCCGTCCTGAATTCGATCCGAGCGCTCCTGGATCGCCGCCAGCATTGGTACCACCGCCTGCTTCAACTGCTCGAACAGCTCCTCCACCCGGCGCGTGCTGAGCCCCGGCTCGCCACGCTCGATGAGGGCGTCGTAGCGGCTGACCTCAAATCCGTGGCAGTCGGCGACGGCCTGGGAGAGCTCCACGTTGCGCTCCAGGCGAGGCTGGAAAATCGACCAGTCTTTTTGCTCGCGCGCGGCCAGCCAATCCGGCCGCGCCTCCGCTCCGGCCCGGGCCAGGTCTTCGACCAGGGCGGCGGGGAGCCGCAGCGCCTGCTCGTGATCGCGTCGCGTCACCCGCAGGAGGCTGGCCTCAAAGGAGTCCTGCGGGGCGCCGTCGAGCTCGCGCTCGGCGCTCTCGAGCAGACCCGCCAGGCGCTCGGAGGTGAACATCTGATGGGTGAATCCGCCCAGCGTGGCGAGCTGGTTGGCTCTGTCCTCGACCCCGCCCGGAGGCAGGTAGGTCTCCTGATCCCAGTCCAACAGGGCTGAGGCGCGCTCCAGATCCGCGATCCGAGCCAGCTGCGCCCGCAGTTCCTCGAACGCGCTCAGGCCGTCACCTCCAGGCGCGCCTGACGCGCCAGCACCGGAGCCAGGAAGCGACCGGTGTGCGAGCGTGGGTTCATCGCGACCTCCTCCGGTGTCCCGCTGGCCACCAGCTCGCCACCCCCCTCCCCGCCCTCGGGTCCGAGATCGATGAGCCAGTCGGCGGTCTTGAGCACGTCCAGATTGTGCTCTATCACGATCACGGTGTTGCCGTGGTCGACCAGCCGGTGGAGGACCTCCAGCAACCGCTCCACGTCCGCGTAGTGAAGCCCGGTCGTGGGCTCATCGAGCACGTACATGGTGTGCCCGGTATCGCGCCGGGAGAGCTCGGTGGACAGCTTGACCCGCTGCGCCTCGCCTCCTGAGAGCTGGGTCGCCGGCTGGCCCAGACGGATGTAGCCCAGACCGACGTCGTGCAGCGTGCGCAGCTTGGCCAGGATCCGGGGCACGTTCTCGAATACCTCCATGGCTTCGTCCACGGTCATCTCCAAGACATCGGCGATGGAGTGGCCGCGAAAACGAACCTCCTGCACCTCCTGGGTGTAGCGGCTCCCCCCGCAGACCTCACAGGGAATGTAGACATCGGGCAGGAACTGCATCTCGATCTGGATGATCCCATCCCCCTGACAGGCCTCGCACCGGCCGCCCTTGACGTTGAACGAGAAGCGACCCGGGGCGTAGCCCCGCACCCGGGCCTCGGGCAGAGAGGCGAAAAGCTCGCGGATGGGCGTGAACATGCCGGTGTAGGTGGCCGGGTTGGAGCGCGGAGTGCGCCCGATCGGAGATTGGTCGACGTCGATCGACTTGTCGATCAGCTCCAGGCCCCGGATGCCGCTGTGGCGGCCAGGGCGGGCCTTGGCGCCGTGAAAATGCTGGGCCAGGCGCCGGGAGAGCACGTCGCTCACGAGCGACGATTTGCCCGAGCCACTCACTCCCGAGACGGCCACGAAACAGCCCAGTGGGATCCTCGCCTCAATCGACTTGAGGTTGTTGGCCTCGGCCCCCTCGATGACCAGCTCGCCGCGCTCGCGGGGGCGTCGCCGAGCCGGGATCTCGATCCGGCGGTCCCCCCTCAGGAAGGCCGCGGTGAGCGAGTCGGGGTTGGCCATGACCTCGTCCACGGTGCCGCTGGCGACCACCCTTCCACCGTGCTCCCCCGCCCCGGGACCGATGTCGACCATCCAGTCGGCGGCGCGAATGGTGTCCTCGTCGTGTTCGACCACGATCAGCGTGTTGCCCAGGTCACGGAGGCGGAGCAGGGTCTCGATCAGACGGTGGTTGTCGCGCTGGTGCAAGCCCACCGAGGGCTCGTCCAGGATGTACAGCACCCCCATCAGCTTGGAGCCGATCTGGGTGGCGAGGCGGATGCGCTGCGATTCTCCACCCGACAAGCTGGTCGCGCTCCGGGCCAGACTCAGGTAGTCGAGCCCCACGTCGAGCATGAAGCGCAGCCGCTCGCCCACCTCCTTCAGGATGCCGCGCCCGATCTGCTCCTCGCGCTCGCTCAACTCCAGAGATTTGAACCAGAGGTCGCCGTCGCGCACCGACAGGGCGCAGACCTGGGCGATGTTGAGGCCCCCCACCGTCACCGCCAGCGACTCCGGTTTGAGGCGACGCCCGGCGCAGGCCGAACAGGCCCGCTCGCTCATGTACTTTTCCAGCTCGGCGCGCAGGAAGTCGGAATCAGTCTCCGAATGCCGGCGCTTCAAGTTCACCAACACCCCCTCGAAGGGGGCGTTGTAGGTGCGCCGGGTGCGGTGATAGTTGCGATAGCTGAAGCGAACCGACTCCGCTCCCGTGCCCTCCAGGAGAATCCGGCGGAAATCGGGATCGAGATCGCGCCAGGGCTGGTTCATGTCCACCCCGTGCGCCTCGCAGAGCGAGCGCAGGAGCTCGGGATAGAAGAACTGGGAGCGATGCCAGGGCGCGATGGCGCCGGCATTGAGGCTGCGGCCGGGGTCTGGGAGCACCAGTTCGGGGTCGGCCACGAGCTCGGTTCCCAGACCGCCGCAGCTCGGACAGGCGCCGTGGGGGGTGTTGAAGGAGAAGCTCCGCGGCTGGGGCTCGGGCACGCTGATGCCGTCATACGGACAGGCGTAGTCCTGGGACAGCGAGACCTCCTCGCCCCCGTCCAGGGGAACCAGAAGGACCACGCCCTGACCCAGCTTGGCCGCGACCTCGAGCGAGTCGACCAGGCGGGTGCGCTGATCGGGACCGACCACCACGCGGTCGACCACGACCTCGACGTCGTGCTTTTTGTAGCGCTGCATCGGTATCGATGCGCCCAGTTCGTGGATGGTGCCGTCGACCCGCACGCGCGAGAACCCCTGGCGGCGCACGTCCTCGAGCAGGCTCTGGTACTCACCCTTGCGCCCGCGGACGACGGGACCCAGGATCATGAGCCGGGTGCCCTCGGGCATGCGCTCGACCTGGGCCGCCATCTGCTCGATGGTCTGCTTGTGGATCTCGCGCCCGCACACTGGGCAGTGGGGATGGCCGATGCGGGCGAAGAGCAGGCGCAGGTAGTCGTAGATCTCGGTCACCGTGCCCACCGTGGATCGAGGATTGCGCGAAGTCCCCTTCTGATCGATCGAGATGGCAGGAGAGAGGCCTTCGATGATGTCCACGTCAGGCTTTTCCATCTGGCCCAGGAACTGGCGCGCGTAGGCCGAGAGCGACTCCACGTAGCGGCGCTGGCCCTCGGCGTAGATGGTGTCGAAGGCGAGCGACGACTTGCCCGAGCCCGAGAGCCCGGTGAACACCACCAGGCGGTCGCGCGGAATGCTGAGGTCCACGTTCTTAAGGTTGTGCTCCCTCGCCCCCCGGATGACGATGCGGTCCGACCCCATCCCCCTAGCGTCCCCGGCGCCGCGGAGATGCCGGTCGGGGTCGGGGCGCGGCGGCGGTGACCAGAGCCACATCGGCGTCGTCCTCGCCCGCATCCCCGCCCAGAAAGCGGCGGCGCAGAGAGGCGATGCGGTCCCTGATCCGGCCCGCCTCCTCGAACTGCAGACCCTTGGCCAGCCGGTACATCTCGCGTTCCAGGTCGCGGAGCATGGCCTCGACGTCGGGGCGTGGCAGGCCGGAGCCGGCCATGAGCTCGACCGCGTCGGCCTTCACCTCCTGCTCGTGAGCCTCCAGTTGGTAGACCGCCTTGTGCACGGTCTCGGGGGTGATGCCGTGTTCAAGGTTGTGAGCGAGCTGGCGAGCGCGCCGGCGATCGGTCTCCTCGATCGCCTGGCGCATGGAGTCGGTGACCCGATCGGCGTACATGATCACGTGACCCTCGACGTTGCGCGCGGCGCGCCCGATGATCTGGATGAAGCTGCGATAGGCGCGCAGGTAGCCCTCCTTGTCGGCATCCAGGATGGCGATGAACGCGACCTCGGGTAGGTCCAGGCCCTCGCGCAGAAGGTTGATGCCGACCAGCACGTCGTACTCGCCCAGGCGCAGGTCGCGCAGGACCTCGATCCGCTCCATGGCGTCCAGATCGGAGTGGATGTAGCGAACCCGGATGCCCACCTCACGCAGGTAGTCGGTCAGGTCCTCGGCGAAGCGCTTGGTCAGGGTCGTAACCAGGGAGCGGTGGCCGGCCTGCGCTCGCTGGCGCAGCTCACCCACCAGATCGTCGATCTGACCCGCCGTGCCCCGCACCTCCAGGCTCGGATCCACCAGCCCCGTCGGTCGCACCACCATCTCCGCCACCTGCTCTGCGTGGGCCAGCTCATAGGGGCCCGGAGTGGCGCTGACGTAGAGCACCTGGTGCACCCGCTCCTCCCATTCGGCAAAGCTGAGCGGGCGGTTGTCGAAGGCGCTGGGCAGGCGAAACCCGTACTCGACCAGCGCCGCCTTGCGCGAACGGTCGCCCCCCAGCATGGCTCCGACCTGGGGTACGGCCACGTGCGATTCGTCGACGAAGATCAGAGCATCCTCGGGCAGGTAGTCGAGGAGGGTGAAGGGCGCCTCGCCCGGCGAACGCCGGGTCAGGTGACGTGAATAGTTCTCCACCCCCGCGCAGGTGCCCGCCTCCCGCAGCATCTCGAGGTCGAATCCGGTCCGCTGGCGCAACCGCTGAGCCTCCAGCAGCTTGCCCTGCTCTTGGAACCAGGCGCAGCGCTCCTCGAGCTCGGCCTCGGCGTCCGCCAGGGCCAAAAGCAGCTTCTCCTTGGGCGTCACGTAGTGGCTGGCGGGGAAGATTCGGAGCTGATCACGATCGGACAGGATCTCGCCTGTAACCGCGTCCAGCTCGCGGATGCGCTCGATCTCGTCGCCCATGAACTCGATCCGGTAGACCCGCTCCTCGCTCGCCGGCACCAGGTCGACGACGTCGCCGCGGACCCGGAACCGGAGCCGGGCGAGGTCGTAGTCGTTGCGCTCATAGAGCATCTCGGTCAACTTGCGCAGCAGTAGCTCACGCCGGATCGCCATCCCGGGCCGGATCTCGAACGACTCGCCCAGGTAATCCTCGACCGACCCGATGCCGTAGATGCAGCTGACGCTGGCCACCACGATCACGTCCCGCCGGGTGACCAGGGCACTGGTGGCGGAGTGGCGGAGGCGGTCGATCTCCTGGTTGCGGTTGGAGTCCTTCTCGATGTAGGTGTCGCTGCGCGCGATGTACGCCTCGGGCTGGTAGTAGTCGTAGTAGCTGACGAAGTATTCGACCGCGTTCTGGGGGAACAGGCGCCGGAACTCGGCGCAGAGCTGCGCGGCCAGAGTCTTGTTCGGGCTCAAGACCAGCACCGGGCGTCCCAGGCGCTCGATCGCCCAGGCCATGACGTTGGTCTTGCCGCTCCCGGTGACGCCGAACAGTAGCTGGTGCCGCAGGCCACGGTTGAAACCCTGGACCACGGTCTCGATGGCCTGGGGCTGGTCGGCCGCGGGCTTGAAGGGCGCGTCGAGTTGGAAGGTGGCGGCCATGGCTGAATTCGATTTTAAGCCGAACGCCCGTTCGACCCGGCGGGTTAATCCAGGCTCAGCAGCAGCGCCGTCACCGCCTCGCCTCGAAGCAGCCCGCGCTCTCCCGGAGGGATGCGGACCAAGCCCTGGGCCCCGACCATGGAGAGCAGTCGAGAGGAGGCCTGGCGCCCCGTGCTGTGCGCCACCAGGACGCCGTCCTGGGCCTGCAGGCGCACGCGCTGGAAGTCGGTCCGATCCCCGCTCGCCTGGGCGTCGTAGCCCAATTGCACGGGCAGCTCGAGGCGCTGCAGCCGCGAGTGGCCCTGCATGCGGCGCAGCGCCGGGCGGACGAAGACCTCGAAGGTGACAAGTGAGCTGACCGGGAAGCCGGGGAGCCCGAAGGCGACTTTGTCGGAGCCCAGGGTGGCGAAGGTGAAGGGCTTGCCCGGGCGCACCTTGACCCGGCCCACGTGGATCTGGCCGAGCTCGGCCAGGAGCGGCTTGACCAGGTCATGGCTGCCGACCGAGACCCCCCCCGAGGTCACCAGCACGTCGTGCTCCAGGAGCGCGCCCTCGACTAGGGCGCGCAGTGCGCCGGGCTCGTCGGGCGCGATCCCGAGCATCGTCACCTCTGCTCCCGTCTCCTCCAGCGCCGCCCCCAGGGCCCAGCGGTTGGAGTCCACGATCTGGCCCGGTCCGGGCTCGCATCCGAGCTCCAAGAGCTCGTCCCCGGTCGACATCAGGGCCACCCGGGGTCGGCGGTGAACTGGGAGCGAGCGCCGCCCCAGGGCGGCGACGAGAGCGATCTCAGCTGGGCCCAGCTGGGTACCCTGGGCCAGCACCAGCTCGCCCACCTCCACGTCTGCGCCGGCCGGGTTGATGTTGGCCCCGGCCCGGGTCGAGGCGAAGCGAATGCCGTCCCCTTCCGATGTCACGTCCTCGACCATGACCACGGCGTCCGCTCCCGCCGGGACGACGCCCCCGGTCAGGATGGTCACCGCCTGGCCCGGGCCGAGATCCTGGGCGTAGGGACGACCGGCCGCAGATTCCCCAGTCACGCGGAGCCATCCTCCCGAGTCGGCCGTGCGATGAGCGTAACCGTCGACCGCGCTCAGAGGCAGCCCGGGAAGGCGCACGGTCGAGTGCAGGTCGGCGGCCAGCACGCGTCCGCGCAGCTGAGCCACCTGGACCTCCTCTGGGCCCAGCACAAAGATTCGCTCGAGCACCGTCGCCGCCGCCGTGGCGGCGTCGAGCATGGGATAGCTCGAGGGCCGCATCAACCGCCCGGCTCGGGGTCCGAGGGGGAGCCGGCGCTGGATGCCCGCTCTCCCCGAGTCGAGTCCACGGCCTGGGCCAGATAGGCCAGGTAGGCCGGTGAGACTGCGCTCACCGGGATCTCGATCAGGTCCGCCGGCTCCCCGCCGTGGAGCTCAAGGATCCGGGCCTGGGCCGCCGCCGAGAGCTCGCCGGTGGTCCTGAGTAGGAGCAGAGACTCGTGCTCGCGCTGCAGACGGCCCTGGCTCCAGCTGAAGGAGTGGATCCCCGGCACGACCGAACCCGCCCCGGCCAGACGCTCTTCGACCAGCTGTTCCCCCAGACGCTCGGCGTCGTCGCGCCCGGGAAGCGAGACCATGAGCAGCACCACCGCGGCGTCGGTCACGTGACCTCGCGCGGTACGTCCATCCAGGCCACGGCCGCAGCCAGCGCGGCGCCACCCAGGAGCAGACCGCCGATCACGTCCGAGGCCCAGTGGGCCTCGACCACCACCCTGTCTACTGCCATCACTCCAATCATGACCGCCAGCGCCGGGTAAACGGCACGGCGGAGGCGCCCAGGAGGCGCCAGGCGGTGCACGCAGAAGGCGATCAGGCCGTACACGACCACGGTCCGCACCTGGTGCCCGCTGGGGAAGCTGTACGGCACCAGGTGGACGAAGAAGAGGCTCAGGCTGGGCCCGTCGGCGTGGCCGGGACTGGGCCCGACCTGGTGCACCAGCTGCTTGTAGGCGACCTCCAGGCCAACCGACAGGGGATAGACCGACAGCGCCCACGATTCGGACTTAAAGCCCCGACGGCGAAGCCAGACGAACAGCCCCAGGGCCAGGGCGGTGGTCACCTCGACCCCACCCAGGAGCGCGATCAGGCGCAGCACCGGCTCCACCCCCGGCGACCACAGGTGCTGGCCCCAGGCGTCGATGGTGCGGTCCAGGCTGTGGGTCAACCCCGCCGCCGCGACCCCGCTTAAAACCACGAAGCCGGCGCCCAGGGCAGCCATGGCGAGAAGGGCCCGATTCAACGCTGGCACCGAACGCAGAAGACCGAGGTCCGGCCTCCGAGCCGGATCGAGCGCAGGCGCGAGCCGCAGTTGAGGCAGGCCTGGCCCGCCCTGCCGTAGACCTGTAGCCGGTCCTGCTGATGTCCGCGTTCGCCCCAGGCGTCGCGGTAGTCGGCGATGGTGCTGCCGCGGTGGACGATGCCCTCGGCCAGCGCCCCGGCCAGCGCGCTGGCAAGCCGGCTCAGGCGCCGTGGACCCAGACCGGCGGCGCTTCGGGCGGGGTGGATCCGGGCCCGGAACAGGGCCTCATCGGCGTAGATGTTGCCAACCCCGGCGACGATTCGCTGGTCCAAGAGCAGGCTCTTGATCGGCGCCCGCCGCCCACTCAGCAGGCGGCCGAGGAGGGGCCCGTCAAACCCTGGATCGATCGGCTCCGCGCCCAGGCGCGGCATCGCGCCCTGGGCGATGAGATCCTCCTCCTCCCCGATCAGGACGCGCCCGAAGCGCCGTGGGTCGCGCAGGCGCAGCTCCTGCTGGCCCTGTAACTCCAGGCGCAGGTGGACGTGGGGAGCCAGCTCATGCCCCGCGGGGACCAAGCGCAGCTGTCCCGTCATACCCAGATGGACGATCAGGCACAATCGCTCGCCGCATCGGAAGATGATGTACTTGCCGCGCCGCTCCAGGGCCTCGATCACGCGCCCGACCAGGAGCTCGCCCGCCGGCCTGGGCTCACGCTGGCGCAGGAGCAGAGGGTTGAGGTGCAGAACGCGCTCGATCCTGCGCCCGACCACCGCCGGGCGCAGGTCACAAACCACCGTCTCGACCTCGGGCAGCTCGGGCACTTTTCTAGGCCACGCGCTCCATGTCCGCCCAGTTCAGCCCCAGCTTGGCCTCCACGGCCAGTCCCGGGAGGAGCTCGTAGGCTCCGATCATGAGCCGCGGCACCAGCTCCAAGAAGTCCGCAGACTCCTCCTCTGGGATTTCGAAGACGAGCTCGTCGTGGACCTGGAGCAGCATCCTGCCCTGGAGCCGGCGCGAGGCGAGCTCGCGCTCGATGGCGACCATGGCGAGCTTGATGATGTCGGCGGCCAAGGACTGGATGGGAAAGTTGATCGCCATCCGTTCTGCCGCCTGGCGCAGCTGGTGGTTGGGCGAGCGCAGGTCGGGGATGACGCGGCGGCGACCGGTGGCGCTGACCACCAGGCCGTCATTTCGAGCCGCCTCCCGAACCGAATCCAGCCAGGCCCGCAGGCCGGCGTAGGTCTGCCAGTACTCGCGCAGAAATTCGCGCGCCTCCGAAGCCGGAATTCCCATCTGCTGGGCCAGCCCATACTCACCCTGGCCATAGAGCGAGCCGAAGTTGGCGATCTTGGCCTGACGCCGCTGGGCGGAGTCCACGGACTCGATCGGGGTCTTGAACACGCGCGCCGCGGTGGCCGCGTGGATGTCGTGGCCGGCGCCGAAGGCGGCCAGCAGCTGGGCGTCCTCGGACAGGTGCGCCGCCACCCTGAGCTCGATCTGGGAGTAGTCGGCGGAGAGCAGTCGGTGACCCGGTCGACCGGCTCGGAAGGCCCGCCGGATGCGCTGGCCGAGCTCCGAGCGGATCGGGATGTTCATCAGGTTGGGGTTGGACGAGCTCAGCCGACCGGTCGCTGTCGAGGCCTGCCCGAACGAGCTGTGGATGCGCCCGGTCCGGGAATCGACGAGCTCGGGCAGCGCGTCCACGTAGGTTGACTTGAGCTTCTGGAGCTGTCGGTGCTCGAGCACCTGGGCCACCACCGGGTGGCGCTCGCGCAGGGCCTCAAGGGTGTCGGCGTCGGTGGAGAATCCGGTCTTGGTACGCCGCCCGGAGGGGAGCCCTAAGTCTTCGAACAGGAGCTTGGCCAGTTGCTGGGGAGCGTTGAGGTTGAACTGATAGCCGGCCTGAGCGCAGATTGAGGTCTCGAGTTGGGCGAGCTGGTCGCCGAGCTCAGAGCCGAGCTCGCGCAGGTATTCGACATCGACCGCCACCCCTTCGGCCTCCATGCCCGCGAGCACCGCGGCCAGGGGGAGCTCGATCTGGTGGAACAGGTAGTCCACCCCCAGTTCGCGCATCTGAGCCGAGAGCAGCGGGACCAGGCGAAGCACCGCCTGGGCCCGGCGCTCGGCGTGGGAGGCGACCAGTTCAGGCGCCACCTGAGCCAGGGTGAGGGCGCTCCGACGCGGCCCCAAGAGCTCCTCGCGCGGCCTCAGATCCATCCCCAGCAGCTCTCGGGCCAGGTCTTCGAGCCGGGGATCGCGCGCTCCCGAACCGATCAGGTAGGCGGCGAGATGGGTGCTGAACTCCCAGCGTTGGGCGCCACCCAACACCACCTGCTCCTCCTTGACGTCATGCGCGGCCAGCTGGACGCCGGCCAGGTGGGGGCGCACCTGGTCCAACAGCTGAGCGGGCACAAACCACGATCCCCGCTCGCTGGCCAGCCCATAGCCGGCCAGCGAGGGCTGCCGGGGAGTGCCCTCGTAAAGCGCGTAGAGGGCGACCACGGGTGCGGCCGAGAGCTCGCTGATGAGAGTGGGCAGGTCGTCAGGGGCGAGGATCCGGCTGGGCTCGGGGGCGACCGACTCCAGCGCCAGGCTGGGCTGCGTGGGCGCCTGGTCGGGTAGGGGCAGGCGGGAGAGGAGCTGGCGGAACTCGAGCTCGTCGAACACCGACCGCACCTTCTCGGGGTCGTAGCGGAGCCAGCGCGCGCGCTCCAGGTCGAGCTCGACCGGGGCGTCGCGCCGGATCGTGACCAGGCGCTTGCCCAAGCGCAGCTCCTCGGCGCCCGCCTCCAGGGCCGAGCGCACCCGGCCGGCCTTGAGCTGCTCCAGGCCCAAGAGCACGCCCTCGACGCTGCCGAAGCGCTGCACCAGCTCGGTCGCCGTCTTGTCCCCCACCCCCGCCACTCCCGGGATGTTGTCCGAGGTGTCGCCGCGCAACGCCTTGTAGTCGATCAGCTGGGCGGGATCCAATCCATAGCGCTGGCGGACCTGGTCTGGACCGTAGAGGGTGGTCTCGGTGATGCCCCGGCGCGGCACCAGGGCCGACGTCTTGTCGCTCACCAGCTGCAGACAGTCGAGATCGCCGCTGACGATGGTGACCTCCAGGCCGGCAGCCTCGGCCTGCAGGTCGAGGCTGCCGATGACGTCGTCGGCCTCGAACCCGGGGATGGATTCGACCGGGATCATGAGCGCCTCCAGGATCCGGCGCACGAGCTCGAATTGGGGCCGCAAGTCGTCCGGGGTCGGGCGCCGGCCGCCCTTGTACCCCGCGTACTCATCGCTCCTGAAGCTGGGTTGTCCGGTGTCGAACGCGGCCACGGCGAACTCGGGGCGCGAGTTCAAGACCAGGGCCAGCATGGAGGTGAAACCATAGGCGGCGTTGGTGACCACGCCCGCCGACGTGCTCATCGGGGGAAGGGCGAAGAAGGCACGATAGATGAGGCTGTGGGCGTCGATGAGGACCATGCGTCGACGCCCGCCCGCCCTTGGCATGGACACCATTCTGCCCAGATCCGCCGCCGCCCGGGCGCGGGTAGACTCTAATCTTGGGAGATCGAGACGGACGATCCACATGAGGTAGCGGTCGACAGCATCCGCGTGCACATGGCCACCGGCCAGCACGTGGTCATCCTGCGCGAGAAGGGTGCCGACCGCTATCTACCGATCTGGATCGGCAATTTCGAGGCCAACGCGATCGCGCTCAAGATCACCGGCGTGGACGCCGAGCGGCCGGTCACCCACGACCTCCTGACCTCGATCCTGCGCGAGCTCGGCGCGACTGTGAACCGGATGGTGGTCACCTCGGTCGCGGACGAGATCTTCTATGCCCGCCTCTACCTGCTCCAGGGCGGGCGCGAGATCGAGGTCGACTCCCGACCCAGTGACGCCATCGCCCTCGCCGTCCGCTTCGAGTGTCCGATCTACGTCGCCACCGAGGTCTTGGACCAGGCCGGCGTGATCCCCGACGGCGAGGACACCGAGGGGCAGGACCCCGAGAGCCCCCGCAGCCAGGCCAACGAGGACCGGCTTGAGGTCTTTCGCAATCTGGTCAACAGCCTGGACCTGCCCGATCTGCCGGACGAACCGGGGAGCTCACCCAGGAGCTGACGGCGGTCGTTGCGGACGCGCCCGAACGCCATTCTTGCGCTATGGTTTTTGGGTCTTTTGTCATCCTTTAAGTCGGTTCTGACGCCGCGCCGCAAGGAGGCGCTCGAGACCCTTCGTCGGCTCGCCAGTGAGCGCGGTGAGGGGGTTCACTACTCGCTCGTGGGGATCGGGATGGGGATATCGGCCTGGACCGCCTACGGGCTCCTCCGCGAGCTCGAACGCAGCGGCCTGGCCCAGCGCGGCTATGCCCTTGGGGGGACGTCCCGGCAGGGTGGGCGGGCCCGCATCCTGTTCTCCCCGACCGCCGGACCGGTGACCCTGGCGGCCGAGGTGGCAGAGCGCCTACAGGCGGCCTTCGAGCGCTTTGCCGCCATTGCCGATGAGCGACTGGCAGCCCGCGACTACCTGTCCTCCACCCTGCAGGACGCCGGCGACGATCTGGGATTCCACCTCGGCTACTGGATGGGTCGGCTGGAGGCCGCGGGCCAGAACGCCCAGGCCGCTGCACGCGCCCTGCTCGAGGGTACGGCGGGTCCGGGAGCGAAGATTCAGGGCCTGTTCGCGCTCGGGCTCGGGGCCAGCCTGGCTCGACTTGCGCCCAGCCGCCTGGCCAGCCGCATCACCGACGCCGGGACCGGGTTCGTGAGCCTGTTGGACGACGGTCAACGCACGCCCGAGGCGTTGCTGGCGGCACTGGTCGAGGCGGCGCGCGCCCTCCTGCGGCGCCATCCTGGCGCGAGCGGCGTGCTCGCCCCTTGAATTCTGGCGTAGGGCTCCTCACCGACTCCACGGCCGACCTTCCAAGCCACCTCGCCGAGGCCCTCGGCATCGCCGTCGTGCCCCTCACCGTGACTCTGGACGGACAAAGCTATCTGGATGGAGTGGACCTGACCGCGGCCGACTTCTACCTCCGCCTGCGCTCGAGCTCGGGGGTGGCCACCACCTCGCAGCCGTCTCCGGCCCGCTTCGCCGAGGCCTACGAGCGTCTCCTGGAGCACCATTCCGAGGTCGTATCGCTGCACCTCTCCTCGCGCCTGAGCGGTACCTTCGCCGCCGCCCAGCAGGGCGCGGAGATGGTTGGCTCAAATCGGGTGATGGTGGTCGACAGCGCCCAGGTCTCCATGCCCCTGGCGCTGCTGGTGCTGGCCGCCCAGCGCCTGGCCCAGGAGGGATTGGACGCGCCTCAGATCCTGCAGCGGCTGGCCCCCGTACGTGCCGCCGTGCACGTCTACTTCATGGTCGCCACCCTTCAGCACCTGCTCCGCGGAGGTCGCATCGGGCGCGCCACCGCTCTTCTGGGAGGGGTGCTACAAGTCCGTCCCCTGCTCACCATCGAGGAGGGGGTGGTGGCCCCACTGGAGCGGGTGCGCACGTCCGAGCGTGCGCTGAGCCGCCTGGGAGAGCTGGCCCGCGCTGCCTTCCCCGACCGCCCGCTCTGCGCCATCATCGGGCAGGCCGACGCCGAGGAGGCGGCCGAGCGCCTGATGCGGGAGCTCGATCCCAGCCCTGAGAGTCTGATCGTTCTCCCCCTGGGGCCGGTGGTCGGCGCTCATGCCGGGCCCGGGACGGCGGGGCTCGGGTTCTATCCCGCCGACTTGCTGCCGTTGGGGCTCGGCCACGTGGGCCTCGCCAGCCGCGCCTGAGGCGGCGCCGGGCTCCCCCTCCCGTACCGGCGCTCAGGGACGATCGCTTACGCGGGGCGCCGCCACCTCACACGCCCACTGTCTACGACCTTGTCCAGCCGGCCCTCATGGGCGAGGGACTGGAGGTGAGCCAGACCCTCCTGCAGCGCCAATCGCATCGAATGCAGGTCGCGGCGACCCCATACCTCCAGGGCGACCTCCCAGCCGCTCCGCCCATCGGCGGCGATGGCGCAGATCTGCTCCTTGCGTCGCCGGTGGTGAGCCGCCAGCTGGCGCACCCGGGGGCGCGCGTCCGTGAAGGGCTCGCCGTGCGAGGGGAGAATCAGTCGCGGACCGAGATCAACCATGGCCCGCAGCCCGCGCAGGTAGTCGTCGAGCGGGTCGGGCGTGCTCTGGGGGTGGAGACCGATGTTGGGGCTCTCGTCGGGTAGCAGGTGGTCACCGGAGAAGAGGATCCCGGAGTCAGCGTCGTAAAGACAGATGTGACCAGGCGAATGGCCGGGGGTCCAGAGCACCCGGAGCCGGCGCCCTCCCATCAGCACCTGCTCTTCGCCGTCCAGTTGCAGGGTGGGTTCGGCGGGGCTGACGAACTGGCGTAGACCGAGTGATGTCTCCTTCATCGCCTCCGCCTCCGCCTCCGGCACTCCGTGCACGACCAGATATTCCAAGACCTCATGGAGTAGGCCGCCCACCTCCCGATAGCGCACCAGGACCATCGGCACCTCGAGCCGGTGAAGGTACAGCTCGGCCCCGTCCTCACCCACCAGCTCACCCGCGCCGCCGTAGTGATCAGGGTGGATGTGGGTCACCACCAGACGCCCGATCCTGGCCTCACGGCCGCCCAGCTCGCGCACGGCGGCGCGCACCTGCGCCAGCGACTCCGGTGTCTTGAGTCCACAGTCGATGAGGTCGACCACGGGGCCGTCGGCGAACAGATAGCAGTGCACCGAGCCCAGCTCACTCCAGGGCATGTGCAGGCTTAGGCGCCAGACGGAGTCGGCGACCTGGCGCAGATTGGGCATGGTCATGGCTGGCGTATAAGATGACGGACAGGGAGGCCGCAGGAACGGCCGTTCCTTGTGGAGGATCCGATGAGCGAAGCTTTAACGCCCGAGCAGGTTTTCGCCCAGATGCCGAGCTACCTCGACCCGGCCAAGGCCGCGGACCTGGACGCCACCATCCAGTTCGAACTCACGGGCGAGGGCGGAGGGAGTTGGTATGTCCGGATCGCCGACCGCCAGGCAACCTCATCGGCCGGGCAGGCGGAGAATCCGAGGCTGACGGTAACCGCCGGTGCCGGCGACGCGATCAAGATCCTGACCGGCCAGATGGAGGCGACCGCCGCCTTCATGACCGGCAAGCTCAAGGTCAAGGGCGACATGGGCCTGGCCATCCGCCTGCAGTCGCTCTTCCGGCGCCCCGCCGACTGATCCGCGACTCGGCTCAATAGCTGAACCGCCAGCTGCCCAGCCGGGACCCCATCGCCTGGTCCAGATCAAGGTTGCCCTGTCCAGAGCGGAGATCGAGCAGAACCACGTGGTGTGGCGTGCGAGCCAGGCGCACGGTGCGCGGGCCGCTCGCCACATCCGCCTCGAGGGCGTTGCCCCACGTGATCGGACTCAGGCTCCAGCCCGGCCCCAGGTTGGTCGCGGTCCACTGGCTCAGGCTGGTGGCCCCGCCCAGCTCGTAGGTGCCGATGATCATGAAGCCGAACAGCCCCTGGTCGGCGCCCGCGCGGGGGCTGGGAGCGTCGACCACGATGTCGAAGGTGGTGTCCGCGCCCACCGGCGCCGTGCTCGGCTGGACGCGCTCGATGTACTTCCAAGTCGCCGGATAGCAGAACCCCCATCCCATCTGCTCGTCCTGCAGCCCGTGATCGCTCCCTGGACAGGAGAGGTTGCCGGCCGCGCTGGCGACCGAGGGCTGGGGACCGGGGCGGGCGGGGCCGGAGACCCCGCAGGCGCAGAGCCAGAGCAGTGCACCCAGCGCCACCAGACGGAACCGGGCGGCGGGGGGAGCAGGTCTTAACGAAAGCGGAACATACCCGGCCGGACTCACGTTTCAGGCCTCGATGGAGGTGCCAATTGAACCAGCCCGACCGCAACCAAGATGACCAGGAGCAGGAGCTTCACGCCAACCTGCGCGCCCTGAGTGCGCTGGAGGAATCCTTCGAGACCGATTCCGGCCTCAATCGACCCATATCCGAATCCACCGGCGACATCCTGGGACACGACTATGAGGACACCGACTTCGCCCAGGTCCTGAGTGACCGCGAGGTCAGCGGCACCCTGGTCGGCCTTTTGGCGGGCAACCGCGAGCAGGTCGAACACGCCCTACAGCGCCTGGCCCAGGGCGAATACGGGATCTGCGAGGAGTGCGGCACCCAGATTCCCCAGGAGCGCCTCCACTTCTTCCCCGCCGCCACGCGCTGTGTCGCCTGCCAGGCCGACCATGACCGCCTCAACCGACGATCGGCCTAGGCCAGGCATGGGAGCTGCCGCCCCGGTCGTCGCGGCGGCAGCGCTCAGCGCGCGGCCACCTGGGCCTGGTAGCCGCGCCAGTTACGTTCGATCTCGATCATGGAGTCGCCCCCGAACTTCTCAAGGAAGGCATCGGCCAGGGTCAGCGCGACCATGGCCTCGGCGATAACGCCGGCAGCCGGCACGACGCAGACGTCGCTGCGCTCGTAGTGGGCCTGGACCTTGGCCTTGGTCGCCAGGTCGACCGATTGCATGGGCTTCTTCATGGTCGAGATGGGCTTGATGGCCACGCGCATATCGACCGGCTCGCCGTTGGTCGTACCCCCGGTGAGGCCCCCGGCCCGGTTGGTCAGGTGACGGAAGCGGCCGGCCTCGTACTCGATCTGGTCATGGAATTCCGATCCCGGCCGGGCTGAGCCCTCAAATCCTGCGCCGAACTCAACCCCCTTGATGGCATTGATCGACATCACGGCCATGGCCAGGCGCCCGTCCAGCTTGCGATCCCAGTGCACATGGCTCCCCAGCCCCACCGGAAGGCCGGATGCGATGACCCGGAAGGTGCCCCCCAGGGTGTCACCGCGATCGCCGGCGGCGTCGATCGCAGCCACCATGCGTTGACTCGCCTCGGGCTGCGGACAGCGCACCGGAGAGGCTGCGATCTCCTCCTCGCTGACGAGATCGACGTCGATTCCGTCGTATCCCACGTCCTCGCTGCCGATGGATTGGGTGAAGCTGAAGATGCGCACCCCGAACTGGGCCAGCAGCCTCCGCGCCACCCCGCCTGCGGCCACCCGCGCGGTGGTTTCGCGGGCGCTCGAGCGCTCGAGCACGTTGCGGATGTCGCTGTGCGCGTACTTGAGCGCGCCCGCCAGATCGGCGTGGCCCGGGCGCAGCTGGGTAATCGGCTTGGGCGCGAAGCCCTCGCGCTCCGGGGTCATCTCCGCCGTCCAATTGGCGTAGTCCCGATTTTCGATCACCATCGCCAGCGGACTCCCCAGCGTCAATCCGCCGCGCACGCCACCCACGATGCGGGCCCGATCGGTCTCGATCTGCTGCCGGCCTCCTCTTCCATGCCCGCCCTGGCGCCGGGCGAGATCGGCGCGCAGGTCCTCGGACACCAATTCGAGGCCCGCGGGCAACCCCTCCATGATCACCGTCAGTTGGGGGCCGTGTGACTCCCCGGCCGTAAACCAACGCAGCACGCCCCCGATCATAGTCAGTGTGGGGACCTGGCTTCCCAGCCTGGCTCAGCTCGTCAAGACGGCGCGGGCGGGCGCGCCGTCCGCGCCCGGGATTCGCAGCGGCAGGCAGGCGAGCTGGTAGAAGCCGGGCGCGACCCCGCGCAGATCGAGCTCTTCAACGATCACCACCCCCGCACCGAGCAGAAGGCGGTGCACCGCCAGCCCGCCGTCGGCGGCGGATTCGATCGAGGGTCCGTCGATGCCGACCAGAATCACGCCCGCGGCGATGAGAAACCGGGCCAGCTCCTTGCCCACGCAGGTGTAGTTCGGACCGGCCGGGAGATCAGCGCGATCGGAGTTCGGCGTCCGCAGGAGCAGCCGCGGGGAGCTGATCGGGCCCAGATCGGCGCTGGTCAGCTCGTTCCCGCCCGCCGCCACGTGAATCACCTGGCAGGGACCGACCAGAGGTGGGCGGGCGCGTCCACGTGGGTCCCGGTGTGCGTGCCCAAACCGATGCGCGAGACCGCCGCCGGATCCCCCTTGGCCAGGGATTGGACCAGTTCGGACTCGAACTCGGGGTCGCCCGGCCAGATCCGCATGCCCGGCTTTAGAGGCCGGCTCACGTCGATGATCATGGCCGCCCGATGTTACCCCGCCGACGTCGTCATCCCCCAGCGTCCTCGCGCCGACCCGGACTACACTAATACGGACGTATGAACGACCCCCTAGCGAGCCCCGAGCCGGGTCCCAGCGCCCGTCAGCAGATCGTTCTCGCGGCGGCCGAGGCCCTGCTCGAAAAGGGCTACGCGGGGACCACTGTGCGCTCCATCGCCGCCCACGCCGGAGTGGCGGTGGGCAACCTTCAGTACTACTTCCCGACCAAGGCCGAGCTTTTGGTCGAGGCCTGGCGGCACCTGACCCAGGAGTCGGTCGATCAGCTCCGCGCCGCCTTAAACCAGCTCGACGATCCGCTCGAGGTATTGGAGGCCGGCCTGGTCTCGATCTGGGGTGCGCTGCGCCAGCTCGGTGACGTCCAGCTGGCGGCGTTCGACCTTCTGGTCCAGGCTCCGCGGGGCGAGCGCCTGCAGGCCTACCTGCCCGAGCTCTTCACCCGTTATCGCGAGGTGATCGATGAGCAACTGGATCGACTTGAGTCCGGAGGGCGCGCCCGGCTCCTGGTGCCGCGCGAGGTCCTGGTGCCATTGGTGCTCAACACCGTGCTCGGCTTCGGCCTCTATTACGTGGTCACCCGTGACGATGAGTCCTGCCTGCGCGCCCTGACCGCCTTTCGCCAGCTGGCGCTGACCGTGATCGAACCGGCCCTGGTCGGATGAGCGAGCAGCTCGACGTCCTGGAGGAGGATCTGAGCAACCTGGAGCACCTGTGGGATCAGGGTCTGGGGGAGGCGTTCAACTTCTACCGCGCGCACTCCGAACCGACCCTGGCCCTGGCCGCAGCGCTGGTCGAGGCGGGCTGCCGGCTCCAGGGCCTGGGCCAGGCCGCAGCCGACGCGGGCGAGCTTTTACTGGGCGACCTCTGCCTGGCTCGGGCCTCGCGCCTGCTGGCCGAAGGCTCCGATCTGGAGCGGCAGATATCCTTCGCCACCGTGGTGGAGACGGTCTCGGCCGCGGCTGCGTCCGAACTCCCCTCGCCCTCGCTGCGCGCCCTCCTTACGGTCGCGATCGGAACCCACCCGTGATTTGCGGACGTCGGCTCCAGATTGAGAGTCGAGCCCAGACCGAGTTCGTCGACGTGACCGCCTCGCTCCAGGCCGAGGTCGCGGCCAGCGGACTGATCGAGGGCCGCGTCTTTATCGCCTCCCTCCACACCACCTTCGGGCTGGCCGTGAACGAGAACGAGCCCCTGCTCCTGAGCGACCTCAGCGCGGCCTTGGAACGCGTCGGCCCGAGCGGGGCCGAATACCAGCACGATGACTTCTCGCGCCGCGTCAACGTCCCCCTGCACGAGCCCGCCAACGGCCACTCCCACGTTCGTCACCTCTTTCTGCAGCCCTCGCTCACCCTGCTGGTGGAGGGCGGACGCCTGCTTCTGGGCCGCTGGCAGTCCGTGTTCGCGGTCGAACTCGACGGCCCCCGTCCACGCGAGCTCGCGCTTCAGCTCGACGGCAACTTTGAAGTTCCCGTGCGCAGCCGTGATCGCGAACTGCTCGAGCTCGAGCTCGGGCGCCAGCTGGCGGTCGACGCCGAGGCGGTCGAGCTGCCCATGCGGCGTCTGGTGGAGGCCGGCGGCAAACGGGTCCGTCCGGTTCTGGTCATGATCTGCTCCCGCCTGGGCTCAGCCCATGACCCCCTGCGCGCGGCTACCCTGGCCGCCGCCGTCGAGCTCATCCACGACGCCACCCTGGTTCACGACGACTACGTCGATGAGGCCTCCACCCGGCGTGGCAGGGCCACGGTCGCCGCCTCCGAAGGACCCGAGCGCGCCATTGCCGTGGGCGATTACTACTTCGCCAAGGCGACCCGCGTGATCGCAGAGCTGGGCCAGGAACGGGTCAGCTCGACCGTGGCGCGAGCCATGGAGATGATCTGCCTGAGTCAGATCGAGGATGTCCAGCTTCGGGGCCGTTACCCCGGCGACCACTCGGGCTACCTGCGCGTGGTGCGAGGCAAGACGGCCGCGCTGATCGAGGCCGCGTGCGTCGCCGCCGCTCAACTCTCCGGCGCCAGCGAGGTGGCGGTCCGGCGTCTGGCTCGCTTCGGCGACAAGCTCGGGATCGCGTTTCAGATGGCGGATGACCTGCTCGACTACAGCTCCCAGTCGGGTAAGCCGGCAGGCCAGGACGTGCGCCAGCGCGTGCTCTCCCTGCCCTTGATCTACGCCACCGAGGATGGCCCCATCGGGACCCGCCTGAGGCGTCTGCTCGACTCCGAGCTCGACGACGAGGTGGTAGACGAGGTGCAGAGGTTGGTCGTTGCCTCAGGCGCCTTAGAGCGCGTCGCGGATGAGGCGCGGGAGCTCATCGAGGCCGCCCTCGAGGAGATCGCGGAGAGCGTCTTCGACCCCATTCGATCAGACCTCACCGAGCTCGCGCGCACCGCGGTCGACCGCGCCAGCTGACTGACCCGGTCGCCGCTCAGGCGCGCGCGCCGCGCAGCAGCCCGACCGTGCCCAGGTTCAGGAGCCGGATCTCGATCCCGCTCCAGCCCGCGCTCCGCGCGAGTCCCATCAGCTCCTGGGAGCTGCGGTAGGAGTCGACGCTATCGGACAGGTAGCGATAGGCCGAGCCCTGGCCCGAGAGCAGCCCCCCGATCCGGGGCAAGCCGTGACGAAGGTAACCGCGGTAGACCGAACCCACCAACCCCGGATCCGGGCGCACGAACTCCAGTACGACCGCCCGCCCGCCCGGACGCAGCACCCGCAACATCTCCTCCAGGGCCTGAGTCGGGTGGGCGAAGTTGCGCAGCCCGAAGGCGACGCTGACGGCGTCGAAGCTGGCATCGGAAAACGGCAGCCGGTGGGCGTCGGCTCGCACCCAATGCGGCCCCTGAGCGCTCCGCCGGGCGACCTCGAGCATGCTCGCGCTGAAGTCCAGCCCGACCACCGTACCGGGGCCGACGCGGGCCTTGAGCTCAGCGCTGAGACGCCCCGATCCGCAGGCCAGATCGAGCACGCGCGAGCCCGGTCCGACCGCGCACGCGGCGGCGGCCAGACGCCGCCAGCGCCGGTCGAGGCCGGCCGAAAGCACGCTGTTCAAGAGGTCGTAGCGAGGCGCCAGCGCGTCGAACATGGCCTCAATTCGAGCGGCGTCGCGCTCTGGGCCTGGATCTGGGTCCGAGTTCGGAGGAGAGGCGCTCACGGCTGGGAATCTTGTGGCGCGCCCCGCCGGGACCGGAAGCGATCCAGTCCGCGGCCAAAGTCGGCCCGGCCCAGCTGCACCCCCTGAAGCAGGAATTCGAATTCCATCGCCTCCTCCAGGCCGACGTCGGCGGCGTGGTTCAGCGCCCGCTTGGCGGCGCCGACGGCGGTCCCGCTCGCACCCAGCGCGGCGCTCAGGGCCTGAGCCCTCTGGCCCAGAGCGGGTTGCTCATCGACCAGGTTGACCAGGCCCCAGGCCGCAGCCTCCTCGGCGCCGAGTTCGCGTCCGGTCAAGAGCAGCTCGAGGGCTCGGGCTCGCCCCACCATGCGGGGCAGGATCCAGCTCAGCCCGCCGTCGGGCACGAGCCCGACCTGAACGAAGCCGGGAACCAGGCGGCAGCGGGGGCTCGCCAGGCGCAGATCGCAGCTCAGGGCTAAGGCGAGGCCGATCCCGGTGGCCGCGCCGTCGATCACAGCCAGGCTCGCCTTGGGGCTGCGAAACAGTCCGAGCAGGATGCGCTCGTAGTCGCGCCGCGCCGCCGCCAGCTCGGGCGCACCGGCGCTGGCCAGCTCCTCCAGATCGGCTCCGGCGCAGAAGGCGGATCCCCTGCCCTCGATCTGCAGCACCGAAACCCCCTCGTCGCCCTGAGCCCGGGAAAGCGCCAGGATCAGTTCCTGGCGCAGGTCGTGGTCCAGAGCGTTGCGCTTCTGCGCCCGATCGAGCGTGATCCGCGCCACCCCGTCCACCACCTCGTAGGCGACCGGCGCCATCTAGCGCCCCTCGAAGTTTGGTCGCCGCCGCTCCAGGAAGGCGCGCATGCCCTCCTTCTGATCGGCGGTGGCGAAGAGGAGGCTGAAGCTGCGCCGTTCAAAGGCCAGACCCTCCGCCAGCCCCACCTCGAGGGCCCGGTTGACCGATTCCTTGGCCAGGCGCAGGGCCAGGGGAGCGGCGCCGGCGAGCTCTAAGGCCATGGACACGGCCACCTCCAGCGTGACCTCGTCCGGCACCACTCGGTTGACCAGGCCCATGCTCCAGGCCCGGCGCGCGGACACGGGCCGCCCCAGGAGCACAACCTCCATCGCGCGCTGCTTGCCCACGGTTCGAGTCCAGCGCTGCGTACCCCCCGCACCAGGTATGACTCCGAGCCGGATTTCGGGCTGACCGAAGCTCGCTCCGTCCCCGGCCACGATCAGGTCGCACATCAGGGCCAGCTCGCACCCGCCGCCCAGCGCCACCCCGTTGACCGCCGCCACCAGGGGCTTGGGGAAGCGGGCCAGCGCCTCCCAGGGAGCGCCGAGCTCGTCCACCATCTGCTCCGCGGCCTGACGTTCGAGCATCTCCTGGATGTCGGCGCCGGCGGCGAAGGCGCGCTCGCCCCCGGTCAGCACCACCGCGCCCGCGCCCGGATCCCCGGCCAGCTCGGCCAGAAGCTGGGCCAGGCGCTGGAGCAGATGGGCGTTGAGCGCATTGAGGACACGCGGCCGGTTCAGGGTCAAAACCGCCACCGGCCCCCGCCGCTCGAGGCGGACAGGGTCATCCGGGTCCATCTGGGCCATCGGGTTATCATCGATCATGTGACTTCCCCGCCGCCTGCGGCGTCCGGAGTTCTGCGCGACTCCTACGGGCGCGTGGCCGACGATCTTCGCATCTCGGTCACCGACCGCTGCAACTTCCGCTGCGTCTACTGCATGCCCGCCGAGGGACTGCGCTGGCTCGCCCGCGATGATCTCTTGGATTACGAGGAGATCACCCGGGTGGCGCGAATCTTCATCCGCCGCTACGGGGTGCGCACGGTGCGGCTGACCGGCGGCGAGCCCCTGGTTCGGATCGGACTGGAAAAGCTGGTGGCGATGATCAACGACCTTGACCCCAATCTCGACATCACCATGACCACCAACGGGGTTCTTCTGGGGCGCAAGGCGCAGGTCCTGCGCGAGGCCGGGCTCAAGCGCATCAACATCTCCCTCGACACACTCCACATCGACCGTTTCAAAGAGATCGCCCGGCGCGATGCCCTGGCCCAGACGATGGAGGGGATCGAGGCCGCCAGCGCGGCCGGGCTGGCCCCGATCAAGATCAACATGGTGGTGCTTCGGGGCCAGAACGACGACGAGGTTTTGGACTTCGCCCGCCTGGCGCGGGAGCGCGGCTACGAGGTCCGGTTCATCGAGTTCATGCCCCTGGATGCGGACGGGATGTGGAGCAATGACAAGGTCATGCCGAGCCGGATCATCCAGGAGCGGATCGAGGATCAGTTTCCGCTCGTGCCCGCCCCCAGCACCCGTCCCGGACCCTCGACCAACTTCCGATTCGCCGACGGCTCGCCCGGTGGTGTGGGGTTCATCTCCTCGGTCTCGCAAGCCTTCTGCGACACCTGCAACCGGATCCGGCTCACCGCCGAGGGCGGGCTGAGGACGTGCCTGTTCTCACTCCACGAGACCAACCTGCGTGATCCCATGCGCCAGGGCGCGGACGACGACGAGCTGGCCCGCGTGATCGAGACCGCGGTCTGGCGCAAGGAGGAGGGCCACCTGATCAACCAGCCCGGGTTCGTCAAACCGGCCAAGAGCATGTCGCAAATCGGCGGCTGAGGCAGAGTGGAGCTCAGCGGCTAACCTAGGACCTTGTGATCAGGCCCGAGGCGGCGGAACGCCCGATGACGGTCAGCGAGCTCGCCGGGCAGATTCGGATCGAGCTCACGCCCCTGCGCAGCGTGTTCGTCAAGGGCGAGGTGAGCGGGGTGCGGGCGAGCGCTCGAGGCCACGTCAACTTCACCATCAAGGACGCCGGGGCGACGTTGGGCGCAATCCTGTTCCAGGACACGCTGCGTCGGATCGGGATTCCGCCCGAGGACGGCCACGAGTACCTGATCCGGGGACGCGTCGACTTTTGGGCCCAGACCGGCCAGCTCCGGCTGGTGGTCGACCAGATGCAGTTCGACGACCTGGGACGCATGCGCGCCGAGCTCGAGGAGCTGAAACGGCGCCTCACCGCCGAGGGTGCGTTCGATCCCCAGCGCAAGCGCCCGATACCATTCCTGCCCCGCTGCGTGGCCCTGGTCACGTCCCCCACGGGAGCTGTCATCCACGACCTTCAGGAGACCATCCTCGACCGCTTCGAGAACATGGCCATCCGGGTCTACCCGGCCCTGGTCCAGGGGGCGGGATCGCCGGCCAGCGTGGCGGCCGCCCTGCGCCGCTGCAACCTCGAAAGCGTGGCCGACGTGGTCGTGGTGGCGCGTGGCGGGGGCAGCTTCGAGGAGCTCTACGGCTTCAACAGCGAGGTCGTCGTGCGGGCCATCCTGGGCTCTGCGATTCCGGTCGTGACCGCGCTCGGCCACACCTCCGATCGCACCCTGGCCGACCTCGCGGCCGACGCTGAGTGCCGCACGCCGACCGAGGCGGGCGCCCGCGTGGTGCCGCGCAAGGCCGACCTCTGGCGCGCGCTGGAGGAGCGCAGACGACGCCTGGAGCGTGAGGCGTCAGGACGCCTGGGGCGTGCCGCAAGCGCGCTCGAGGATCGCCAGCGGAGGCTCGAGGTTGCCCTGCCCGGGCTGCTCCGAGCCCGCCAGGCGCGCCTGACCGCGATCGCGCAGGAGCTGCTCCGACTCAGCCCCGGGCGTCAGCTCGAGCGCCGTGCCCAGGGGATCGAGGAGCGGCGCGCCCGGCTCCAGGCTACCGCCCAGCGCATGCTCCGCGCGCGCAGCGCTGAGGTGAGCGCGCGGGCTGCCGGGGCTCGCCTGCAGAGCTCCCTGCAGGGCCGCCTGCAGCAGGCCCAGGCGGCGCTAGAACAGAGGCGCGCGCGCCTGGGGGGAGTCAGTCCCGAGCGCGTCCTGGGACGCGGTTACAGCATCAGCCTGGACGAGGCCGGTCGGGTGCTGAAATCGGCGTCTCAAACCAGCGCCGGCCAGCGGGTGCGCGTGCTCCTGGCTCAGGGACGATTGGCCACCCGGGTTGAGGAGGTGTCGGATGTCAGATGAAGTAGTTTCCGAGCTGAGCTACGAGCAGGCGCTGGAGCTGCTCGACCAGCGCCTGCTCGAGCTCGAGGAGGGTGAGCTCTCGCTCGACGCCGCGCTCTCCAGGGTGGACGAGGCGCGCGACTATCTGCGGATCTGCCAGGCGCGTCTGAGCGAGGCCAAGCAGCGGATCGAAGTCAGCGCCGAAATCGACCCCATCGAGTCCGCGAAGGAGCCGCTGGCGGACGCCCAGACCGATCTGCTGGTCTAGCCGAGAGGGTTCAGGCCGACACCGGTAGTCGGGGGTCGAGGCGAGAACGCAGGGCGAGCACGCCGAAGCGGAGCCAGATCGAAAGCCAGACCAGACCGGTGGCGAAGGCGGAGCGCTCGGCTGCGTAGTGCTTGACGTGGAAGATCCACATCGAGCTGTGGAAGTGGTAGAGGTTTTTGAGTGTGGCCTGGCGGCTCGACGCCCCCTTGGCGTGCACCGCCTCGGCCGAGGGCAGGTAGAAGATCTTCCAGCCGTCGTCGCGCAGCCGCAGGCAGAGGTCCAAGTCCTCTCCGTACATGAAGAAGTCGGGATCGAAAAAACCGATTCGCTCCAGCGCCGAGCGGCGCAGGAGGAGGCAGGCGCCGGTGCCCGAATCGATCTCCTGGATCTCGTCCTCGCGCCGGTAACCCATGTTGTAGCGGTTGAAGCGGGAACTGTGCGGAAAGAGCCGGCTCAGCCCCACCAGGCGATAGAAGGACGCCGAGGGGGTGGGAAAGCCACGCCGGGCCGCCAGATCGAGGGAGCCATCCGGACGCCGGATGCGAGGGCTCACGCCGGCCGCGTCGGGACGCGTCAGTAAAAAGTCGGCGAGCCGATCGACGCATCCCGGTTCCACCTTGAGGTCGGGATTGACGAGCAGCACGAAGCGACCCGAACTCGCCTCCAGGGCGGCGTTGTTGGCCCGACCGTAGCCTAAATTTCGGTCTTGTCTGATGACCTTGGCCTCGGGATAGGCCTCGGCCACCGCCTCGGCCGAGCCATCCTCGGATGCGTTGTCCACGACCACCACCTCGAGTGGCACCTCGACCCCGCTGCGCAGCGCCTCCAGGCACTCCAGGAGCAGGGAGCGAACGTTGTAGCTGACCACTAGGGCGCTGACCACGGGCCGAGGGGAGGAGGCCATTAGCGCATCAGGATATCCGCAGGCGCGCCCTCACGCGGAAGCGGCGGTTGGGCCCCGGGCTAGAATCTGGTCCCTGGTGAACCCAAGCAACCTCGCCGGGCACGGCTCGGTATCCCTGAGCCGCCTGCGTTCACTGTCCGCCTCAAGATTGGTGCGCCAGAACCTGGTCCTCTTCATCGGGGGCCTGACCGGGGGTGTAGGTGGGTTCGTCTACCACGCCCTGGCCGCTCGCGCCCTGGGCCCGCGCGGCTACGGCGAGGTCGCCTCCTTGGTCGCCCTCTACTCCATCGGGACCTCGGTCAACCTGGTCTTGACCCTGGTCCTAGCGCGCTACACGGCAGCCCTGCAAACCGACGGCAGGGCGGGCGCGATCCGCCACCTGCTCCTGCGCTCGACCGGGCTTTTGTCGCTGCCCGCCGGCCTGCTCCTGATTTGCTCGGTGCTCCTGGCCACGCAGGTCCAGGGCTTCGAACACCTGGACGCTCCCGGGCCCGTGATCTGGCTCGGGGCGGCCGTGGCCGCGGTCTGGTTCCTCTCGGTGCCGCGCGGCATCCTGCAGGGCACTCAGCGCTTCCCCGCCCTGTCCTTGAACCTGGGGGGCGAGATCGTGGTCAGGACCAGCGTGCTCACCCTGCTCTTGAAGCTCGGCCTCGGCGTGAGCGGCTCCATGATCGCGGTCCTGACCGGCTGCCTGGCCGCCTACGCGGTCGGCCTGTACGCCCAGCGCCGGCTTCTAAGGCAGCCCAGCGAGACCGTGCACATGCGCTCCATGCTCGGGTTCACGCTGACCGCGACCGCCGGCACCCTCGGCATCCTGTTCCTGTACAACTTCGACGTCATACTGGCCAAGCACTTTCTGTCCGCCCAGCAGGCGGGCATCTACGGCGGGCTGAACAAGATCGCGACCATCATCTACTTTCTCACTCTGAGCGTGAGTCAGGTCCTCTTCCCACGGGTGGTCGAGGCGGTCGCGCGTCGCGGACACCCGGGCCGGCTGCTCCTGCTCTCCGCCGGCATCACCGGCACCATGGGAGTGGTGACCATCGCCGCCTTCGCCCTGGTCCCCCGCCTCATCGTCCACGTCCTCTTCGGGTCCGCCTTCGACGCTGCCATTCCCTACGTCCTGCCGGTGGGAGTGATCGGGCTCGGGCTCAGCCTGGACAACCTTTTGGTCCAGTTCTTCATGGCCGTGCACGACCGCCTGTTCATACCCTCTCTGGCCCTGGCCTGCGTCCTGCTCGCGGCTTCGATCAGCCTCCACCATGGCGGCGTCGGCGACGTCGTCGCCGACGTCGCAGCGGTCGTCTACGGCCTGCTCCTGCTCCTCGTCCTGCGCACCGTGCGCCTGATGCCGCGGTTGCGGCCGGAGATGGTCGCGGAGCCCCAGGCGGTACCGGAGCCGGCCTGAAAGCTAAAGATCCCGGCCCCCAAATCGGAGACCAGGATCTTTAAAAGTGCCCGGCAACGACCTACTCTCCCACGGCGTTACCGCCGCAGTACCATCGGCGCAGGAGGGCTTAACTGCCGTGTTCGGAAAGGGAACGGGTGTGACCCCTCCGCCATGGCCACCGAGCCCGGCCATTATACCGCGGGTGCCGCCGCCCGGTCAGCGGGTCCGACGACGGCGCGCTCGCAGGCTCTTGATCTTGCGGGCCTCGGCCGGCGGCACGTAGTGTGCCCGGCGTCGCATCTCGCGGACCAAGCCTTGTTCTTGGACCTTACGCCGGAATTCGCGCAGCGCCTGCTCGAATTCAGAGGGGTCCTTGACGACTACCTTCACGCTCCTATCACACCCTTTGTTCTGGAATTGGCGAATCAGCCCGCCATCCGATCTGGAGGGTGAGACCTAGGACAGCATAATCCCTGCCTCGCCCCGGCCGCGCGGCACCCGGATCAGCCCAGCGCGGCCTGGATCTCGGACCGGCCGAAGTCCTGCATGACGCCGGCCAGAGCGCGGTAGCCAAGGGCGAAGACGACGCTGATCAGGACCTCGAACACCAGGCCCTCAGGACGCAGGTAGTCGAAGCCGTAGCCGCTCAGGCCGGTCGGGTTGATCCGACCGAGCAGGATCGGAGCCAGATAGAGCAGCGGTCCGGCGACAACGATGGCGCGTACTCGGCGCTGGGCCTGGCCCACCAGCCGCAGGCCGTGCAGGCGGCGGCCGAGCCCGGGCAGTGACAACTCCAGCTCATGGGCCAGGTTCGATCCGGCCAGATGCGCCCGCAGTACCAGATCGCACAGGGCGTCGAAGACCGGGTCGTCGAAGGCGGGTGCGAATTGGGTCAGAGCGGCCGCCAGGCCGCCGCCGGCGGCGAGGCCGGCAAGGGAGCTGGTGAGCCGAAGCCGCGCCGGATCCCCGACCAGGGCCGCAGCCTGGGTCAGGGCCGGTGTCTCGGCCTCACCGCTGGCTAGTAGCACCGCCCAGCACTTGGCCTGGGCCAGGCTGAGCGCAGCCCGGCGGCGCCGCTGGTGGCCGGATCGAGCCTCGAGCATCCCGCCTGGAAGCCAGTAGCCGAGGACGGCCCCAAACGCGGCCAGTGGCGGTGCCAGCTCGAAGCGTGAGTTGAGGGTCAGATAGACGGCCACGGCCAGGCCCGCGCGGGCGCCCAGGAAGCCGGCCAGCGGGCCCCATCCGCTCAGCCCGAGGGTGGCGAGCAGACTTCGCTGGGCCCACAGATACCGGTTCCAAGGGCGGCGCGGGGGCGCCCCATCAGCTCGGGGGCGGTGAAGATCCTGGAGCCAGGCGAGCATGGTGAAGGCCAGAACCACCAGGCCGATGCCCGCGCCCGCGCTGACCGCCAGGGGCAGGGAAAGCAGGGCCGCGTACGGGGAGTTCGAGCCAATCAGCATCCGCTCATCAATTGAGGGCAACGCCGCCCGCACCCGCGAGGTCACGAACCGACGCGGATTCAGGAAAACGGGTGCCGAGCCTGTTCGCGCAGGTGGGCGGCGGTGGCGCGGGCCATGCGATTCAGCTCCTCACTTACCCGCGCCATCGGGGGCCGCGGGGAGCGGATGCGCAGCGCAGGTTCGGGAAGCAGGGCCAGATCGGCCTCGAAGATGGCGCGCGATTCCGCCACCGACGGGCGCGGGCGCAGCCTTCGCCCTCCACGCATCACCTCCTCCAAGAGGGGCTGCCCCTCAACCGCCTCGCCCCGCAGGCAGATCAGGTCGTGCTCGGGACCGCCGCGCCGGAAGACCTGCTTGGCGGCCGGCAGGCTGGCCTTGCCGGTGGCCAGCTTCATCACCGGACGGTCCTCAAAGGCGACCAGCTTGTAGGCGGTGTCGACGTAGGGATGGTCGGCGGAGACCCCGACCCTGGTCCCGACGCCGAAGGCGTCGATGGGAGCCCCGGATCGAACCAGATCGTCGACGCTGAACTCGTCCAGGCCACCGGAGGCGAAGATCGAAACCTGGTTCAGGCCGGCGCCGTCGAGCATGGCGCGGGCGCTCCGCGCCAGGACGCCCAGATCGCCGCTGTCCAGCCTCACCCCCACCATTTTCGGCACCGGGCCCTGGCTCAAAAGGTCGACCACGCGACGGAGCCCCTCCATCGAGTCGTAGGTGTCGATGAGAAATGTGACCTGGTCGGGGAAATCGGCGGCAAAGGCGGCGAAGGCCTCCTCCTCGTGCTCGAAGGCCTCGATGTAGGAGTGGGCCATGGTGCCGCTCGCGGAGAGGCCGAACTCGCGCGCGGCGTCCACGTGGCTGGTGCCCGCAAAACCCACCAGGGCCGATAGTCGTGCCATGGCCCGAGCCGAGCCCAGACCCTGGGTGCGGCGAAAGCTGAAGTCGATCACGGCTCGGCCCGAGGCGGCCACGCGGCAGCGCGCCGCCTTGGAGGCGATGGTGGTCTGAGAGGTGACGAAGTTCAGCAGCGCGGTCTCGACCAGCTGGGCCTCGGCGATGGGGGCGGTGACCTCGAGCAGGGGCTCGTGCGCAAGGACCACCCGACCCTCGGGTACGGCCCAGACCTGCCCGGTGAAGCCAAGCCCGCGAAAGGCCTTGAGGTCGGCGGGAGTGAATCCGATCCCGGCCAGGTATTCCAGATCCGGCTCCTCGAATCCAAACCCCTCGAGGAAATCCAGACAATCCTCCAGACCGGCCGCGACCAGGTAGCCGCGGTCGCGGGGTAGGCGGCGCACGAAGAGACTGAAGGTGGCCTCGCCCACCATGCCCCGGCGAAGGTAGCTGGCGGCCATCTTGAGCTCGTAAAGGTCAGTCAGAAGGCCTCCGGGCATCCGACAAAGGTTAGCCGTGCCGCACTTGGGCCACACGCTGGCGGCACGGACGCCTCAGCGCAGAGGCGTGTGGAGTGCGGCCAGCGCGGCCAGAAGGCTGATGGGAACCAAGATCACACCCGCCATGGAGTAGCGCCAGGCCGAGGGCCGCGCGCCGACCTGGCTCGCCGCCTGCCACCAGATGAGCGCGGACAGGGACCCGGTGACGGCCAGGTTGGGACCCAGATCGAGGCCCAACAGCAGGCTCACGGGATGGGCGGGTGAATTCGAGCCCAAGAGCACGGCGGCGGGCAGGTTGTTGATCAGGACCGAAGCGCCAGCCGCGATGGCGGCGCTGGCCGGCCCGCTGGCAGTGGCCATGAGCCGGCCGGGAAGGCTCCAGAGTCGAGCCAGGGTGCCCAACGCCAGGGCGAGCAGGAAGACGCTGGCGAGGCTGCCCACGTCGACTGAGCGCAGCGGTATGCGCCAGGACGCCACCCCCCGACCGCCCAGCACCCACACGCCCAGCCCCAGAGCCAGCACGGGTAGAGAGGGCCGGCTTAAGGCGAGCATGAGCGCGGCCGCGCCCAGGACCGGAAGGACGGCGAGTGGATGTGGGCGCGGCGCCGGTGCCGATTGCTCGGGCTCGCCCGGCTGAGCGCGGAAGAGCAACGCGACCACGACGGCGGTGGTGAGCACGGAGGCGGTGAACGGGGGCAGCATCCGCATCAGATAGGCCAGGCCGTTGACGCCCTGGCCTCCCAGCACGAGCAGATTGGTGAGGTTGCTGCCGGGCAGGAGCAGGGAAGCCGCGTTGGACATGAACACACAGCCGTAAAGAAGCCGGGATTCGCTCAGACCGCGACGCCGAGCGAGGTGGACTAGAACCGGGGTGACGAAGGCGGCCGAAGTGTCGAGATTTAAGACCACGGTCACCCCAGCGGTCAGGGCCATGGCGGCGACATAGATCGCCAGAGGGCTGCCCGGGAGCCGGCTCATACCCTGTCCGGCGTAGGCGAAGAGCCCGTCCTGGTGGGCTCGGGCACCGATCAGGAGCAGTCCCAAGACCAGCACGAACGGCGGCCAGGCCTGGGCCAGGGCAGGCCCGGCAGCCGCCCGGGCTCCGATCAGGCAGGCCAGACCCAGGCTCAGTCCAAACAGGAGAGCGGCGGCGCGCCAGAGCCGGCCGCCTCCCCCCGAGGCCGGCCGCCCCTCAGGCCCGGCTGAAGTCAGAGATGGCCTCGAAGGTGCGATCGATCTCCGCCGGGGTGTTGTAGAACCCGCACGAGAGGCGCAGCGCGCCGTTGTCGGGGATGGACCGGATGGCGATTCCGCTCGCGGAAAGGTGGTCCAGGCAGGCCGCCGTATCCAAGCCTGGAATCCGGAACGAGACCAGGCCGCTCACCTCTTCATTCGGGGTCAAGATCTCCGCGCCGGGCAGCTCACCCACGCGCTGCCGGCAGTAGGACGAGAGCTGGGCGACGGCGCCGAAGACGTCCCCGCGCTGCTCCAACCACTCCAAGGACGCGAGCAGTCCCTCGACGCCGGGACGGTAAACGGACCCCACCTCGTATCGCCGCGCCCCGGGCCTGAACTCGAATTCCACGCTCTGTGAGCTGAATCCATCGTGCACGCTGGCGAATCCGCCCAAGTAGGTGGACTCCAGCTGCGCCTGCAGATCACCGCGTACGTAGAGCGATCCGGTGCCCTCTGGACCCAGAAGCCACTTCTGGCCTGGGAAGGCGTAGAAGTCGACTCCAAGAGCGTGCATGTCCACCGGAATCGCTCCCACCGACTGCGCTCCATCGACCAGGACCAGGGTACCGGCGGCGTGAGCCATGGCCGTGATCTCTGCCAGGGGCATCACCGCCCCGGTCTGATAGTTGACGTGGGAGAGGACCAGTAGCCGAGGGCCGGAGCGCAGACCGCGGCGCAAAGCCTCCAGGACCCGATCCCTCTCGCCCAGACCGCAGTCGGCGAAGTCGACCTCGACCCCCAAGCGGCGGTGGATCTGGTAGAGGGGAAGCAGGCCCCCGGCGTGCTCCAGGTTGGTGGTCAGCACGCGATCCCCGGCCGACCAGCGCAGCCCCCAGGTGGCAATGTTCATGCCCTCAGTCGTGTTGTGGGTGAAGGCCAGCTCGTCGGCGTTGGCCCCCACCATGGCCCCGAGCCGGTCCCGGATCAAATCCAGCCGTTCAAAGAGGCGCTGGAAGCCCCCGATCGCGACCCGGCCGGACTCCAGCTCGGACGCCGCCGCCCGAGCCATGGCCTGCGCCGCCGCCTGGGGTAGAGGACCGGCCGTACCGGTGTTGAGGTACGCCTGATCCCAGGTCGCGGGCAGGTCGGCCCGAGCCGCCGCGACGTCGACCGGAGCGGCGCGATCTGAGCTGGAGCCGGGCGCGGAACTCACCTCGTGGGTTCGATTCGGGAGCCCGAGGTTGCCCTGAGACCGGCTGCCATTAAACGTCATGGTAGCGGCCGCCGGTGCTCGGCGGCGGCGACTCGATCGGGGCCAACCGGGGGCCGCCAGGCGCTGATTGGATCGGTGGTCAAGTGCGACCGGAGCCCTGGCCCGGGCTCATACTCGATGCAGTCCCAGCCCGGGGGCTGGCCGTGAGCAGGCTCGAACCGCTCGCGTGGCGCCCCCGCCCTGTCTCCCTGGAGGAAACGCAAATGAGTGAGCAGACCCTCGTCAACCACGTGGTCTCGTACACCACCGGCACCCGCGGGCGGTGCCTTAACAACGCCCGCAATCACCACTTTGTGATCGATGAGCCGCCCCACGCCGGCGGGACGGGAGAGGAGATCACCCCGGCCGAGGCGTTCCTGGCCGCCGTCTCGGCCTGCGGCATCCTGCTCGTAGAGGGCTTCGCCCACCGCGACGGCATCCGTCTGGCGAGCGCCCAGGCCGAGATTGATGGCGTGCGCAGCCTGGCTGACAAGTCATGGTTTCAAAGCGTCGAGCTGCGCTTTCGCCTGATCGGGCCGACCACCGAGGAAGCCGACCGGTTGGTCTCCGAGTATCAGCAGAGCTGCCCGCTTTATCGCACCGTGGCCGCCGCCACCAAGGTGACGGTGAAAATTGAGGCCTCGACCAACGCCGCCGCCGAGCTGGAGATGGGCTCGGCTCCGGGCAGCTGAGCTGAGTGCGCAGGGTTCCTGGCGCCGGCCTGGCCGGCGGCCGCAATAGATAGGATCACAGGCTTGACGCGACCCTCCCCATCCCCCCTCGCCACCTCGCTGTTGATCGGGCTCGGCGCCATCGCCGTCCCCTCCATGGTCTACATCGCGATTCCGATCGCCCCTTTGGTCGCCCGTGATTACTCGGTCTCCACGCCCCAGCCCTGGATTGGCAGCCTGCCCTCGATCGTCTACGCCGCCTTCTTTTTGGTCTTCGGACCGCTGTCCGACCGACTTGGGAGGAGGCGGCTGCTGGTAGGAGGTGTCGGCGCGCTGGCCGCGACCACCGCGCTCACTGGCCTGGCCAGCTCGCTCGTACCCCTGGTTCTGTTTCGGGTCCTGGAGGCCGTGGCCGGAGCCACCTACCCTCCGGTGGCCTGGTCCTTTCTGGGCCTGGTACTGCCTCCGGAATTTCGCAACGCCGGCTTTGCCATCGTCACCACCGGCTATTTCAGCGCCGGCATCGTCGGTCAGATCTTCGGTTCTGCGGTGGGCCACTCCCTGGGGTGGCACTGGGTGTTCTGGATCCTGGCTCTGGTCTACGTCCTCCTGACGCTGATGCTGGCACGCTGGCTACCCGCGGATCCGCCGCCGTCGGGACGTCGGATGTCGTCCGCCTTCCGCCGCATGCCGGGCCTGATCGTGCGCCCCGAGCTGGCGGCGCTGTACGCCGCCGCCCTAACCTTGCTGCTGAGCTTCGTCGCCATGTACTCGGCACTCGCGGCCGATATGGCGGCGCACCCGGCGTCGGTGCTTCGGATCCGCCTGGTCGGGCTGGCCGGAATCCTGCTCTCGCCCCTGCTGACTCCACTTACGCGACGGCTGCCGATCCCCAACGCGGCTGCCTGGGCACTCAGCGCAGCAGCCTGCGGACTGATCCTGGAGGCGCTGGCGGCCAGCTCCGGCTGGCTGCCCGGGGTCGCGATCGCGTCCGGGCTGTACGCCTGTGCCATCGCGCTCTCCGCCCCGCCTCTCATCGCTGGTGTCCTCCAGCGGGTGGACGCGGACGTGAGGGGTGCGGCGGCATCGATCTTCACGTTTGCGCTCTTCGCCGGCGCCGGGCTCGGTCCGCTCCTCGCGCTGGGGCTGCAGCGCTCCGGATTGGCCTCGGTGTGCTGGATGTCCGCCCTGGTGGTCCTGGGCGGCGCCGGTGCGGTATACGCCACGAGCCCGAGGCGATCCAGGTCACCCCAGTCGGACTGAGGGTCGCGGCGCCGCGACCAAGGGCGGTCTCCCCCGGCGCGTCTGGTTCGGCGCCGAGGGAACGATCAACTCACTTCGCCACCCGAGCGAAGTCAGTCCAGCAGTTGCTCCTCCAGATCGACCGCGATTTTTTTGGCCAGGGGCGGGAAACACTCTCGATCGTCACAGGCCTGGTAACGGATCGTGAAGGCCACCTTGGTGGCCCCCGATCCGGCCCGCTCAAGCACCGCGAAGGGCACCACCGCGGTGAATAGATCCTCGTGGCATAAAAAGGTCTCCTGCAGGCCCGAAAGCTGCAGCGTTCGGGTCGGTGAGGGCATCTGGGGCGTGCCGACGGCCCACTACAGGGTCGAAATCCGAACCAGCCGAATGAGGGGCGTGACGCCCCACAATGGCCGAGCTGCCTTCGCCGAGTGGCCACTAGAACAGGGTTTGCGCCCTGGCATCCGCAGCCGCCGAGCTATCCCTCGCTCCCCGCTCCGGCTACTAATCTCTCCACCTCGCCCGCCCGCGCCTGAGCCGTGACGACCGTCACCAGATCGCCCGGGCGCATCTCGGTGCCCCCGTGCGCGGTTACGGCCGTGCCCTCCCGGCGAACCGAGATCACCAGAGTGGCAGGCGGCCACGGCACATCCTTGATCTGACGTACCGCCAGCGCGGGCACCCGTAAGCTAAGGACGGTGTAGCCCGAAAGTGGGTTGGTGGGATCATGCACCCTCCGATCCGGATCAGAGCTCCCGAACTCGGCTGCACGGGCCGCGTCCTCGACCTCGTTGGCCGCTTGGCCGAGACGTTTGGCCAGGGTGCGCATTACATCACGATTGGTAAGCCAGCCGACCAGGGTCTGACCATCGGCGCCGAGAACCGGCAGCCCCTGGTGACCGTAGACAACCAACTGTCGGAGAGCCTGCTCCAAAGTTTCGCTGGCGAACACCGCTTGGGGCCCACTGCCGCCCACACCAGAGGCCGCTGTCCAGTCCGACGACAGCGGCGGGGTGCCGTCGACCAAGCGCTCGACCAGCGCCTCGAGAGGTGGTTCAAGGCCGACTTTGGGCACCATTTGCATCGCATCAGCGACCACGAGTTGCTGCATCAGGGTGGCCGGTTTGGGCCGTTCTATGTCGATGCCTCGCCGCAACAACTTCGTCGTATAGACCGTGCCCTTGGAGATGTGATGGCTGGTCACTGCAGCCGCGCCCACCCCCAGCATGACCGGGAGGACCAGGAGCTGCGCCCCGGTCATCTCCAGGATGCTCGTGATCGAAGTCAAAGGCGCCCTGGCTGCACCCGCGAACATGGATCCCATCCCGATCATGCCGTATACGACCACCGGGCCGGCAGCACCGCCCAGATAGTGGTTGGCCACCAGCCCGTAGGCGGTGCCGAGCATGCCGCCCATGAACAGCGACGGGGCGAACACGCCGCCCGAGCCACCGATTCCGATGGTGAGACTCGACGCCACCATCTTGCCCACCAGCAGCAGGATCACAAAGGGGAGCGCATACCCGCCTCCCACCGCCTTCTGCAGCACCGGGTATCCGACCCCGTAGAGCTGTGGGATGGCGAACAGGAGCAAGCCCAAGACCACCCCACCGACCGCCGGCCGTAGCCACTCAGGCCGGCCGCGCCAGGCCCAATCGCACCCATCCTCGACCAGGTATAGGACACGGCTGAAGCCGACCCCAGCCCCACCCGCCAGGATCCCAAGCCCCAGGGTCAGCAAGTAGCCCCAGTAATTGGTCAATCCAACGTTGGGGAGCGTAAAAAACGGCGCCGCTCCAAAGGCGGCGCGGCCGATAATGTCCGCCGTCATGGCCGACAGCGCGGTAGCCACCCAGGCCTCGAGGCTGACCTCACGCAAAATCAGTTCTATGGCGAAGAACACGCCGGCCAGCGGAGCATTGAATGTGGCGCTGATCGCGCCCGCGGCGCCGCACGCTACGAGCAGGCGCAACCTGCCTTCGGGCATGCGCACGGCCTGACCCAGGCTGGAGGCCAGAGCCGAACCGATCTGCACGATGGGGCCCTCACGTCCGACCGAACCACCGCTGCCGATACAGAGCGCGGAGGCGAGAGCCTTGATTAGCGCGACCTGCGGCCTTATGCGGCCGCCGTTCTCGGCCACGGCCAACATCACTTCAGGCACGCCGTGACCCCGCGCCTCACGGGCGAACAAGTAGATCAGCGGCCCATAAATCAACCCTCCGACGGCCGGCGCCAGGACCACGAACCACGGACCAAGATGGGGCCAGTTCAGATCGGGCACGTGCCCCTGAACGCCGTAGTCGCTGTATCCGGTGAAGGCCCGGGTAAAGCCTTGGATCATGAGCCTGAACGCCACCGCACCAAGGCCCGCGCCCACTCCTACCCCGATGGCTGCGACCGCCAGGCCGGCGCGCGACGAGCGTAGCCATCGGGAAACAAGCGCGGTGCCGGGCAGTGCGGGGGTCATCTCCGCCCAACACTGGCGAGCAGTATGTCGACCGCCCTCTGAATGTTGCTCCAGCGAAACCCCTTGGGATCAAGGCTGCCATGCAAAAGAAGCCCATCGGCGAGGGCGAGCAGAAGAGCCGCGAGGGCGTTGGCCGGGATGTCACTCAATTCGCCCGCGGCGATCCCACCCTCGATCCAACTCCGCAGGCGCTCTCGGCGATGCCTGTGGCTAGCAACAAATGCAGCGCGAACGGCAGGCTCGGTGGTCATGGCGGTCCACAGGTCGGCGGTCACCTGGACCTGGGATGAATTCTCGCCCCGCTCCAGCATTCCCCGAGCGAAGCGGCGAAGGCGGTCGGTGCCGATCAGGCCTGCATTTTCAAGCTCGTCCATGAGGCGGTCGATCGACGCCGCCTCCTCCTCGAGGAGGGCCAAAAGCAGGTCCTGCTTGCTCTCGAAGTAGCCGTAAAAGGCGCCCTTGCTGAGTCCGGTCTCCACGCAGACGTCATCAATCGTGGTGTCGCGGTATCCCTTGCGTGCCGCGCAGCGCCAGGCGCCCTGGATAAAACGCTGGCGCCGTTCATCGCGCGTTGCGGCAGACAGGCGGGGCACACCTA
>DATLSE010000025.1:0-12673 GCA_035534295.1 Nitrosotalea sp.
TGCCGTGCCGGGAGCGGACGGTGACGTCCAGGTAGGCCTCGTCCAGGGCGACCGGCTCGATCAGCTCGGGGGCGGTGAAGCGCCGGAAGATCTGATGCACCTGCCGGCTGGCCTCCCGGTAGCGAGCGCCTTCGGGCGCGACCACGACCAGCTGGGGGCAGAGGTTGCGCGCCTCGTGCAGCGGCATCGCGCTGTGCACCCCGAAGGCGCGGGCGGCGTATGAGGCGCTCGCTACGACCGCCCGGCGGGAGCGCCCGGCCACGGCCAGCGGAAGACCGCGCAGCCCGGGATCGTCGCGCTCGTGGACCGAGGTGTAGAAGGCGTCCAGATCGACGTGCAGAATCGTCCGCGGCCAGGGATCACCCCGAGGCATGATGGCGCAGTGTGGCACAAGCGATTGTGGGCGGGGACCCCACAAGGCGCAGGAGGTGGCAGAGAAGGTCGAGGTGGGGCTGATGCCGGGGGGCCGGCGGGTACAATCTTGGCGCTTTGAAAGGAGTGGTGCTGGCCGGTGGTAGCGGTTCCCGCCTGAGTCCGCTGACCCGAATCACCAACAAACATTTGCTCCCCATCTACGACCGGCCGATGATCAGTTTTGCGATCGAGGCCCTGGTCCGAGCTGGCGTGAGCGAGGTCATGCTGGTGACCGGCGGGATCCACGCCGGGGAGTTCTTCCGCCTCCTCGGCAACGGGCACGAGTACGGTGTCGATCGCCTTCTCTACGCCTACCAGGAGAAGCCGGGTGGGATCGCCGAGGCCCTGGGTCTGGCCCAGCGTTTCGTCGACGGGGACAAGGTGGTGGTGATGCTCGCCGACAACATCTTCGAGCGCAGCCTCAAGCCCTCCATCGACGCCTTTGAGCGGCAACCCATAGGGGCTCGAATCGTGCTCTCCAAGCTCGAGGAACCGGCCCACCTGCGCCACCTGGGTGTGGCCGCGTTCGACCCCCAGGGCCGGGTGACCGCGATCGTGGAGAAGCCCGATGATCCCCCCAGCCCCTACGCTGTGACCGGGGTATACCTCTATGACGAGTCGGTCTGGAGGGTCCTGCCAGAGCTGCGTCCCTCGGGCCGGGGAGAGCTCGAGATCACCGACGTCAACAACCATTTCGTCGCCCAGGGGAGCATGGAGTACGACGTCATCGAGGGTTTCTGGGGTGACGCCGGGGAGTCGATCGAGGCCTACCATGCGGTCAACGACTTCGTGCGGGCCAACGCGGTGAATCGGGATTGAGGGAGAGGATGCTGGAAGGGGTCGAGATCAAAAAGCTGGTGACCCATACCGATGAGCGCGGATTCTTCCGCGAGGTGATCCGCGAGAGCGACGATTTCTTTGGTCATTTCGGACAGTGGAGCCACTCCCTTATGCACCCCGGCTCGGCCAAGGCCTGGCACCTGCATCAGCACCAGACCGATTGGTGGTATTGCATCGGATCGCTCAAGGTGGCGCTTCATGACCTGCGGCCGACCTCGTCGACCCGGGGCCAGACCCAGGAGCTGCTGATGGGCGATGCGTACGAGGCGGTCTGCCTCAAGATCCCGCCCGGGGTGGCTCACGGGTGCCGGGCCCTGACGCTGACCCATCTGCTCTACGTGACGTCCAATGTCTACAACCCCGACGATGAGGGGCGCCTGGCGCACGACGACCCTGAGGTCGGCTACGACTGGACCGCGTTTCCGGAGATCAGCTGACGTGACCCGCCGCTTCCGGCGCCTGCTCGTAGCCGGAGCGGCCGGATTCATCGGCTCCAACTTCGTGCGTCTGCTCCGCCGCGAGCGGCCGGAGACCGAGATCTGGGTTCTGGACAAGCTGACGTACGCGGGCAATCCGGCCAACCTGGCCGAATTCGAGGGCGGTCCCGGCTACCGCTTCGTGCGCGGCGACATCGCCGACCGGGAGTTGGTCATGGAGCTGGCGGCTGAGGTCGATGCCATGGTCAACTTCGCGGCCGAGACCCACGTCGATCGCTCGTTGCTGGATCCGCTCGCGTTTGTCACCACCGACGTGTTCGGGACCACGGTGCTGTGCGAGGCGGCGCGAGCCCACCGGCACCAGGTATTCCTGCTCGTCAGCACCGATGAGGTCTACGGCGACGTCGCCCAGGGGCGCTCGAGCGAGGAGGACATGCTCCGTCCCCGCAGCCCTTACTCAGCCAGCAAGGCCGGGGGCGAGCTCATCGCGCGCTCCTACCAGGTCAGCCATTCGCTGCCCCTGCTGGTCACCCGCGGCTCCAACAACTACGGTCCCTACCAGTTTCCGGAGAAGCTGATCCCGCTGCACGTGACCAACGCCATCGACGAGCTCCGCCTGCCGCTGTACAACGACGGCACCGCGGTGCGCGACTACATCCACGTCGAGGACCACTGCCGGGCCATCGACCTGGTCCTGCACGAGGCCCCGCTGGGGGAGGTTTACAACGTCGGGACAGGGGTCGAGACCAGCGGCAACCAGATCGCTCAGGCCGTGCTGGCGATCTTGGGACGATCTCCCGACCTGATCGAGTACGTAGCCGACCGACCTGGCCACGACTACCGCTACGCGGTCGCCACCGACAAGCTGCAGGCGCTGGGCTGGTCGCCACGCATCGAGCTCGAGCAGGGATTGCGCCAGACCGTGGCCTGGTACCAGGAGCACGAGGACTGGTGGCGACCGCTCAAGTCAGGCGAGTACTGGGACTATTACCGCCGCAACTACCGACCTCTGGCGCCCCTCGGGGACGCCTAGGAGGTGGGTCCCGGAGAACGCCTGCTGGAGCTCGTCGCCTACCGCGGCCTGATCCAGAGCCTGACCGCGCGCGAGCTTCGCCTCAAGTACCGCAGATCGGCCCTGGGCGCGGTCTGGTCGCTGCTCAATCCGCTCTTGATGATGGCCGTCTATGTGCTCATCTTCGGCGTCTTCCTGAAGATTTTCACCCTGCCCGAGTACTGGGCCTACCTCCTGACCGGCCTCATCGCCTGGCTCTTTTTCGCCAACGCGCTCGGCACCTCGGTCACCACCCTGGTCCAGAACCCGAACCTGGTGACCAAGATCTACTTTCCGCTGGAGGCGCTGCCCATCGCGGGCGCCCTGGCCAACTTTGTCAACTTCTGCATCAGCATGGCCCTGCTGGCCCTGGCCGTGATCGTGGCCGGCCGCCCCGTCGGCCCCTCGCTGGTGCTACTTCCGATCGTGATGGTGGCCCAACTCGGCTTCAGTGTCGGGCTCGCGGTTCTTCTCTCCGCCCTGACTGTGTACCTGCGCGACATCGAGCACCTGGTGGGCATTTTCCTGACCGGGCTCTTCTACGTCACCCCGGTGCTCTATCCGCTCTCCCGCGCCGGGCGCTACGCGCGCTATCTGCGCCTCAACCCGATGACCTGGATCATCGAGTGCTACCACTCCATCCTCTACTTTGGGACCTGGCCCGACCCGCGGCTGTTCGCGCTCACGCTGCTCGCGGCCGCGGTCAGCCTGGTCGGCGGCTACCTGGTCTTCCTGCGTCTACGTCCGCGCTTGCCGGAGGAACTGTAAAGGTGACAGCCGCGCTCGGTTTTCGCGCCGTTGACAAGCGCTACCGGGTGTACACCCATCGCAACCGCTCGCTCAAGGACATCGTTTTGGAGCGCCGGATCGGCGTCTGGGAGGATCGCTGGGCGCTGCGCGACGTCTCTTTCGAGATCGAGCGGGGCAGCTCGTTCGGCCTCATCGGGCCCAACGGGGCGGGCAAATCGACGGCGCTCAAGCTCATCGCGCGGATACTGCTGCCCGATTCGGGTCGGGTCGAGAGCGCGGGCCGGGTGGGGGCGCTGATCGAGCTCGGCGCTGGCTTCCATCCCGATTCGACCGGGCGCGAGAACGTTCTCCTCAACGCCTCGCTGCTCGGCATGAGCGATGCCCAGATCAAACGCCAGATGGACCCCATTGTTGAGTTCGCCGGGCTGGCCGAGGTCATAGATCAGCCCCTGCGCACCTATTCGTCGGGCATGCAGCTGCGCCTGGGTTTTGCCGTCGCCATCCACACCGAGCCCGATATCCTCCTCTTGGACGAGATCCTGGCGGTGGGTGATGAGGCATTTCAGACCAAGTGCTTCGATCACATCCGGCGCTTCAAGGCGCGAGGTGGAACCATCGTCTTCGTCTCCCATTCCATGGACTCGGTGCGCGAGGTTTGCGGCGAGGCGGCCTGGATAGAAGGCGGTCGAGTGCGCGAGATGGGATCTGCCGACTCGGTCATCGGTTCCTATCTGACCCAGGTCCATGAATCCCTCGACCGCCAGTCCCACGACGCCACCTCGGGGGCTTCGATCGAGATCGGAGAGGTCCGCCTGATCGGGTCCGGGGGCCCATCCGAGAGCTTCGAGTCCGGTGAGGACCTCCTGGTCGAGATCCCCCTACTGCGCCGGCGTACCGTCCCCGATCCCATCTTGGGGGTGGCGCTGCATCGCTCCGACGGCGTCTCGGTCTACGCCACCAACACCCGGCTCGACCACATATCTCTGGACGCGATGCCCGAGCGGGCGACGATCCGCTTCGTGCTGCCCGAGCTGTCCCTGCTCAACGGCGCCTACCGGGTCTCGGTGGGCGTGTACTCCATGAGCGGGATGCTGCCGGTCGACTTCCACGACCAGCGCTACCAGTTTCGGGTCCGCTCCCACGATGGTAGCCACGGGTTGGTCCGACTCAAGCACCGATGGCAGAGCTGGGAGGAGGAATGATCGAATCCGACCTCCACCAGTTCATCAGCTTTGATCCGAGCTACGCCGAACGTGTGCGCGGCTTTGGCGATCGAAGACAGGTCCAGGGGGCGGCCGGGGGTCGAGTCCCGGGACCGCTGTAAGAGCCGAGACGGCTCTCTCGGAAGTGCCAGCAGCTTGGGCGGCCATCTTCGGCGGCTGACTGGTTGTGCCTGGCGTCATGCATCTGGGTACGTTGCTGGTGCTCGAAATCGGTCAGGGCGAGTCTGGGGCGGCGGAAAGTCCGGAAGGCCTGATCCACTTCGCCGGATTGCGCGCCGTCGTTGAGGCGTACCTCATGTCGTCCGTGACCTCAACGTCGCCCCGTACACCGGCTTGAATAGGGACTTGGGGTGGGTGCGGTTCGTCTACAACACCGAGCGCGCCCACCACGCAGCCGCACTCGACGCCTCACGCCGAGGAGGCCCTCATGGGCCGTGCCCTGTGAATCTAATACCCAGTAGGCGTCGTTACCTCTCAGGGTGAGGAAAGCCTAGGCCCAGGGCGCGGATCAGAGTCCGAACCGCTCAGACAGCCTCTCGCCCAGCCGCAGTCCCCATCGATGCAGCCGTGGAGGAAGCCAGCGGAGACCCGCAAAGAAGGCCCGATTTGCCTGGACCTGAAAATACTGCGCGAAGGTGTAGGTGCCCCGGTGTCGGGCGGCCCAGCGCTCACGTGCATCCTCCGCCGCCTGGAAGACGTCGAGCGAGGCGTCACCGAGGGCCGCCTTGTTCGGACGCGCGATGTAGTAGGCGAACAGCGACGGGACTTTCCCCGCAGCTCCCAGCCTTCGATCCTGGGCCAAGATGACGTCAAGCTCCGCCGCGACCTCGCCGTCTGGAACCTCGCCGAAGAATTTGGGATTGTGGGTCAATAGCTCGTAGGCGATGCCGCCGCCAGCTTGATGCACCTCGGTCATGGTGAAGAATCGGGACAGGCTATCGAGCACAAGGTCGGCGTGGATCGCTTCAGTTGGATCCGAGACGAGCATGGTGGGGAGGTGAGGCTGGCGAAGACGGTCCTTGCGTAGGGGAGCCGGGAGCGCTCGGTTGGCCGCCCGCACCTGCCGCCAGTGAGCTCGAGAGTACTGGTTTCGCCCGGGGCCGACGTAGTCGTAACTGACGAGCGTGCCTCCCTCTACCATCGCCCGGCAGAGCTGAGCCGCCATTCGGTTGATGTACTGCACGTGGTGCAGGGCGCCGACGTTAACCACAAGGTCGTACAGGTCGGTGCCCAAGTCGACCCGGTTCGCGTCGGCTTGGAAATAGGTGATATCGCGGTCTCCGCGCTCTCGTTCGGCTTGGTCCAAGAGATCGTGCGCGTAGTCGAAGGCGGTGGCCTTTCGAACTATCCCTCGATCGATGAAGTCCCGCTCCGCCCAACCGTTGCCGCAGTTGGCAAAGAGGCCGTGTGCGAACGGACCGTCCGGGCAGAATCGCTCGAGGAAGTCCGACTGCCACGATTTGGTCGGATCCCCGGTGCAGTTCTCTGAGATGTAGGCGACCACCCGCGGTAGGTCGTTCCAATAGTGCGAGGTGTAATAGACGCCGCTGTCGGTTGGGACCGATGAGATCACCTCGCCGTCTGGCTCCTCACTCCCCTTCATTGCCCGGGATATTAAGCTAGCCCGGTGCTCTGGGTGGACTGGGTCGTGGGACCAGGGACCGGCCGGCGAAGGCTTTCCCAATAGGTTTCTTTAGGCGGGGCCGAACTCGCATCGTGCCGGCAGCGGGAGCCGTCGGGATCGCCGCCCTCGCTCCGTTGGTCTACCACCGCATGCTCACGCCGGGCTGGGCGCCCGTGGGATTTGACATCCTCACTTACTTTGAGCCGAGCCGCCATTACCTTGCCCAGGCATGGCAGCAGGGTCGCTGGATTCCCCTCTGGGATCCCAACACGTTCTTTGGGGTCCCGTTCCTGGCCAACATTCAGAATGCGGCCCTCTACCCTCCCAGCCTGCTCTTCGCCGTCCTTCCGACGTCCTCCGCAATCGCCTGGGAGTTGGCCCTTCACCTGTCGATCGCAGGGGCTGGCATGTTCATGTATGCCTGGCGTGCCGAGCGCCTGCGTGCCGCCGGTTCGCTGGTGGCGGCGGCGGTGTACATGCTCGGCGGCCAAATGACGGCCCATCTCGAGCACCTGAATCAGGACAGCACGCTCGCGTGGACCCCCTGGCTGATGCTGGCAATGGACCGCCTCATCGTGCGTCCCAGCGCCCACCTGGTCGCGGCCACCGGTTTACTTGGGGCTCTCGTAATCCTCGCCGGTCACACGCAGGACGCGTATTACAGCTTCATCTTCGCCGCCGTGGTCGCCGGGGGACGCCTCTTGCCCCGCCTCCGGCGCCACGAGTGGCGGGGTGTGTGGCGCGGACTAGGAGCGGGTGCGGCCGCTGGAGTGTTGGGCGTGGCAATCGCGGGCGCCCAGCTACTTCCCACCCTGGAACTGGCCCGGCAGGGCATCCGGAGCAGCGGTCTTAATGTCGCGCAGGCCGGGGTCGTCAGCCTTCCGCTTAGGGGTCTAGTCGGGTATCTGCTGCCCGACTATCTGAACCAGGTGGGGAGCGAGTACGCCGCCTACGTGGGTGTTGCCGCACTAGTGCTCGCCGCGTTTGCCGTGGCAATCCGCTGGCGTCGACCTCGAATTGTCGTGCTCGCCGCCATGGCCCTGCTCGGGGTCTGGGCGGCGACCGGTCCGAATGGTCACCTGTACAACGTGCTCTTCAAGGTGGTTCCCGGGTTCGACCTGTTCCGCGCTCCAGCTCGGCTCCTCATTTTCACTATCGTGGCGCTGGCTCTCCTAGCGGGCCATGGGACCCTGGCTTCGTCCAAGCTTGCGAGCGCCTGCCGGCGTCGGCGCTGGCGGCAGCGGGCAAGGGAAGGGCTGGCCGTCACCGCCGGCGTGGCGGGCGCCGCGTATGCCGTGTTGCTTGCATTTAAGGCGGAGGGGTATCCCAGCCACGGATTCTGGAAGCTGCTTAGCCCGTTGCCCGACGCCGACCTTCGGGGAATCGGGGAGTTTGTGGTGGCGACGCTTCTGGTGCTGTTGCTAGTGGTCGTGCTGGGCAGGCGGCACTGGGCTTGGCGATCGTTGGCTTACGGGTTGCCAGCTTTGGTCCTTCTCGAGCTGTTCATTACCGGATCCGCGACCAATATGCGCCATCCCCTGCCCGCTGTCCTTTTCGAGCAGAGGGGCGCTGCCGCGAGTCTGGCGCCGGTGGGCGGCAATGCCCGCTACCTCTCGCTCGCGAGCGCGGCGGCGACCACCGTGACCCTTCCCGGCTACCTACAAAGCTACGGTCTGTCCGCGGCTGACTCAGCTCGGTACGTTGGATACCTCGCGCTGATCGCAGACGGTCGTCCCAACATTGGAAGCGAGGGCACCCTTTCCGCTGATGGGTACGATGGAGGCCTGCTCCCGCTTCAGAGCTACATCGATTTCCGGGCAGCGGTGCTGCCCGCAGGCAGTCCGAACCTGGTGGACTACGACACCGCCGATCTCACTAACAAGATCTGGGATCCCAGCTGGCTCTTCTCGGCGGGCGTAGCTGTGGTCGTCACCAACGCGGGTTCCAACCCGAACCCGCCGGGTTGCGCCGCCTGCCTGGTGCCCGGCGCGACGGCGGATGGGATGACTGCCTGGGTACCGAGGACGCCCCCCTCGGGTCCCCCCTCGAGAGCGTGGGTGGAGGGCGTGGCCGGTGGCAGGACGGCGGCGACCGTGGTCTCGGACTCGGGAGAGCAGGTGCGCATTGCATTGCCAACAGGGGCGACCGGCCACCTCGTGCTGTCAGACGCTTACTACCCCGGTTGGACCGCCACGGCCGATGGTCGCGCGGTAGCGATCACTAAGTACGATGGGTTCGCTCAGGAGGTGAGCATCCCACCTGGTGCTCGCGAGGTCGTTTTCAGTTACAGCTCGGATTGGCTCCCGATGGGGGCGGCCCTCAGCCTGCTTGGTCTCCTGGTGACGCTGGGACTGTTCGTCGCGCCCAGGCTTCTCCGCTTCAGGGGGATGGAACAGGACGCGCTCTGAGGTGTGGACGGCACGGCGTCGGTGGATGCGACCATGACTGGGCTACCCCGGTGTGGTGGTGCCGTTGAAAGCTCCGGTGGCACCGGCCGGAATCACGGCCATAGCTGGCGCCGCCGGAACTCTTAACGAGGTGACGCGGGCGGTAGTGGCGGCCCGGCTAGGATGTCCTCTCCCCGAGTGGTAGCGACGCTTTCGGGGGATTAGGACCACAGCGTACGGGTCATCAGTGTCTGCTCGGGAGTAAGCTCCTTGGTCCGCCGGCCTTGGTGGGCGCGGTCGGTGTTGTAGACGACGAGTTCGCGCTCGAGGTCGCGCCTGAGGCCGGTGTACTTGGGGGTCAGGTAGCGAGCGAATGCTGGCTTCCAACACTCGTGGAGAAGGGTCTGCTGGACGCGCTCTACGCACCCGTTCGAGGTGGGCCGGCCGGGCCGGATGTAGATGTGTTTGGCGTCGAGCTCAGCGAGGACTGAGTTGAACTCTTTGCTCCGGAACTCGGAGGCGTTGTCGGTGGTGACCGCCTCCAGCTTCCAGCCTCGGTTAGAGAGGTCCTCGGCGACCTTGCGAGCCAGCTCCGAGGTCCATTTGGCGGAAGGGTTCTTGGGGGTCAGGTGAGTTCCGCCCAGGTGAAGGAGGAGGCCGCGTCGATGGCCGTACTGCCAGACCACGCCCTGGGTGCCGCTCAGGCGACCGATGTAGAAACAGTCCATCTGAACTCGGTGACCAGGGCGGTCAGCCTTGATGTGCAGCTCTGGAAGCGGTGGCCGCGGCTCAGGTTCGGGGGGCGCCGCATAGCCGGCGACGAGACCCAGGCGCTTGGCCCGGGTGCTGAGCCCATGGCGCTTCAGCACACGCCACACCCCGTTGGCCGAGACCTTGAGACCGCCCCACTTGGGACGCCCCAGCTCCAGGCTAAGCCGGTCAGGGCCCCAGCCCGGGTAGGCAAGCGCCAGGGCCAAGATCCGCTGCTCGAACATGGGCGAGATCGCGTTCGGCATCCGCGGCTGTCGACGCTCCCGAGGCCGCAGGATCTCGGTTCCGTACCTCACCAGCTGCCGATGCCAGCGGTAGTAGGTCGAGTGATGGACGCCCATCAGCCGACAGGCGGCTCGGACACTCCCCATCTCCCTCACCAGGGCGAATAGACGCAGACGGCTGCGGTACAGAACGTCATCATTGGTCACGGCGGCGCCTCCTCTGAAGGTCGTTGGATAACCCACAGAATGGCGTCGCCGCCTACTTCCTGGAAAGACCTCCAGGTGTCGGATCTACTCGGGGAGAGGACAGGCTAGATGGATGTATAGCGCTGCCGCGGCAAACCTGGAGCTGCCGGCAGGCCTCGGTCACAGCGTCCGGGCGGACCCGGGCAAACAGGGCTATGCGCGTCGTGAAAAGACGGTCAGCCTTAACCATGGAGGTTCCCTCCGCGTGGACGTACGGCATCTCCTGGATGAGCCCCCTTTGCGTCCCGGGAAGGCCCCCGATGTCGCCTAATCTCGAGAGCTGTTCACCCTAGGGTCTGAGCCGAAGATGGTCCCGGGCCCACAGGGTGAGGCGCACGCTGCGTCGCGACAGAAGAGCCTTGAGCCCCGTGATTTCGGCCTCCAATCCACTCGCGTGAGCCTCCAAGCCCCTGACGCGAGCCTCCAAATCCTTGGTGCGCGCCGCGGCGTCGATCACTTCCCGCCTCGATGGCACCCGGTCCTTGGCGAGATCAACGCCCGCTTCGACGGCCTCCCGCTCGAGTTCCGTGAGATCTGTCACAAAGGTCTTGGCCCACCGGCTCATGAAGAGGTTGTAGTTGCGCATGTCACTGGGGCCCAGGCGGCCGTCGGACATGCTCTCGAAGTGATACGCGACGGAGTCAGGGGCATACACCACTCGGCCTCCATCCCGTCGGACCCGGAGGCAGAGGTCGACATCCTCGAACGAGTTCTTGAATGCATCGTCGAAGCCGCCTTGGCGTCGGAACTCGTCGGCGCGAATGGCAAGCGATGCCCCGGTGACGACCTGGAAGTCGCGTCTGGCCGTCGCCACGGGGGAATCTCCCGGCATGCCGACAAACACGTGATGGGGTCCGTCAGCGTCGAAGGCAACCCCGGCGTGCTGTATGTGGCCCGACGGGTAAAGCAGGCGGGATCCGGTGATCATCACCTTCTCGTCCTCAATGAAGGGCTCCAAAAGATGCTCCAGCCAGCCCTCCGTGACGACGGTGTCATTGTTGAGGAAGACGAGGAATTCACGCTCGGCCGCGTGGGCCCCTGCGTTGCAGCCTCGGGCAAAGCCGAGGTTCTCTCCGATGGTTACGTAGCGACGATTCGCGCCGGCCGCCGCCCAGTCGGCCAGCACCTTCGGAGTTTGATCCGAGGAGCCGTTGTCAACGACGACGATCTCGGCGTCCTCCTGCTCCGGCTCCAGGCTCCTGAGGCAGAGCATGGTGAAGAAGACCTGATTGAACACCGGGATCACGATGCTCGCGCGCCCGCGAAGCGACGCTGTCATCTCACCCCCGTGACGTAGTACTCCGCTGGCGGGTACAGGGACCCCATCCACTCCGTCATCTGGTTGACCCGGCGCTCCAGATCCGACAGGCGGCCTTCGATCGAAGGCAACATAACCTGGGCCATCTTCGTCCGGCCGATGGGCTTAGCCGGCGGACGCTCTCGAGGTAGGACTGGCCACGTTTCAAGCCCAAAGTCGAGCCCGCTGCGGTACCGTGGATTCTCCGCCGACTCGATTTGCGACAACCCGGCAAGGTGGACAAGGAAAGTGATGATCTCCCGCGTGTAGAAGCGCACGTGCTGCAGATCGACCCAGAAATCGCGGAGCTGCATCTGGAGGTTGGCCGGGTTGGGAGTAACCAGAATCAGACGTCCGCCCGGCCGGAGTGCGCCCCCCGCTGCCATCACGAATCGGTGCAATTGCTCCGGGGCTAAATGCTCCACCACGTGGGCGGCAAATACGCCATCGAATGCCCCGGAGTGGGCAGTCAAGAACGCGGTCGCGTCCGACTGACTGACCTTGAGCCCCTTGCGTTGGGCTTCCGCGACCATGCTTTCGTCCGCGTCTACGCCAAGTCCGTCCACGCCCCGCTCGCGCAGCAGTTCCAAGAACTCCCCCCTGCCACAGCCGATATCAACCACGCGGGCGGCGGGAGGGAACTGAGCGGCGTACGGCTCATAGCGATAGCGGAGCAGCTCGCTGCTATGCCCCATGAACTGGTAGTAGTCGAGTTGGTCCAACGTTCGCCCAAGTTTAGGCGAAGAGCTGGGCGCCAGGATCCGCTCCCGTGGGGAATCACATCCGAGACCTGTTCCCCCTCCGCGATGTCGTGGTTAGACCCACGGCCCGCGACCTCAAGCTCTCAACTACAAGCGCTCGAGCCTCGCGCTCGCCGGGTCCCGGGCCAATTCGAAGCTCGTGGTGGTCAGCTATGCGGTCGTCTTCGAGCCTGCCTCCACGTCGTCAAAAGTAAAAGTAATTAGCGTCCACGGAGCGGCCGGTCCGGGCTGAGGGGTCCTGGATGGAAGACGATTGCGATGATCAACCTGCCGGCTGCTACCCCGGGTTGACGCACTCGTCTACGGGCCTCGTGCCCTAATTATTAGGATCTGAGGTCATATACCTGGCTTGCCGAGGCCACGGCTGGCTGCCATCACCAGGTCCACGACCGGCCAGCACAGGCTCAAGCAGCGGGTCTCGCCCGCGAAGCGACCCGTAACGTTCGGTCCGCCGCCTGACCTTGCCTAGTGAGCGCTCCAGCAGGTCGGTAGACTGCAGGCGTTCGCCGAGCCGGCGCCGGCGCCGGAGCCGGAGCGGGAGCGGGAGCGCCGTCAGGTCCTCGGCGAGGGCGGCCGCAGCCGTTGCGCTGGGGGCGATGGGTCTGATGGGGGGCAGGCTCCACAGCGTTGACCTTGGGATGGTGCAAG
>DATLSE010000026.1:0-53240 GCA_035534295.1 Nitrosotalea sp.
CGTCTGGCACCCGCATCTGCTCCATGGCCAGATCGCGACGCAGGGGAAGAATCAGGCTCAGGTGCTCGACGCCCACCGGGCAGGCGTCCTCGCAGGCTCGGCAGGTGGTGCAGGCCCAGATCGCCTCCTCTTTGATCACGCCGCCGGCGAGCCGCGCAAGCCCCTGGGTCAGGGCTTCGCGCTCGCCCGGCGCCGCTCGCCGGGCGGCGCGGAGGACGCGTGAATTCTCCCGGACGTGCTGGCGCAGGTCCAGGACGACGCTCCGCGGCGACAGCGGCTTGCCCTCGGCGAAAGCCGGGCAGACCGCCTCGCAGCGTCCGCAGGCGACGCAGGCGTCAAGGTCCATGAGCTGCTTCCAGCTCAGGTCCAGCGCCGAGGCGAGTCCGATCGCCGCCTCGGCTTCAAAGTCGATCGCGGCCGGCACCCCGGGCGCGCCCAGGGGCCGGAAGAAGAGGTTGACCGGCGCCATCACGAGGTGGAAAAGGCGGGTGAACGGTATCAGCGCCAGCACGGTGTGCCAGAGCGCGACGTGAAAGGTCCAGACCCAGCCATGAAGCAGCTCGAGCTGGGATGAAGACCAGAGGCGGCCCAAGAGCAGCGAGACCAGGTAGCCGGCCGGGGACCAGATGCCCCAGGGGTCGTGGGTGGCAGCGATGCGCGACGCCTGGAGCAGGTACCCCGTGCAGAGGATCAAGAGGAGGGCGGCTGCGAGCAGGGCGTCGGCGGGCTCGCTGGGGCCCAGCCGGCCCACCCGGAGGATGTAACGCCGGACGACGAAGGCGGCGACACCCACGAGGGCGAAGACGCCGAACACGTCCACGGTCAGGCTTTCAAAGTAGAGGTAGAACGCCCCGCGCATGATCCCGATGCCCAGGTCGTGCTGGATGAACACCACCACGGTGGCCATGAACAGAACCGCGATGCCGAAAAAGACGAGCCAGTGGACCAGGCCCGCCGCTCGATCTCGGACCAGCTTGGTGTGACCCAGGGTCTGCCGTAATACGCCCAGCCCACGCTCCAGGGGCCGGTCAAAACGCGCCGCCGGTCGACCCAGGCGCCAGATCCGAACCCGGCGCCAGACGCCGTAGCCGAAGACCAGCAGGGCGACCGTCATGCTCGCGTAAAGGAAGTCGACCATCGCCGGATTGACGCCCCACTCGATCTGCCGGGTGGGCACGGCGGCTAAAAGAACGCCCACGCCCTACCCGCCGCGAGCGGCCCGCACGGCCTTGAGCAGGGCCGGCACCAGCACCTTGGCATCCCCGATCAGACCCAGCTGCGCGGACTCGAAGATGGGGGCCTTGGCGTCGTTGTTGATGGCCAGCACGACCCCGGAGGCGAGGCCGGCCAGGTGCTGGCTCGCACCCGAGATGCCGACGGCGACGTAGAGCTCGGGGCTCACCACCTTCCCGGTCAGGCCGACCTGGCGCGAGGGGGAGACCCAGCCCTGATCGACCGCGGCCAGGGATGCTCCGAGCACGCCGCCGAGCGCGGCGGCCAGCTCTGAGAGCCCGGCAAAGGCGTCGGCGGCCCCCATCCCGCGTCCGCCCGAGACCACCACCCGGGCGTCCTCCAGGCGCCCTTCCTCCAGCACCGGCGGAATGTTCTCGATCAGCCTGACCCGCGATTGCACGGCCATCGACCGCTCTTCGACCGAGCCGCCGGGGGCCGGGGGCGGGGGCTCGAACGTCCTCGATCTAAGGCTCACCACCGCCGGGACGCGCAGCGGTACCAGCCGGCACATCGCCTTGCCCCCGAACACCGGACGGGTGACGTGGAGGGCGCCCTCGATGACCTCAAGCCGGGTGGCGTTGTTGATTGCAACGCCACCGGCGCGGGCGGCCACCCGGGGCGCCAGCTGGCGCCCCCGGTCGTCGGCGGCGATCAGCACCAGGGCCACGGAGAACTCCTCCACCAGGGCGACGATCTGACCCGTCAGCGACTCCACATCCCCCGTTCCCCCGCGGACCGCCAGGGCGCGCACGCCGCTGGCCGATGCGGCCTCCGCCCCGGGCTCGGGAGGATCGCCCAGACTCGCATAGACGGCGGTCAATCCGAGCTCGGCAGCCACCGCCAGCGCCCCGCCCAGGGCCTCGGCCCCCGGACGGTCCCCCTCGCCGTCCCCCCAACCCACGGCCAGCACGACGCCGGTGCCACTCACAGCAGCCTCATCTCCTGGAGCCGTCCGACCAGGTTGGCGGCCTGCTCGTCGGGCCCCTCGCCGGGGATGAATTCGCATACCGAGGTGCGGGCCGGCACCCAAAGATCGGCGATCGTAAAACCGGGCGGGGAGGCGCTGGAGCCCAGCTCGCCGGCTTCAAAGCGCTCTATCGGCCGTCTCTGCGCCGCCATCAGATCGCTGACCCGGGCCATGCGCAGGAGGAGGGCGTCGTCGTTGGTGACGGTGAGGACGGCGGGCGACGGCACTAAGACCAGGCGCTGCCCCCCGGCGTGATCGTGCAGCACCTGGAGTCGGTCCCCCTCATACCACGCCCGGCGGACCAGACCCACGCAGGGCCAACCCAGGGCCTCGGCCATCAGGTACGGCACCTGGCCGTGGTCCCAGTCCCCGGCCTGCCTGCCCGCCAGCACGAGATCGACGTCCTCGAGCCGGCCCAGGGCGGTGACCAAGAGCCCGGCGATGGCCTCCGGGGGCTGGTTGGCGGCCCCCTGGAGCCCCACCTGGACGGCCGCATCGACCCTCACCGCGAGCGCCTTGCGCAGGCCGTCCAGGAGGCTCGGGTCACCGACCGACAGGGCGGTGATGCGAGCCCCGGCCGAGTCCTTCAATTTGAGCGCCAGTTCGAGCGCGCTACGCTCAAATGGCCCCAGGATCGCCGACCCCACCCCCTGGGCAGGTTCCATCCGCGCCGGATCGATGCGGAAGCGGCTCCCGGGCAGCTCGGGATCGAGGATGTCCTTGAGCAGCACCACAACGTGTGGCGCGCTCATCTGCCTCCCCCGCTCCGGGCCCACCGGCGCTGGCGCCCGGAGCCGGTCACCAGCTCCTCGATCCTCATGCCTTCGATCCTCAGGCCCGGATGTATCTGGCGGCCTTCAAGTAGAGGCTGCGATTGACGCCGTCAGAGTGGAGAAACGCGGCCGCATCGCGGAGCAGCTTCTCCATGTACAGATCCTTCATGAAGCCATAGCCGCCGTGCAGCTCGAGGGCCTGCGTCACCACCTTCCAGGCCGCCTTGGAGGCGGCGATCTTGGGAAAGGCGCCCATGGTCGGGTCCCACTCGCCCACGCCGTCGGCGGCGGCACAGCTGGCGTGGATGTAGCTCCGCGCCACGTCGAGCTCCATCTTCATCTCGGCCAGGGTGATGGCGATGGTGTCGTGCTCGATGAGAGGCCGTCCCCCCTGGACCCGCTTTCGAGTCCACTCGACCGAGTGGTCGTAGGCGGCGTCGGCCACCCCCAGGATGCTGGCCCCCGCCCAGGCGTTGCTGGCGGGGAAGAACTTGGCCAGGATGTCGAAGCCCTCTCCCACCTGTCCCAGAACGTCGGCGTCGGGGACGAAACAGATCTGGAAGATGAGCTCGGCGTTGTTGGCCAGCCTCTCCCCCAGCTTGTCGTGGACCCGTCCGGTGGTGAACCCGGGACTTCCGGCCTCGATCATGAAGCAGGTGCTGCCCTCGGAGAGATCCTTGCCCTCCTCGGTCTGGGCCATGAGGAGATAGAACCGCGCCCGATTGCCGTTGGAGATGAAGTGCTTCATGCCGTTCAGCACCCACCCCCCCTCGGCCCTTCGGGCAACCGTCCGGAAGGCGGCGCCGGGGTGCGGGATGATGTAGTTGGAGGCGTTGTCGGGCTCGGTGATCCCGATCGCGTAGAGGGCGCGGGGATCGTCGCGGTATCGGGGTAGGATGCGGTCCTTCTGGCTCTGGGTGCCGACCGATTCGACCACCTTGGAGATCTTTATGGTCTGGGCGAAGACGACCGAGGTGCCGAGGTCGGCTCGGCCCAGCTCCTCGATCACGACCGCGGTCGAGACGTGATCGAAGCCCGCGCCGCCGTAGGCGTCGCTCAGGCAGAGGGTACGCAGCCCGATGGCGTCGCCCGCCTCCACGATGTCCCAGGAGAAGCACTCCTCGGGGTCGGCGTTGCGATCCAGCTCCCGCGCCCGCGGGGTGACCACCCGGGCGTTGAACTCTCCGATCCACTCCCGGATCTGCGAGCGAACGTTGACAGCTTCCATGTGCACCCTCTTTTCCCGCCGGCTGCGGACCGCGGCTCGGATTCAACGCGGTCGATCGCCGCCATCCTAGTCCCGGGCCCAATGAAGTTGGGCGATGATAATTCATCGTCTTATGATTTGGGTTAATGGAGTTGAGAGATCTCACGGCCTTCGTGGCGGTGGTCGAGACGGGTAGCTTCACCCGCGCCGCCGAACGCCTGCACCTGGTGCAATCAGCTGTCTCCCACGCCGTGCGGCGCCTGGAGAGCGAGCTCGGCGTGGACTTGATCGAGCGTCGACAATCCGGAGCCAGGCTGACCACGGCGGGGTCGGACCTGCTTCCCCACGCGCGCCAGGTCCTGATGGCGGTCGAGCGAACCCGGGAGGAGGGCGAGGCACACCGGGGGCTGGCCAAGGGGCGCGTGGCGCTCGGCATTCTGCCCACGGCGACACCTCTATTACTGGCGCGCCTCCTGCGCGAGTGCCAGGAGCGCTATCCCGGAATCCAGATCCAGGTGGTCGAAGACGACGCCGCGACGCTGGGTGAGCGTCTGCGCGAGGGCCGGTTGGATCTGGCCCTGGTCATGCTTCCGTTCGATCTGGGCGGATTGGCGGTGGTCGAACTCGGCGTGGCTCCCCTGGGATTGGTGGTCGCGCTTCATCACCCCCTCGCCGCCCGCTCCAGCGCTCGTCTGGCCGACCTGGCCGGTGAGTCCTGGGTCACCTGGACCAGCACCAATCCGGGCCGGTACTGGCTCGACGAGGCCTGTCGGATCGCCGGCATCGTGCCCCAGGTCGCGCGAGAGATAGAGACCGTGGCCGAGCTCAAGGCCTTCGTCATCGCCGGCATCGGCGTGTCGATCATCCCGCCCGCGGCCGCCATTCCCGAGGCGGCCGCGGGCCAGCTGGCGCTGCTCGAATTCGAACCCCCGACGCCGGTGACCAAGATCGCGTACGCCTTCGATCCGGGACGGGTCGGCCCCGCGGTCAACGCCGTGCGCAGGGTCGTGGAGGAGGTGAGCCGGCAGGCCCTCCAAGGCGGCGCCCTGGCGACCGTCGAAGGCTGAAGCCGGCCGACCCGCAGCGCCCACTTCCCGGCCAAGGTCCCGCTCAATCCGGGACTACCGGCCCTATTCTGGCCCGCCCCAGCCCCCGATGCTGTTGGGCACATGTCCGAGGCCCCCAGCCGACCCGCGGCCCAACTAGCTGCGCCTACCGGAAGCCATCGCGGGTGGGATAGCGGCCGGATCGATGGTCGGTTCCAGAGCCAATCCGGGCAGCGGTCACCCCTGTGATTGCGAGCCCAGTCCCGCGTAGCCGGAGACAGACTTGCACGTCCTGGTGATCGGAGGCGGGGTGGTCGGTTGCGGTGCGGCCTACGCCCTGGCCCGACGCGGGAGCGAGATCACGCTGCTCGAGCGCTCCTCGGTCGGCTCCGGCGCCTCGGGGGCGGCGGCCGGCATGCTCGCCCCGCTGGCCGAGAGTCGCAGTCAGGACGCCTTCGCCGAATTCGGCAGCTCGGCGCTGGCCGGCTTTGGATCCTGGCTGGCCGAGGTCCAAGAGGCGGCCGGGATGTCGGCCGACGTATTTGCCCACGGCTCTGTCGTCCTCGCCGCCGGGGACGCCCAGGCGGCAGAGCTTGCCGATCGTCTGAGCTGGCAGCGGACGCTGGACCCAACCGCCCTCTATCTGGATCGCGGGCAGCTTGGTGGGCTCGTATCTGGCCTCAGCCCCAGGTTCACCGCCGCCGTCCACTACCCGGGCGAGTTGAGCGTTGACGCCGCCCGCTACACCCTGGCCCTGCGCCGCGCCGCGGAGGCGGCCGGGGCGCGGTTCGTGGAGGGAACAGAGGTGGTTGCCGTCGACGTGAGGGCTCGGGACGCCAGGGTCAGGTTGAGGACGGGCGCCGAGGTCACCGGGGACGCGGTCCTGCTCACGGTCGGATCCGAGGTGGCGCTACTCCGCGCCGTCGGCGTCGGGCTCCCACTGATCGCGGTCAAGGGCGAGATCATCCGGCTGCGACCCCCCGGACGGGTGAGCCAGCAGATCGTGTTCGGCCCCGGGGGATATCTCACTCCGCGTGCTGACGGCAGCCTGTTGGTCGGCGCCACCCAGGATCCGATGCGCCAGGACCTAACGGTGCGGGCGGGGTCCGTCGACGGCCTATTGAAATTTGCATTCAGTACCATGCCCGCCCTCACCAACGCCGCCTTCGCCGGCGCCTGGTCTGGCCTGCGCCCCCAGCTCGCCGATCTGCTGCCCGCGATCGGCCCGGTGCCCGGTAGGGACCGGCTCTTCGTCTCTTTGGGCCACCACCGAAACGGCATCCTGCTCGCCGGGTGGAGCGCAGAGGTGATCGCGCGCTCAATCCTCGAATCCGAGCCCGTGCCAGAGGCGGTCTCCCCGGCACGCTTTCCGGCCCCGCCAGTGGCCCCGACGCTCTCCGCGGCCGCCCGGATCGCGCAGCCCGCCTGGGAGCCGCGCTGACGTGGAGAGCGTTTCCCCGCCAGATCGAAAACAAAGGCTCGCCATCCCGCCCCAACCCATACCCGAGCAAGAACCGTCGGAACGGGTGCGCAACTGGGAGGAGGTCTGCCTCGGGTTCGAACTCGGGGCGGCTCAAATCGAGGCCACCCGGTGCCTGCAGTGTCCCGCCGCCCCTTGCGTCAAGGCCTGTCCGCTCCACAACAACATTCCTGCCGCACTGCAGGCGCTCGAGGTCGGTGAGCCGCAGCGCGCCCTGGCCGTCTTCAGACTCACCTCACCCATGCCCGAGGTGTGCGGAAGGTTGTGCCCCCAGGAACGCCTGTGCGAGGGCGCCTGCGTGGTCGGTAGGCGCTCGCGACCGGTGGCCATCGGCAAGCTCGAAAGCTTCCTCGGTGATTTCGCTCCCCAACCAGCGCCCGTCTCCTCGTTGAGTCCCAGCGCCAGTGGGCGTCAGGTGGCGGTGCTGGGGGCGGGACCGGCGGGTCTGGCGGCTGCCGCCAGACTGCGCGGCGCAGGTCATGAGGTCACCGTCTTCGACCTCTGGCCGCACCCCGGGGGCCTGCTGTTCTACGGGATACCCAGCTTCAAGCTCGACAAGGACGTCGTTCGCCGCCTGGTCGGGCGCCTCGCCGACGACGGCGTGAAATTCGAGTGCGGCCCCAAAGGTGCTCCAGCGGCGACCGCGATCGCTGAGGGAGGCGGGGACTTCGACGCCGTGCTTTTAGCCCACGGAGCCGGGGCCGACAACCAGCTCCGGATCCGAGGCCTTGATCTTCCCGGCGTCTACACCGCCACCGAGTTCCTGGTCCGCCTGAACGCGCCGCGACAGCACCTGCCGCGCGCGATGCGGGAGCCGATCGGAGTCGGCGACACCGTGATCGTGCTCGGTGGCGGTGACACCGCCATGGACTGCGCCCGAAGCGCCGTACGCGCCGGCGCCCGCGAGGTCGTCTGCCTCTATCGGCGGTCCGAGTCGGAGATGGGGGGGCGGGCGGAGGAGCGCATCCGGGCCGGAGAAGAGGGCGTGCGGTTCCTGTGCCACGCCTCCCCGAGCCAGATCTCCGCGGACCCCGCGGGCCGCGGGCTGATCCTCACCTACCAGGTCACGAGGACGGGAGAGCCGGACGCCTTCGGGCAGCGCCCGGTGATCTCAGTGCCCGACAGCCAGACCGACCTGCGGGCCGACACCGTCGTCGTCGCCGTCGGATACCGGGTGGCGCCGGAGCTCGCGCTGGCGGCCGGGGTGGAGGCGGCGCCCTCTGGGACCTTGCTTGTAGGCCCCGACGGGGGCACCCGGCGGCCCGCGGTCTTCGCCGCCGGCGACTGCACAAATGGGCCCGACCTGGTGGTTACCGCGATCGCCTCCGCCCATCGGGCGGCGGACGCCATCGATCGCTATCTGGCTTCGGTGGCGCCCCGATGAGTCGCTTGCTCGGCTCCCAGGCGTCTGCGCACCAGCGCAGCCACGGCCATCCAGGCGGCGGTGACGGTGGGATTGCCCTCGATCTGTCTCAGCGTCCACTGCTGGTTTTCTGGGAGACCACGCGGGCGTGCATGCTCGCCTGCCGCCACTGCCGCGCATCCGCCTTGCAGGAGCCGGCGCCGGGCGAGATGACGGCCGAGGAGGGCATGGACCTGATCCGCCAGGTGGCGGAATTCGGGCGCCCGGCGCCGATCCTGATCCTGACCGGGGGCGACTGCCTGATGCGTAAGGACGTCTTCGAGGTGGTCCGGTACGCCCGCACCCTGGGCATCACGGTGGCCATGTCGCCCTCGGTGACCCCCCGCCTGGACGGTCGAGCGATGGCGCAGATGCGGCAGGCGGGTGTTCGCGCGGTCTCGATCAGTCTGGACGGCGCTCTGGAGATCACGCACGACGGCATCCGCGGCGTCGAAGGCCATTTCACGCAGACCCTGAGCGCGGTGCGCTCCCTGGTCACAGCGGGGTTCCGAGTCCAGGTCAACACCACCGTCATGCGCGCCAACGCCTCCGAGCTCGCCGACGTGTTCGCGCTCGTTCGGGAGAGCGGAGCGCACATCTGGGAGGTGTTCTTTTTGGTCAACGTGGGCCGCGGCGTCGCGGTCGAAGCCCTGGACCCCACCGCCAACCAGGACGTGTGCCACTTCCTGCACGAGGCCGCCGCCTACGGGGTGACGGTGCGCACGGTGGAGGCTCCGTTCTTCCGTCGCATCACAGTTGAGCGACGCCTGCAGGCGCGGGCCGGCATCCCGCCTGAGACCCTGCCCCTGGGACCGCTCTATCACCGCCTGAGCCGGCGCCTGGTCGAGCGCATGGGCCGGCCCACACACTCGCCGGCGCAGCCCTCGATCGTGACCCGGGATGGGCAGGGTCTGATCTTCGTAGCCCACGACGGCGAGGTTCTGGCGTCCGGATTCCTGCCCCTGTCCCTGGGCAACGTGCGGAGCCAAAAGCTGGCCACGATCTACCGCCAGCACCCGGTGCTGAAATCGATTCGCGAGGGCGCATTCAGCGGAGCCTGCGGCACCTGCGCCTGGAAGGAGCGCTGCGGGGGTTCGCGCGCCCGGGCCTTCAACGAGGGCGGGGATGCACTGGGCGAGGACCCCGCCTGTCCCTTTCGGGAGACTGCGTCAAGCCGGAATCCGGTCCTGATCACTCCGGTCTGAGCTGTCGCCCGGCGTTCGGGGCCGGCCCGCTCGCCTGACCGCGGCTTGGCCGCGCGGGCAGCCCGGTCTGGTCCTTGGTGCAGATCGTCGGCATTACGCCCGCTCCGAGGCGTAAATTCGCCAGCATGAGCCGGCGCGGCGACCGCAAGGATGTGCTCCTGGAGGCGGGACTGGTGCTCACCGCCGAGCTCTCGCTGGCGGTCGTGCTGCAGCGCATCGTCGACCTCTCGGTCAAGATCACCGAGGCCAGATACGGAGCGCTGGGCGTGCTCGCAGAAGACGGGAGCCTGAAGCAATTCGTGACTTCAGGCATATCGGCCAGGCAGCGCCGGGCGATCGGAGAGCCGCCCCAGGGACGCGGGGTGCTGGGACTGTTGATACGCGAGCCCCACGCCCTGCGCATCGCGAACATCCAGGATCACCCCGCGGCGGTGGGCTTCCCTCCCAACCACCCCCCGATGGAATCGTTCCTCGGCGCTCCCATCCGAGCCATGGGCAAGGTCTACGGCAACATCTACCTGACCGGCAAACGCGGCGCGGTCGAGTTCAGCCCCGAGGATCAGGCCTCGCTCACCGTCCTCGCCGCTCAGGCCGGAGTGGCGATCGCCAACGCCTCGCTCTATGAGGAGGCGAGCCTGCGCGGGCGCTGGCTCGACGCCCTGCGCGACATCACCAACGGCATCCTGGGCGGCGCCGCCGCCGAATCACAACTCGAGGGAATCGCCGAACACGCGCGCGCGCTGGCCTCGGCCGACGTGGCCACCGTGGTGACGATGTCGCGCAAGCCCAACCAGCTCACCGTAGTGGCAGCCGTGGGGGCGCTCGCGGAGCGGATGCTGGGGCGGAGCATGCCCGCGGACAATTCCATCTCGGGGCGGGTGATGCGCACCGGAGCGCCCCTGGTCCTGGAGGATTTGAGCGCCGAGCAGCGCGCCCACCAGCCCATCGTTCGGCTGGGCCGGCACGGGCCGGCGGTGGTGGTACCCCTGCACGTGCGCGGCAGCGCAACCGGCACCCTGATGGTCGCCAACCTCAAGGGGGGACGCCAGTTCGACGAGCGCACGGTGCGCTTCGTGCAGACGTTCGCCGATCAGGCCTCGGTGGCGATCGAGTACGCACGCGCCCAGGCCGACCTGCGGCGGCTCGAGCTTATGGACGATCGGGAACGAATCGCCATGGAACTGCACGATGGCATCATCCAGTCCCTGTTCGGCGTGGGCATGGGGCTCCAGAGCACGGCCGCGCTGGCGGAGTCGGTGGAGTCGGCGTCCCGGATCGAGGGGGCGGCGGCCGAGCTCGATCGCGTCATCCGCGACCTGCGCAACTACATCTTCGGACTCCGCCCGGGCATCCTGGCCGACCGCCAGCTGGATCAGGCCCTCCGGGTGCTGGGCGAGGAGGTCGCAGCCTGGTCCCACGTCGCTGTCGTCGTCGAGGTCGACCCCGAGCTCAGCGCGCTCCTCTCCTCCCGCTCGCACGAGATCGTGCAGTTGACGCGCGAGGCCCTGTCCAATGTCGCTCGCCACGCTCAGGCGAGGCACTGCTCGGTACGCCTCATGTACCGAGGCAGCGGAGCCGAGCTCACGATCCAGGATGACGGGGTCGGCTTCAAGGTGGGCGGGGTCCGCACCGGCAACGGCCTGCGCAACATGCGGGAGCGCGTGGGCGCGATGGGTGGCACCCTTCGCGTTACGAGCTCGCGCTCATCCGGCTCCAGGGTCCGCGTCACCCTGCCGGTTGCCGGGGGAGGGCCACCAGGCCCCAACGGTTAGGGCCGAGCGGCCGTGGCGACGGGCGCTGCGGGCGCCACAATGGGGGACATGGCGATGCAGCGTATCCGGGTCATGCTCGTGGACGACCACGAGGTGGTGCGCGACGGCGTCAGAGCCCTGATCAACGCCAACGACGACATCACCGTGGTGGCCGAGGCCGGCTCGGTGCGCGAGTCGATCGCCCAGGCCCTCCTGACCAAACCCGACGTGGTGGTGATGGACGTGCGCCTGGCCGACGGCAGCGGGATCGAGGCGACGCGGGAGATCCGCGCTCGGCTGGAGGCAACGCAGGTCCTGATGCTGACCTCGTTTGCCGATGACGAGGCGCTGTTCGCCTCCATCATGGCCGGTGCGGCCGGGTACGTGCTGAAGCAGATCCGAGGTGGCGACCTGATCCGCGCCATCCGCGAGGTGGGAGCGGGCAAGAGCCTGCTCGATCCTGAGGTCACCCGCGCCGTGCTGGAGCGGCTGCGCAAGGGCAAGACGATGCAGGACGAGAAGCTGGCTCGCCTCTCGGCCCAGGAAGAGCGCATCCTCACCCTGGTGGCCAAGGGCGAGACCAATGGCCAGATCGGCAAGGAGCTGAAACTGGCCGAGAAGACGGTTAAGAACTACGTTTCGAATATTCTGTCCAAGCTCGAGGTGGCGCGGCGAGCCGAGGCGGCGGCCTATCTGGCTCGACACACCACCATTCCCGGGAGCAGCCGGGGCTAAGAGCCCTCTCTCGATGCGCTCGGGGTCGGCCCCATCTATGCCCGCTAAGGCGCCAGATGTGTACCGATCTTTTGAGACCTAAATAATCCAATCGTGCGCGGCGTCTGCTTAGCTCCAGTAGGCCCCCGATGACCACAAGATGTAGTGGTTGAGTTAGAACCCGCGCAGTGGGGCGTCGGCATCTTTACCAACGACACCGCCCCAGACGTCCGCAGTCTGGTGGCAGACCGTCGTCTCAGCCCGCCGCTCGCCGCAGGCAGTTGAGGCGCGGCCCGGAAATCCAGGTTGAACTGGCTATTGACCCCAGATCACGCTGATTGGTAGAGCCAGGACCTTAGCGTCTAGCCGGAAGGCTGACGGACCGGTATGGAAGACGGCGCCTGCTACGAAGTTCGTGCCAACCAAGTCGCGAAGCCACAGCAGGTGCTTGGCGTCTGACTTGTTGATCGCCGCCGCTGACTTGAATTCGAGCGCGAGAATTTTGCCTCCAGGCAATTCGAGCACGAAATCCACTTCCTGCCTGCCACCCTTCGTTCGGAGGTGGTAGACCTTGTTTCGCGTCCCGGCCAGCGCCAACTCGGGCCGCAATTGAGCAACTGCGAATGCATCGATCGTTCGACCGAGCAGATCGGCATCGCCGAGGATCGTTTGAGCTGTGCCTCCGTAAGCGCTGGCAGCCAGGGCCGGATCGACCACGTACCGCCTCTTCGCCGCAACTAATCGAGCTGACCTCCGACGCATCCAGCCCGGAACTTGCTCGGTCACGAACACGTCCTGGAGGAGACGGTCGTAGCGACGTGCCGTCACCGCCGTGACATTGGCTTGGCTGTAGAGCGTGGTCTCCAGAGGGATACCGGCCGAGTTGGCTGCGAGGGCGTCGAAGAACTCCCGCATCTTCAGCGGGTTGTGGCGCGGCGAGAGTTGCTGGAGGTCTCGATCCAGAAGTTGACCAAGGTAGCTGTCGAACCACGTATCGCGCGCGGCCGGCGATAGCTGGCGCAGGGCAACCTCCGGGAACCCTCCTCGCATTGCCAGGTCGATGTACTCAGGGAGGGTCGGCCGCTGTCCTGGGGTCTGAAACACGGCCGGATCGTCCTTGGCCAAGCGATCAAAGAATGGCTGGTGCCCCGTGGCCGCTCCCGAGATTTCTACTTGGGCAAGGCCATACATATTGAGTCGAATCAGGCGGCCCGTCCCGCCCCAGAGTTTCTTCTCCAGCCCGGCTCGGACGCTCCCGGTGAGGATGAAGCGGCCTGGATGCCAGTCCTCGTTCACCGCATCGGCGACAGCGCGAAGGACGTCCGGCACCTCCTGCCATTCGTCAAGCAGGAGCGGCTCGCGAAACAACTTGAGCGCCGAGGCCGCGTCTGCAACGAACGCCGCCGCCTGGTTGGGGTCGCTCAGCTTGACGGCATCAACGGCCAATTGGCGCGCGGTGGTGGTCTTGCCGACGGCTCGGGGACCGTTGATCATGATCGCCGGGAAGGTGTCAAGGAGGTCTTTGAGTCGCTGGTCGGCCAGCCTGGGAACGTAGGCCACAAGCATAGAGTATCACGCTGGCCCACATTAGCTTATCTATTTGGTCCATACCAGCGTATCAACCTCGTCCAATGCAGGCTATCTCTCTCGTCCGCCGCCCAAGCAACGTATCCCTCAGCGTCGACCCAACTAACATTGCCCGCTCAGCGATCTCACATTCAGCTTCTGTGGGCGCCGCCGATCTCACCGCCGAGAAGAGGTTGCCCAGGGGGCTCGTCGATCTCGATCGGGTGCTGTGGTCCAAGTACAAATCGGTCCTGTACGACCATGGCTCTGCGCAGCTTGTGGAGGTGGAGCCAGGCGGTTTCATGACTTCCAAAGCCCATCGAGCGACGGATCTCCATGGCCGAGGTTCCGGCCTTCGAGGTGGACCGCAAGTTCATCTCTGGCGCTAGTTTGTAGGCGGTGAAGCGCATCATCGAGCTGGGCGACAGCCGCGTGCTGGTCACCGGCGCTACCAGTGGCCTCGGGCTGGCGATGGCCCGGGCGCTCGTGGACGCGGGGGCGCACGTAGCCGTCACGAGCCGTGACGCCGGGCGCGCCGCGCATGCCGCCGCCGACCTAGGCTCGGGGACGCTCGGGCTGGCCATGGACGCCCGCGACGAAAGGGCCGTCGCCGCCGGGGTGGCGGAGGCGTGGGAGCGCCTCGGGGGCATCGATCTGCTCGTCAACAACGCGGGCATCGGGATGCGCACCGTCAACGCCCGCTTCCTGTCCGACCCACAGCCATTCTGGGAGGTGGCGGCGGACGGATTCCGCGACGTGCTCGAGACCAAGGTGACCGGGTGTTTCCTCACCGCGCGGGCGGTCGTGCCGCTGATGCTCGAGCAGGGCGGGGGACGCATCGTCACGATCTCGATGAACGAGGCCACGATGGTGCGCCAGGGCTTCGTGCCCTACGGTCCGTCAGGGGCGGCGGTAGAGGCGCTGTCGCGAGTGATGGCAGCCGATCTCGCCGGCACCGCGGTGACGGTCAACCTGCTGCTCCCCGGCGGCGCCACCAACACCGGAATGATCCCCGACGACACGCCGGCCGAGGCCCGCGAGCGGCTGCTCGACCCCGCGATCATGGGGCCGCCGATCGTCTGGCTCGCCTCGCCGGCGGCGCAAGGGGTCCATGACGACAGGATCGTCGCCGCCGAGTTTGAGCAGTGGCTGGCGGCGCGATGAGCACCACGGCGGCAAGGGTCGACCCTGATCAGGCGATCGCGGACGAAGGTAGGAGCCGAGCCCCAGGCGAAGCAAGCAGTCCCGGCGGCGGGCCAGGGCGGAGTCGGGAGAGCCGCCGCCGGCGCGCCTCACTCGACTGAGCGGTGGCAGATCTCCGGTCCGCTGCGGGCGAGCGCAGCGGCCAAACTCACGAAATACCGCTGAGCTCGCTCGTCGCCTCCTGGACCGGGTAGACGAGATGGGGGGACGGCACGGTGGCTCCGGCGGCCGGATACGGGCCCAGCCATTGTCCGTTGGCCCAGACCTGCCAGGTGGCGCTGTATTGGACCGACGCGACGACCTGGTAGCCGGACCGACTCACCGCCTGGTAGGTGTGGGTGATGGTCGAGCGCTGGGGCCAGGGAAGACCAGCTCCCGCCGGTAGCGGCATCGCGGTGAACGCGCCATCGCCGAAGGACCAGTCGACCGCCGTCGGGGTGAAGGTGTAGCGAAAGCTATAGCCGTTGAAATTGAAGCTCGAGCTCTGGGTCGGCGCGGCGTGATCGAGCCAGAACCAGCTCTGAAGGCCGGTCAGCCCGCTCCCGCGGGGCGCGACCAAGAGCCCGATGGACGCCGGTGCCGGCGGCGCCGGAGGCTCCCCGAAAGGCTCTGCGCAGCGGGTCTGATCGGCGGTCCGGTTACCCAGGCGGTCGACCGCGACCACGTGCACGCAGGCCTGCTGCCAGGCGGCCAGCCCGCTCACGCTGAGCGTCCTCGGCTCGCTGCTCGAGCGCAAGTCCTGAACCGGCCCGTTCCCGAGCGTGATCCAGGAGTCGTAGTGATCCATGCCGGAGGCCCAGTAGTCGGCTCCCGAGCCGTCGCCCCGATCCTGGACCGCATCCCAGGTGAAGCTCAGGCTGTGCGCACCGACCGCGCTCACCCGCGGCTGCGGGGGCTCGGGCGGGGTGGAGTCGACGTAGATGTCGAGCACCGGAAAGCCGTACACGTCGGCCATGTAGGGGGCGGGATCGGGACGACCGGGCCAGCCCATGCGGCACTGCCCCCCGAAGGTCCAGTTGTAGTAGGCGATGTACTGCTTGACGTGTCCGTGCACCTGCCAGCCGTAGTCGGCGAAGTTCCAGTGCAGGGGGGGCTGGCCGTAGTAGCTGGTTCCGATCTTGATCCAGCCGCTCTGATCGCCCGGGTGCCCGGCGTAGTCGCCGTACCAGAAGCCGTACCAGTTGTCGTAGCCGGGATAGGGGTGGATGCCCCAGAAGGTGGACTGCTCGGGATTGCTGGCCACGGAGGGATCGCTGGTCACCAGGACCTGGTAGCTCTGGGGCAGGAAGGAATGCGCCGGGCAGAATCCGGGCGGGTCCCCGTAGGCGCTGCCCCAGCTCGCCGCTAGCACCTGTGGACCCAGCATGGGGCCGCTGAGCGCGGCCAGCAGGGCGGCGAGCAGAAGCGTTCGAATGCGAGCTGTACCGTCCACCGCCGATTGAGACTGGGGCCTTGGGGCAGAGGCCGCCAGGGCGCCGGTAAATTTCCGGGCGGGAGCCGCAGGGGAGCGCGGCGAGATTGAGGGCGCGGCGCCGTCCGAGCTTTACGGAGGCCGAATGCCTCGCCTTAAGAGCTCGGCGGAGGAGATCCCCGGGCCCCCTCCCGAAGGGCCCGGGGATGACCCCTCTACTTGAAGCCGAAGATGCGGGCCGGATTCTCCTCGGCGATCTTGCGCGCGAGGGCGCCGTCCACCGCCGCCTCGAGCTCGTCCACGGGATGAGGCGTGCCCATGTCAAAGGGCTGATCGGTTCCGATCATCACGTTGTCCTCGCCCATGCGCTGAATCAGGTAGGTGAGGGCGGTGACGTCGTGGGTGACGGTGTCGCTCAAGAGGCGACCGGCGTAGACCCAGGGATCGGGGGGGGCTGATTGCAGCTCGGGCCGAACCGAGGCCGCGTGACGCAGGCGGCCGGCCTGGAAGGGGTAGAAGCCGGAGGCGTGGACGAGCAGTATGCGCAGGCCGGGATAGCGGTCCAGCACCCCGGCGCAGATCAGGCGCTCGGCCGCGATGGTGGTCGCCAGGGGGTTACCGATGACGTTCTGCAGGTAGTACTGGTCGAGCAGCGGGTGGGGCTGGTTGTACATGGGATGGATCATCACGGGTAGCCCTAAGCGCTCGGCCTGGGCCCAGAAGGGCTCGATCTCGGGCCCGTCGAGCGGACGCCCGGCGACGCTGGTGGCCACCTCCACCCCGACGCAGCCGAGGGCGGCGGCATCGGACAGCACCCGAGCCGCCAGCTCCGCATCCTGCATCGGAACGTGGGCCATCCAGCGGAAATGGGTTGGATCCTCGGCTGCGAACTCGGCCAAACCGGCGTTCGACACCCGGCACAGCTCCTCGCCCAGGGCGGGCTCGATCTTGTAGCCAAAGAACGTCGGCGCGATCGAGACCACGGCCCCCTCAAGCCGCGCCTGCTCCATCTCGCGCAGCTTGGCCCGGGGCTGCCGGATCGAATCCGAGATCTGGGTCGGGACGTGGGCGAAGGAGCTCATCCGGCCGTCCTTGATCTCGATCCCGAACTCGGGCCGGTGCTGAACCAACTCGATGGCCGCCGGTGGCAGGGCGTGATTGTGGCTGTCTATTCGCATGCCTGGACTTGCTGCTCCTTGCTCTGGCGCGGCCTAGACCGGCCGCATTGTCGATCTGACTTTGATGGGCGGACGATTCCACCCGCGCCGGCCTCTAGGCCGCCGCTGCCGCCATTGAAGCACGGCCCGAGCGCCGTCTGCCGAAGGCGGAGCTGCGGGCTCGGCCCACCCCACCCCGCGCGATGGGCATAAAAAAACGAACCGCCGAAACCCCTTTAGGCTTCGGCGGCTCGTGCTCTTTATCGGAGCTTGAGGCTCGGTTTAGAAGAAGAACGCGAAGGAGTCGACCCAGCCAGCACCCGAGGCCACGGCCAGCATGCCGAGAACGCCAACGACGGTTCCGATCTGCAGAGCGCGCTTCCAAGTCATAGTTTTCATCAATTCCTCTTTTAACGGATCCCCCCGGTTCCTCCGAGGCTTGCGGGGACTAGTGTGCCCGGGGCGGACATTAATTGTGGTTAATTTCTCATACAGAGTTGTATGAATCGTTGACAAACCCAAGCGTTTGGCCGCACTGGGGGTCCCCGCGGCGTCTTCGCGGCGTCTTGCCGATCATACCCGCGTCGTATCGGGGAGGAAATCGAACTCAAGGCCACCACTGGGCCGGCGGGAGATCGGCGTCCTCGGCCACCAGCCAGCCTCCCCCTTGGGGTTTCAAACCGGTCCACCACTGGCGGGCGATCGTGACCCAGGGTCCGGGGGGCGCCCCCGGGATCAGGGCGCGCTCCCGGGCCCTGATCGCGAGCACACCCTCCAGCGCTCCCGACGCCCCGCCCTCGTGGACCAGCTGACGGGAGATCGCCACCTGCTCGAGGCGGATCCCTCCCGGGCGATCGAGCAGCCTACGATCCTGGGCCAAAGCCGGACCGGTCAGAACTGAGGCGAGGGCGCTGCCGTCGCCGCTGGCGAAGGCCTGGTCTCGCACCTGATCGGCGTGGTCGAGCGCGGCCTGGAGCACGGCGCCGTCGGGCAGGGGCACCGCGACCGCCGGCTTCAGGGCCGGGGGGGCCGGAGCGCAGGCGCTCAATCCCAGGGCGAGCAGCCAGAGCAGGGCCACATGTCGCCGGCCCCGCCCCAAGGCCCTCACGCCTGCGCCCGCCGATGGGCCCGGATCAGCTCCCAGAGGAGCCTGGTCAGGCCGCGTTCGCGGGCCCCGGGGCGGCTCCCACAGCCGCTCCCGCCCGAGCTTCGGCTCGGGGCGGGGAGGCGATGGAGCAGGACCCCGGCCGAGCGCGCCGGCTCCAGGTGGGCCCAGCCCCCGCCCCGGCGCCGCCAGCCTTCGAGCACCAGCCAGCGTTGGGCGCCCGCGCTGGCTGCCCAGAGGTGCGAGCGCGCGGCCTCGAGCTCCCCGCTACTCTGGCCGCAGACCGCGATCTGGACCCCGGGCTGCTCTGAGATCGCGGCCGGGCGTCCCACCCCGGCCGCCCAGCCCGTCTCCCAGGCGATGACCCAGACTCCGCATTCCGCCCCGGCGCTGGCGAGCAGCCCCGCCAGGCCGGTGGAGACGGCGGCGGCGGCGGCGCCCTGGGGCCCGATCTCGACCCGGATCGGGTGTGGGAGGGAAAACACCGGCGGCAAGGCGGGTAACCACCAGGGCCGGCGCTGGGGGCGGACCACCTCGGCCCCGGGGGGAGGGGGTAGGAGCTCGGGGCGGAGAACCTTGAGGCTGGGCGCGGAGTCGCCCTGGAGCTCGCTCAGATCAAACCGGAATCGCGCCACCTCGGCCCCCACGGTTGAGGATCGTGGTCGTCCCCTGACGTCTGGCCAACCCCGCCGGTAAAGCTGGACCCCCGGTTAGGCCGCCGGCGGGTCCTGAGCCAGGACCAGGAAGGTCAGAGCCAGGACCACGATCAGGGCCACGCTCAGCTCCCCCTCCAGCCGGGAGTCGCCCAACACCAGGCGCAGGATGGCGCCGAGGAGCAGGAAGGCACCGGTCAGAAGCAGGGCCAGGCGGAGGCGGCGCGCGATCAGGCGGCCCTGGCGCCGGATTCCGCCCGGGCGCAGAGAGAGCACCCCCAGGGTGAGCCCGAAGACCATGAACAGGCCGAACAGGATGCCCTTCACGGCTTAGAAGTTTGTCATGCGGGTAGCCTTAGGCCGATGTGGCTGGTCTGCTCTCAAGGCTGCGGGGGAAGCCTTTTTCGCTCCCTCTTCGCTGAGATCGACGTCGACCCCGGCGGCGCCTACTTGGATCACCGCCTGACCCAGCCCGGGCACGTCTGCCTCAACTGCGGAGCCCCCGCGCTGGACCTGGGCGCGGTGCCGGGGGCGATGGCACAGGATGACGCGGATGACGTGCCGAACTCGGCGGCCGAGGTTCTGTGCCCGGTCTGCGAAACCCTGGTCATGGTCGCGATGGGAGAGGAGTGCCCCAACTGCGGGGCGGAACTGGAGTGGCCGGAGGCGAGCGAGCCCGAGGAGTGATCCCCGGCGAGCAGCCGGCGCGTCAGCGCAGGGCGGCGCTCCCGCACAGGATTGAGGTCATCCAGCGCGCCGATTCGCGCACGCCCTGACTCACCGCTCGGCGCAGCACGCCGAGCGCGGCCGCGGTGTCGAGGTCATGGTCCAGGGCGCGCCCAAAGGCGCCTTCGAGCTCGCCCTGGGCCGGCTCCCCCGCCCCCCACTCCGCGCCCTGGTTGGGCTCTGAGCCGAGCAGATGGGCGAGCCTGGAGCAGAGGCGCGAGGCCGCCTCCAGCCCCTCCCAGGTGAAGCTCCAGTCGCGACGGTAGTGGTGGGAGGCGAGGTAGAGACGAACGGCGGCGGGCGGAAAGCGCGCCAGCACGTCTTCGACCACGACCAGGTTGCCCAGCGACTTCGACATCTTGTGCCCGGCGAACGAGACCATGCCCACGTGCATCCAGGCCCGAGCGAAGGGGGCGACGCCGGTCAAGGTTTCGGACTGGGCCCGCTCTGACTCGTGATGGGAGTAGCGCAGATCGCGGCCGCCGCCGTGCACGTCCACCTGCTCCCCCAGGTAGTGCATGGCCATGGCGGAACACTCGATGTGCCACCCCGGGCGCCCGGGGCCGAAGGCCGAGGGCCAGGCGGGCTCGCCCGGATCGGAGGGGCGCCAGAGGGGAAAGTCGAGGGGATCGCGCTTGGCGTCGGGCCCGACCTCGCCCAGCAGGCCCTCAGAGCTCAGCTTTCTGGTCATGGCCAGGCGGGTCAGCTTGGAGAGCTCGCCGTAGCCGGGATATGAACGCACGGGAAAGTAGACCCGATCGGTCTGATAGGCGCAGCCCAGTCCGGCCAGGCGCTCGACCGCTTCGATGATGCGGTCCATCTCGCCCGAGACCATGGGCATGTGGTCGGGCGCTCGCCAGCCCAACAGCTCCATATCGCGGAGCAGACGTCCGGTCTCGCGCCCGCCCAGTTCCTGCCAGTCCACCCCGTCGCGGCGGGCGCGCTCGAACAGGGGGTCGTCGACGTCGGTCACGTTCTGGACGTAGCGGACCCTGATCCCGTTGGCCTCGGCCCAGCGGACCAGGACGTCGAAGCTCAAGAAGGTGAACGCGTGCCCCATGTGCCCGGTGTCGTAGGGGGTGACGCCGCAGACGTAGAGCCGCAGCTCCAGTTGACCCGCCTCACCGAGCGAGCAGGGCAGGGGCAGGAGCTCACCGCTGAGGCTGTCGAAGACCTGGATCGAGCCCGCAGTCAGGACCTGCGGCGAGGAACGCGCGGGGCGCTGCACTAGAGCTGGCGCGTGGCTTCCTGGCGCAGCCCGGTGGCGCGATCGGTGCGCTCCCAGGGCAGCGCCAAATCCTCGCGCCCGAAGTGGCCGTAGGCGGCCGTGGGCTGATAGATGGGGCGGCGCAGGCCCAGGTTGGCGATGATCGCGCCGGGGCGGAGGTCGAAGTGGCTCCGGGCCAGGCGCAGAAGCTCGTCCTCAGGGATGACCGCGGTGCCGAAGCTCTCGACCGCGATCGAGGTCGGGTGGGCGCGCCCGATGGCGTAGGAGACCTGCACCTCGCAGCGGGTGACCAGGCCCGCCGCCACCAGGTTCTTGGCCACGTAGCGAGCGGCGTACGCGGCCGAGCGGTCGACCTTGGACGGATCCTTGCCGCTGAACGCGCCCCCGCCGTGGCGGGCGACTCCGCCATAGGTGTCGACGATGATCTTGCGCCCGGTCAGCCCGGCGTCGGCGGCAGGCCCACCGAGCTCGAATCGCCCGCTCGGATTGACCAGGATCTTGGTCTTGGCGTCGACCAGCTCCGGCGGCAGGACCTGGTCCATGACCTCGGCCCGCACCCCATCGGCGATCTCGCTGTTGGAAACCGACGGGCGATGATGGGTGGAGATGACCACCGCCTCGATCCGGCGCGGCACCCCGAATTCATACTCGACTGTGACCTGGGATTTGCCGTCTGGCAGCAGCCAGGGCAGGGTCCCGTTCTTGCGCACCTGAGCCAGGCGCCGGGTCAGGCGGTGGGCCAAGGAGATGGTCAGCGGCATCAGCTCGCGCGTCTCATTGCAGGCGAAGCCGATCATCATGCCCTGGTCGCCGGCCCCCTGGAGCTCGAAGGGATCGTCGGCGAAGTTGCCGCTGCGCTCCTCCAGGGAGTGGTCGACCCCGGCCGCGATGTCGGGCGACTGCTCTTTTAAGAGCACGCTGATCTGGGCGTGGTCGCAGTCGAATCCGGTCGCGTCGTCGACGTACCCGATTCCGCGCACGGTGTCGCGGATGACCCGAGGGAGGTCGATGTCGGCGCTGGTCGTGACCTCGCCGATGACGCAGAGGAAGTCCTTGGTCACCGCCGTCTCGCAGGCCACCCGAGCGTCGCGATCCTGAGCCAGCATGGCGTCCAAAATCGCGTCCGAGACCTGATCGCAGACCTTGTCCGGATGCCCCTCGGTCACCGATTCCGAGGTCAGAAGATACGAATTCGAGGTGCTGAACGACGTCATCCCTGGTCCCCCTGGCGGTGTGCGGAGCGCGTGTTGGGAATTCTAGTCGGCCGGGAGGCGGGTTCGCCCCGGCGCCACCTGGGGCGCCGCATCTAACCTGGATTGGACATGGATCACGCCTTTAGAACCTCGTTTTCGGCCGCCGGGGCCGCAGGCCCGGCTGTCCCGGCCCAGGATCGGGGCTGATGCTCGAGGTCAAAGACCTGGTGGTCGAGGTGGCCGGGCGGGCGGTGGTCCAGGGCGCCTCCTTCAACATTCGAGCCGGCGACAAGGTGGGCCTGGTGGGGGTCAACGGGACCGGCAAAACTTCCCTCCTGCGCGTCCTGGCGGGGGAGAGCGAAGCGCATTCAGGCCACGTCGGGCGCCCCAAGGACCTGGGCTACATGCCGCAGGACCCCAAAACTCGCGGCACGGCCGAGGAGCCCGCCCTGCTCCGGGTGCTCTCCGGGCGGGGTCTGGATCGCGCGGCCAGCCGGCTCGAGCGCCTGCGCCTGGAGCTGGACCAAGACCCGAGCCAGGCCAACGTCGAGCGCTACTCCCAGGCCGAGGAATCGTTCCGGCTTCAGGGCGGCTATTCGGCCGAGGTCGAGGTGAGGCGCATCCTCACCGGCCTGGGGCTGGCGCCGGAGCGGGCCGAGATGACCCTGGGCAGCCTCTCGGGGGGCGAGCGGCGCCGGGTGGAGATGGCTCGCGTCCTGTTCTCCGCCTCCGAACTGCTGCTCCTGGACGAGCCCACCAACCACCTCGATCTGGGCGCCAAGGCGTGGCTGATGGAGTTCCTGCGCTCCCACCGGGGTGGCCTTCTGGTGGTGAGCCACGACCTCGAACTTTTGGACTCGGCCATCACCCGCGTGCTTCATCTGGACCAGGGCCGGATGGTCGAATACCGCGGCACCTTCTCTCAGTACCAGCGCGCGCGCCTCGCCGACGAGCAGCGCCTCGAGCGCACCGCCGCCCGCCAGCAGGGTGAGATCCACCGGCTCAAGACCCTGGCCGACATCATGCGCACCCAGACCGCCAAGCGCGCCCGGACGGCGCACGCGCTGGACAAGCGGGTGGAGCGACTGCGCGCGGTCCAGGTCAGCGCGCCCCGCCACCAGGCGCGGCTCAAGATCCGGTTTCCCGAACCGCCCCACGCGGGCAAGGTGGTGATGCGCGGCGAGCACCTGTCCAAGTCCTACGGCGGTCCCTTCATCTTCCGCGACGTCAGCTTTGAGCTCGAGCGCGGCGAGCGGCTTTTAATCATGGGCCTCAACGGAGCCGGCAAGACCTCCCTGCTCCGCATCCTGGCCGGACGCTCCGAGCCCGACTCGGGGATCTGGAGCTTCGGTCACGGCGCCGTGGCCGGCTTCTACGCCCAGGAGCACGAGGGGATCAGCCCCGAGCGCGACGTCTTGAGTCACATGCGCGAGCACTCGATGGCGCCCGAACCGCAGCTCCGCGTCCTGCTCGGCATGTTCGGGCTCACCGGCAAGACGGCGATGCAGGCCGCGGGCACGCTCTCGGGCGGGGAGAAGACCAAGCTCGCCCTGGCCCAGCTCGTCGCCGGACGCTACAACCTGCTCCTGCTGGACGAGCCGACCAACAACCTGGACCCACCCTCGCGGGTGGCCGTGGCCGACGCCCTGAGCTCGTGGCCGGGGGCCATGATCCTGGTCAGCCACGATCCCGAGTTCGTGCGTGCCTTAGAGCCAGGACGGGTCCTGATCATGCCCGAGGGCAACCTCGAGTGGTGGGACGACCAGCACCTGGATCTGGTGGAGATGGCCTGAGCGGGGTTCGGCACGATGGCGCGCGGCGGCAACAATAGGGTCGTGAGGGCTGCTGCTCGCGGTCTGCCGCCGGGGGCCGGGCGAGGCCGGCAGCGGAGGGAGTGTTGGACAATCTGACCCTGGCCCGGGCCACGATGGGAACCTCGCTCGGGTTCCACATCGTCTTCGCCGTGCTGGGGGTCGGGATGCCGGCGCTGCTGATGCTGGCCGAGGGAATCTGGCTCCGGACCGGGGACCCGGTCTGGCTTGGACTGGCCCGGCGCTGGGCCATGGCCTTCGGCATCCTGTTCGCGGTCGGTGCCGTGTCCGGCACCGTGCTCTCCTTCGAGCTCGGGCTCCTCTGGCCCCGCTTCATGGCCTTTTCCGGCAGCATGATCGGGCTCCCCTTCTCGGCTGAGGCATTCGCGTTCTTCACCGAGGCCATCTTCTTGGGCCTCTATCTCTACGGCTGGGATCGCCTGACGCCGGTTCAACACTGGCTGACGTCGATCCCGATCGCGCTCAGCGGGGCGGCGAGCTCTCTCTTCGTGGTCATGGCCAACGCCTGGATGAACAGCCCGACCGGGTTCAAGCTCGGCCCCCAGGGTCAGCTCCTCAGCGTCGATCCCCTCGCCGCCGCCTTCAACCCGTCGACCTGGACCGAGGACCCACACATGCTGCTCTCGGCCTACGTGGTGAGCGGTTTCGTGGTCGCCGCGGTCTACGCCGCCGGCATCCTGCGCGGCCGCAACGACGCCCACCACCGCCGGGCTCTGCTCGCCGGACTCGCCATGGGCACCCTGGCGATCGTCCTGGCGGGGGTGACCGGGGACTCCAGCGCGCGCTTTGTGTACGCCCAGCAGCCGGCCAAGTTCGCCGCCATGGAGGGCCTCTATCACACCGAGCGCGGGGCCCCTATCCACATCGGCGGGATTCCCTCGAACTCCCAGCAGAAGGACCTCTTCGCGATCGAGATCCCGCACGCGCTGAGCCTTTTGGCGGCCTTCAACCCCAACGCCAAGGTGGTCGGGCTCAACGCCTTCCCACCCCAGGACCGTCCCAACCCGATCCTGGTCCACCTCTCCTTCGACACCATGGTCGGGCTGGGGATGCTCCTGGGCCTCCTCGCCCTGGGCTCCTGGTTTTACTACTGGCGGCGCCGGATCCTGCCCCGGCGCCTGCTCTGGCTCCTAGTCGCGGCCGGGCCGGCCAGCGTGGTGACGATGGAGACGGGTTGGTTTGTGACCGAGTTCGGGCGCCAGCCCTGGATCGTCTACGGCATCTTGCGCACGAGCCAGGCGGTGACCTCAGCGCCTGCCCTGGGTCTCACCTTCGCCGCCTTCCTCGCCATCTACAGCGGCCTCGCCCTCACCACCGCCCGCCTCCTGCTGGGCCTGGCGGCCAAGGAGCGCACGGCTCGGATCGGGGCCGACACCGAAGGTCCGGCTGCCCGGTGAGCGCAGCCGACGCCATCGCCGCCCTGCTCTGGCTGGCGCTGACCGCCTACGCCGTCCTGGCCGGGGCCGATTTCGGCGGCGGAGTGATGGATCTGCTGGCGAGCGGGCCCCGGGCGGGGGCGCAGCGGACCGCGGTGGCGGCCGCCATGGGGCCGGTCTGGGAGGCCAACCACGTCTGGCTCATCTTCCTGATCACCGGCCTCTTCACCGCCTTCCCGCGCGCCTTCGGCATTCTGGGCCTGGCCCTATACCTACCCTTCACCATCGCCCTTTTGGGCATCGTGCTGCGGGGAGCCGCGTTCGCGTTCCGCGGTCACTCGCCGCGGGAGCTGGCAACCCCCTCCCGCTGGGGCACGCTGTTCGGCTCCGCCAGCGTCATCGCGCCCTTCTTTTTGGGTACCGCGGCGGCGGCCGTCGCCTCGGGCTCGATCCAAGTCCGCCGGGGCCAGATAAGCTCGGGCTTCCTGGCCGGCTGGGCCACGCCCTACGGAGCCCTCATCGGTGCCTTCGCGGTCTCCATCTGCGCCTACCTGGCGGCCACCTACCTGACGGTGGAGAACCAGGGCCGCGAGCTCGAGGCCGACTTCCGGCGGCGCGCGCTCCTGGCCGGCCTGGGATCGGGGGTTCTGGGCTTGGCAGCGCTGGCCCTGGCTCCCCTGGCCGCTCCCTCCCTCGCCCACTCGCTCTTCGGGCGCGGCCTGCCGCTACTCCTGCTCGGGCTCTTAAACGGCCCCTTCGCGCTCTGGGCCGTCTTCGCCCTGCGCCCGCGCTTGGCTCGCCTGGCCGTGGTCGCCCAGGTCGTCCTGGTGCTCTGGGCCTGGGGGCTCGGGCAATGGCCCGATTTGATCCCGCCCGAGTTGAGCCTTGCCGCCGCGGCCGCGCCCGCCGCCACCCTCACCGCGCTGCTCGTGGTGAGCGGAGTGGGGGCGCTGATCCTCCTCCCCTCGCTCTGGCTCCTGTTCCGCGTCTTCAAGAGCCCGCTGATCGAGGATCGGGGCTAGACCGCGGCCTCCTGCCGGCGCCGGGCCCGAGCTCGGTCGATCTCGGTCAGGTGGCGCTTGCGCAGGCGCAGGTGCTTGGGGGTGACCTCGAGCAGCTCGTCGTCGATCAAAAAGTCGAGCGACTGCTCCAGGCTCAGGCGCGTGGCCGGGGTGAGCCGGATCGCGATGTCGGCGGTGGAGGAGCGCACGTTGGACTGCTTCTTCTCCCGGCAGACGTTGACCGACATGTCGCCCGGGCGACGCTGCAGCCCCACGATCATGCCCTCGTAGACCTCTTCTCCAGGCTCGATGAAGGTCGCCCCGCGCTCCTGGGCGTTGGCCAGGCCGTGGGTCAGAGCCGAGCCCGGGGCCGAGGCCAGCAGGGCGCCGTTGCGCTGGTCGCGGAAGTCGCCCGCCCAGGGCCGGTAGCCGATCCCGATCGAGCCCATGAGCCCGGTGCCCGAGGTCAGCGTGAGGTAGGCGTTGCGGAGCCCGATCAATCCCCGGGTGGGGATCTGGTATTCGAGCCGCACCCCGCCGGAGTCGTCGTAGTGGATCTCCTGCATCTCCCCCCGGCGCCGGCCCAGGGCCTCGCTGACCGCGCCCAGGTTCTCCTCGCGCAGGCTCAGGGTGAGGCGCTCGACCGGCTCCATGCGCTGGCCGTCGATGGTCTTGATGATGGCCTCGGGGCGGGAGACCTCGAACTCGTAACCCTCGCGCCGCATGTTCTCGATCAGCACCGCCAGATGGAGCTCGCCGCGCCCGCTGACCAGGAAGCGCTCGGCCACGTCGGTGTCCTCGACCCGCAGGCCGAGGTTCACGTGGAGCTCGCGGTAGAGGCGCTCGCGGAGCTGGCGCGAGGTGCTGAAGCGGCCCTCGCGCCCGCTCATCGGGGACGTGTTGACGCCGAACGTCATCCGCACGGTGGGCTCGGAGATCTGGATTCGGGGCAGCGGACGCGGATCTTGAGCGTCGGCCACGGTGTCGCCGATGGTCACGTTCTCGAGCCCGGTCAGGAGCACGATGTCACCGGCCGACGCGCTCTCCACCGCCTCCCGCGCCAGCCCCCGGTGGCGCAGCACCAGACCGACCCGCTGCGCTCGAGGCTCGACCTCGTCCCCCACCACCATCACCTGGTCCCCGGGGCGCACCGTGCCCCGAAAGATGCGTCCGGCGGCCATGACACCGGCGTAGTCGTCGTAGGCGCGGTTGGCGACCAGCATCTGGAAGGGACCCTCGGCCGCCTGGGGCGGCGGGATGTGCTCCAGGATGGCGTGGAACAGAGGCTCCAGATCGTCCCCCAACTGGTCGGGGCTGAGCCCCGCCCGGCCCTCCTTGGCGATGGCGTAGACCACCGGCGCGTCCAGCTGCTCGGCCTCCAGGGCCAGCTCCAAGAAGAGGTCGTGGATCCGCTCCAGGGCCTGGTGGGGGTCGGCGTGGGGCCGGTCGAGCTTGTTGATGACCACGATGGTCTTGAGCCCGACGGCAAAGGCCTGCTCGAGCACGAACCGGGTCTGGGGCATCGGCCCCTCGGCGGCGTCGACCAGGAGCAGGCAACCGTCAGCCATGTTCAACACCCGCTCCACCTCGCCTCCGAAGTCGGCGTGACCGGGGGTGTCGATGATGTTGATGGTGACATCGCCATAGCGGATGGCGGTGTTCTTGGACAGGATGGTGATCCCCTTCTCGCGCTCGAGCGCGTTCGAGTCCAGGATCAGGGTCCCCATCTCCTGGTTGTCGCGAAAGGTGTGGGATTGCTTCAAGAGGGCGTCGACCAGCGTTGTCTTGCCATGGTCCACGTGGGCGATGATGGCCAGGTTGCGGAGGTCGGGGCGGGTTTGACTCATGAGCTGGAATGGGCGACCGGCCGCCGCCGTGGCGCGCCGGGTCCGACCCTCGACTATACCTTCTGCTCGGCCTGACCCCTCAGCACCAGTACCACCGCGGCTGCGATCGCGACCACCAGGACCAGGACCAGGGCCAGGTGAAAGCCCCGGTTGGAGTGCAGGAAACGCAGGAGCTGGGGCGCGAATCGGGCGCCGAAGAACATCCAGACCCCGGCCCAGATCGCGGTCGAGACGGCAACGGCGGGGGCGAATTGCCGGTAGGGCACGCCCAGGGTGCCGGACACCACCGTGATGGGGATGCGCAGACCGGGTATGTGCCTCCCCACGATGATGGTCAGCGGCCCCCAGCGCTTGAGCCAGCGCTCCGCCTCCGCCAGCCGGTGCTGGTCTAAGTGCAGGGGCGCGGCGAGCCGGTGCTCGAGGAGTCGGCTGCCGAAGCGACGCGAGATCAGATAGAGGTTGCTGGCGCCGGCCACCACGACCGCGATCACGGCCAGCCAGGCCAGGAACAGGTGCCCGCCCTGGCCGGCGAAGTGGCGGCCGAGGTAGATGACGTAGACGTCGCCGGGGATGGGCAGCGGCACCCCGCTCTCCTCCACGTAGAGCAGCGCGACGCCGCCCGGCGCCCCGAACCGGCGGAGCAGGTAGAGCCCGAGGCCGCGCGCATCGATGAACTCCTCGGGCAGGTCCCCCTCGAGGTAGGCGAAGACCAAGAGCACCAAGACCAGCCCCAGGACGGAGAGCAGAGCCGCCCGTCGGCGGGAGGCGAGTCGCTTCATCTAGGCCCCCGGCCGGACAGAGGGGTGGCCGGACAGCAGACCCGGGCCACGCTCAGCTGCCGGGAGGGAACTCGGGATAGCAACCCAGGACCTGGACCTCCGGGGAGAGGCGGGCGAGCCCATCCAGGGCGGACGCCACCGCCGCGTCGTCCTGGTGCCCGGCCAGCTCGCCGAAGACCACCACCTCGCCCGCCCCGGGCGAGCGGGCCTCGATCGAGCGCAGGTCGACCGCGTGCTCGGCAAACACGTTGAGGGCGTCGCGCAGGCGGCCGGTCTGGTCGGCGAGACGAAAGCCGAAAAGGGAGCGATCGTGGCCGGTGCGCTGGGAGGCCGACTGGCCGATGACGTAGAAGCGGGCCCGGGTACCCTCACCCTCGACGTTGGCCTCGAGCACGCGGAGCTGGCTCTCCTCGGCCAGCACCGCGGGCCCGATCGCGGCCGAGGCCGGATCCTCGAGCGCGCGCCGCGCCGCCTCACTGGCCGAGGCGACCTCGACCAGCGCCGCCCCGCCCAGGCGGGCGCGGAGCCAGCTCCCGGCCTGGGCCAGCGAGGTGGCCGAGGCAAAGACCCGGTTCACCGCGGTCATCCGCGTCGCCAGCGAGAGCAGGTGCTGGCCCAGGGCGAGCTCGGCGGCGCGACAGACCTTGAGCTGGGTGTCCCAGAGGCGGTCGAGGACGTGAACCACGGCCCCGTCCTCCACCATCTCCACCGGGAGCACCCCGTAGTCCGCCCCTCCGGAGCGAATCTGTTCCAGCACGGCCGAGCTGCTGGTCTGAGGCCCGAGCTGGGCGCTGGCGCCGAAGACGGAGCGCGCGGCGAGATGGGCGAGGCTGGCCTCGGTGCCCAGATAGGCCACCGTGATACCGGCCTCCAGGCCCCGGGCGGAGGAGATGATCTCGCGGAACACCGCCTCCAGTCCCGGGCGCGGGAAGTCCCCGCTACCCAGGCCCCCGACGCGCTTTAGGACCTGACTCTCGCGCCCCGGGGCGTAGACCTCGATCGAATTGCGAGCCTTGATCTCCCCCACCTCGCGGGCCAAGCGGGCGCGCTCGTCCAAGAGACGGACGAGTTCGGCATCGACCTCATCGATGGCCTGGCGCAGGCGCGCCAACTCCAAGTTGAGGGCGGGCTCGGAAAGCGGTTCGGAGGGACTCACGGGGTGGCGCGGATTCTAGCCAACTGAGCCCGGTGCGTCAGCGCACCAGAGGGTCCAGGGCCGCTCCCAGGGGGAATAGGCGGACCGCTTGGGAGATTGGCTCTGGATAGTAATCAGCAATGTTTCGGTGGTAGCGAGGAGAGGCACATGAGAGAGAAATTCGTCATCGATCAGGCTCACACGGTTATCGGTTTCAGCGCCAGGCATCTGGGTATCTCCAGTGTGCGCGGTCACTTCGGCAAGGTCGAGGGTTGGTTCGAGGCCGATCGCGAGGATCTGATCACCGCCACCGGCGAGGTCGAGATCGACGTCACCAGCATCACCACCAACCAGGAGCAGCGCGACGGTCACCTCAAGTCGGCCGACTTCTTCGAGGCCGACAAGTACCCCACCCTGCGCTTCCACCTGACCGGGGTCGAGCGCCAGAACGTCGAGGACTACCTGATCCTGGGCGATCTCACGATCAAGGACGTGACCAAGAGCATCACCCTCAACGCACGATTTGAGGGCGAGGTTGACAGCCCCTTCACGCCTGGGGCCAAGGTGGTCGGGGTGACCGCCGACGGCGAGATCAACCGCATGGACTACGGGCTCAACTGGAACGGCCTGGCCGGCGTTGTTCCCCTGGCCAGCCACAACATCAAGATCCACGTCGAGGCTGAACTTGTCGCCTCGCCTGTGGAGAGCGCGGTCTCCTAAAGACCAGGGCGAGGGATGGGGACGCCGGCAGGTCCCCATCCCTGCGGCCCTTTCGCCCACGGCCTCGGCTATGTTGAGGGCAGGGGCGAGACGAGGCCGCTTCGGCCTCCCCGATGGAGGCGGGCAAGTGGGCGAGATCACGGTCTACGGCGCGGCCTGGTGCCCGGACTGCAAGCGGGCCAAGCGTTTTCTATCCGAGCACCGCGTCGAATACCGCTGGGTAGACATCGACCAGGACCCCGAGGGCCTGCGCCGGGTGGAGGAGATCCAGGGGGGCGGTAGGACCATCCCCACCATCGTCTTCGACCAAGGAGAACCGCTCCTCGAACCCTCGGATCACGAGCTCGCCCAGCGCCTGGGGCTGCGCCTTGAAGCTCAGCGCCGCTTCTACGATCTGGCCCTGGTGGGCGGGGGGCCAGCCGGGCTGGCGGCCGCCATCTACGCCGCTCGCGAGGGCATCGACGCCATCGTGATCGAGCGCAGTGGGCTGGGGGGCCAGGCCGGCGTGACCGAGCGCATCGACAACTATCCCGGCTTTCCCGACGGCGTGGGCGGAGCCGAGCTGGCCGACCGGTTTGTGACCCAGGCCCGGCGCTACGGGGTGGAGCTGCTCTCGGCGGTCGAGGTCCTGGCGGTGCAACGGGAGGGTGAGGACGTGATCCTGGAGCTGGGCACTGGCCAGCGCCTGGGCGCCCACGCCGTCCTGCTCTCGCCCGGGTCCTCGTACCGGCGCCTTGGGGTGCCGGGCGAGGAGGACCTGATCGGCTCCGGGGTGCACTTCTGCGCCACCTGCGACGGTCCTTTCTATCGCGGGGCGGAGGAGCTGCTGGTCATCGGAGGTGGCAACTCCGGGCTGGAGGAGGGGATGTTCCTCACCAACTTCGCCCAGCGGGTCCGAATCATCGACCGCAACCCTGAGCTCAAGGCCTCCAAGCTGCTGCAGGAGAAGGTGCGCAACGATCCCCGCTTCGTTGTCCACACCAGCACGCAGGTGGTCGAGTTCTTGGGCTCGCCCCGGCTGGAGGAGGTGGTGGCGCGCAACGATGAGACCCAAGAGGAGTACCGCTGGAAACCCGCCGCCGCATTCGTGTTCATCGGGTTGGACCCCAACACGGCCTTCCTGGGTCCCGACTTCGAACGCGATCGCTGGGGATTCTTGAAGACGGGGGCCGACTTTCAAACCTCGCTCCCCGGCGTCTTCGCCGCCGGCGACGCGCGCCAGGGCTCGACCAAGCAGCTGGGCTCGGCGGTGGGCGAGGGGATCGCGGCCCTGCTCTCGGTGCGCGCCTACCTGCAGGCCCATCGGCACGTAGCCGCCAGGAGCTAAAAACTCGGATCAGATCATGGCCCGGGCTCGGGGTCGGGATCAACCCCGCAGGCGGAGACGAAGATCTGGGCCGCCCGGTGATCAAAGAACACGAGGCGGACCAGTTGAGGCCGGGGTGAGTGGGCGAAGAACTCGGCCATGGCCTTGATGCAGACGGTCGCCGCCAGGGCCTCTGGGAAGCGGTAGGCGCCGGTCGAGATGGCGGGAAAAGCGATGGAATCGCAACCCAGCGCCGCCGCCTCCTGGAGGCAGCGCCGATAGGCCGAGGCGAGCAGAGTCGATTCCCGCCCCTGCTCGCGCCCGTAGATCGGGCCCACCGCATGCAACACGTAGCGGCAGGGAAGATCTCCAGGCGGGGTGACCGCGACCTCGCCCGTGGGCAGCCCCTGCGGATAGCGGGTTTGGCGTAGCCGCCGGCAGGCGGCCAGGAGAGCTGGGCCGGCGGCTTTATGCATGGCCCCATCGACGCCGCCGCCGCCCAGCAGGCTTGAGTTCGCGGCGTTGACCAGCGCGTCCACCCTCTGCTCGGTGATGTTGCCGACCAGGACCTCTAGCCGGCGCCCAAAGTAGGTCAGTTGAGCCTCCAGTTCCCAGACCGCCGAGGGTTCGTCCAACCTTCCCGCACGTCCCAATTCAATTCTGGACCTCGCTCGATCGGGGCTCGGACGGAGCGTGATGGCAGGGCACTGGGCGGCCCTGGAACTTGATCGAGTTGGTGGGCCTGCGTGGTGTCGAACCACGATCAAACGCTTATGAGGCGCTCGCTCTGCCGTTGAGCTACAGGCCCGACGCCAGCCTATTTTGCTTGAACGCCGTCGGATCCCCGTGGCGGGGGTGCCGGACCGCAATCGTTGCGGCTCTGCTCGTGGCGCCCTGGAGCCGGGCGCGCCGGGGCATAGGCTGCCGACAATGTGGCGTCAATTTAGTACCAAACGTGAGTGCTGCGGTACGCCGGACTAACGTTATGAACATCTCCATGTCCTTTACGTTTGGACGCCGCATCGGCTCGGCGGCGGCGACGCTCTGGCTGGTGGGAGTCGCCGCCGCCTCGGTCGGCCTTTTTGCGGCCGAATGGAGCTCGCATCCGATGCGTCCGCAGATCTACCCCGAGCTCTTTTACCTGCTCGTCTTCGCCCAGATCATGAGCGCGTTCACAGTTCCCACCTCCGGCGGCAGCGCCAGCCTCAAGGGTATGGCGCTGACCGCCGCCGGACTGATCGCGCCCGGGCCGGGAGTGATCCTGCTGTCCTGGCTCTGCTTCCACGATGGTGCCGTGCCGCGGAAGTGGGCCGAGGGCCATCGGGCCGCCTGGAGCGGCAGTTCGGGAGCTCTGGCCCACGGCACGGCCTCACTCGTGGCAGCCTCGCTGATAATCCCCGGACCCTTCCAGCTCGCCCTGCGCACCCCGGTCTACGCCGTGGTCGTGATAGCTCTGGAGACCGTACTCTCGGCCGCCTTCGCCGCTCTGGGCAGCGGGCGGTTCCAGGACGCCTTGAGCGCGCTCGGAGATCTGCGCAAGACCGCCTGGAGCCGGATCCTGGTCATGCTCGGTGGCGGCCTTCTGCTCGCCTCCCTGGCCTCCCCTTCAGGTTACGTCCTGGCCCCGGTTCTGATCGGCTTTGCCGCCGCGGTGCGGCGCAACCTGGTCGACAGCAGCAGGCTCCTGGCGTTGTGGGACCAGGCCCATCACGATCCGCTGACCGGGCTCTTGAACCGGCGCGGAATGCTGCACGAGGTCGAACGCGCCCTTTCCGGGGGCCGGGTGCGCTCGCTGGCCGTGATCACCATGGACATCGACCACTTCAAGGCCATCAACGACATCCACGGGCACCCTGCCGGAGACCGGGTGCTGAACCTGCTGGGCACGGTTATCCGGGGCCACGTCCGAGCCGGTGACATCGCCGCCCGGCTGGGAGGCGAGGAGTTCGTGGTCGTGCTGGCCTCGGTCCCGCTGGACCGATCGCTCGCTCTGGCCGAGCGCATCCGGCGTGGCTTCGCCACCTCGGGGGTGGTGGGAGGCTGGCTCAGCCTCAGCGCCGGGGTGGCGATCGGGCCGAGCTCAACGCCGCTACCCGAACTGTTGCGACGCGCTGACGAGGCGCTCTACGAGGCCAAGCAGGCGGGCCGCGATCGGGTCCGGTTCCGGGTCCTGGACCTGGATGGACAGCTGGTCGACGGCGACGATCGGCGCGGCGGGGGCGAGATCAAACCGTCCCCGCAGAGCCCGACCCGCGATGCCGACCTGGGAGCAGGCCGCTAACCCGGAGCCGGGCTTTCCCCGCCCGCTCCCTCGGCGAGAGGAGCGATGAGCTCGACCTCGTTGCCGTCCGGATCGTCGACGTAGGCGGTCCGGACCGATTTCAGCACCGGGTGCACCCCGGAGCGGACCTCAAGCCCCGCCCGGCCCAGACGTCCAAGCAGATCGTCGAAGGCCCCGGGGTCGACGCTGAAGGCCAGATGGTGGAGAGTGCGCTGGGCCTTCTGGCTCGGAAAGACCGCCTGGGGCTCGGGATGGGGCACCAAAACGATCATTTCGGGCACCCCATCGTCGGTGCGCGCGGCGACGAGAAAACGGTTCGGCATACCCGCCGGGGTGATGTCCTCGAGCCCCAGCAGGTCGCGGTAGAAGGCGAGATGACGCTCCACGTCGTGGGCCCAGATCACGATCTCGGCCAAGTGCCGGACGACGGATCTGGAGGCCACGGAAAAAGTCTAGGCCGGACCGCTCCCGACCGGCGCCGTGGGCGCGAACCGAAGCCGGCTCGCGCTCAGCAGCCGACCATGCCCAGGATCTGGTCGACCTGGGTCCGGTCCAGCCCGTGCACGATGGTCGGGCCGATGACCAGCACCGGAGTGACGAGGCCGTCGATCCGCTCCCAGTCGCGCCTGGCCCCGGCGTCGCTGTCCACCTCGCGGTCCTGAAAGGGGACCCCCATACAGGTCAGGTGGTCGCGCATCGCGTCGGAGTCGAGCTCGGCGTCTCTGGTATAGAGCACGATGTCCATGAATCGATTATGCATCGAACGATCCAATCTGTCAGCAACCCCCCATAGAGCAGGCCTATGGACCCATAGACGCGATTGGTTCTAGCATCGATCTGTGCTGAAGGCCGGGCCGGCCCAGGTGGAGGCTGCGGCGCGACTGCGGCAGGCGGCCCAGGCGCGTCCCCTGCGCCTGCCCGTGAACCGGCGGGTGGACCCGAGCCACCATCACCTGGGGGAGGACGGGATCGGGGTCTGGTTCACGATCCAGATCTCAAGCCGCGCCCGCATCCACGAGGCCGTGATCGAAGGCGAGCTCCGGCGTCCGACGGACGAGGAGTGTCAGACCTGGCTCGAGCTCCTGGCCCCAGGGCTCCCCCTGAGCGAGGTTCCAGGTCTACCGGGAGCCCTCAGCCGCCGTTTCGAGCACTTTGAACCCCTCTCCGCGCACGCCTGAGAGCTCAGCTCTCGGAGGGCAGGAGAACGGCGGTCCGGAGCACATCCGCCTCAGCGCTCGAGGGCACGTCCCCCAGCATGGCGCCGGCCTCCTCATCGGGTGGCACCTCATCGACCACCGCGACCGCCACGGTGACGTTGTCCGGGGCGCCCAGCTCGAGGCAGCGTTCGACCACTCGCTTGGCGCCCACCTCGGGGTCGCGGCCCAGCAATCGGACCAGCTCCTCGGGCCCGATGCCGGCGGTCTCGACCCCGTCGCTACAGACCACCACCAGATCGCCGGACTTTAAGGCCAGGCTCTGGGCGTAAGCGGGAATTCGCTCCCAGATCCCGATGGCACGGGTCAGGCGGTGCCGCATGGGGTGGTTCGGGACGTCCTCGGGGCGAATGATGCCCAGGCGCGCCTGCTCCGCCGGCCATGAATGATCCTCCGATATGAGCTCGGCCTCGGCGCCCCGGCAGAGCCATCCCGGGCTGTCGCCCACGTTGACCAGGCTCAGGCGGCCCGCATCCAGGGAGACGGCGGTCAGGGTGCTCCCCATCCCGCTCCAGGCTGGGTTATCGCGCGAGGCCTCATAGACCGCCTCGTTGGCGGCCGCGCTCGCCGCCAGCAGACGCTCTTGGTCGGCGCCTCGGCCGCCGTCGCTCTCCAGCGTCTTGGAGAAGGTCGCGATCGCCAGGCTGCTGGCCAGCCGCCCGGCGGCGTGCCCCCCCATGCCATCGCAGACCACCAGCAGGGCCTCCACGCCGCCCTGATCGGTCCAGACCAAGACCGAGTCCTCGTTCTCCGCCCGCTCCAGTCCAGGGTCGGTGGCCCAGCCCAGCCTGAGCCTCATTCCCACCCGCCGGCGCACCTCAACGCGATTACAGGGTGGAGAACGTGACCGAGTTCTGGCCGATAGTGATCCGGTCACCCCCACGCAGCTCTCGCTCCTGGATCGGCTCACCGTTGACCAGGGTGCCGTTGGTGCTCCCCAGATCGACAATGAAGAACTGCGTTGTGCGCAGCTCCAGGCGCGCGTGGTGTCCGCTCGTGGCGGGGTCACGCAGGATGAGCTCGTTGTCGGAGGCACGACCCACCCGCACCGGCTGTGCGCCGACCCGGAAGGTATGCCCAGCGTCCGGGCCGGCCACTATCTTGAGCTCGGCCAGGGCACCCGCGCCGTGCCCAGGCACCTGGTTTCCGCTCACCACCATGGTGTCGGAGGCGGGGGCCGGAGGCTGCCACACCGGCATCACGCTGGTCTCCTCGGCGGCCGGAGGAGCAGGGCTGGGATCCCAATTCGCCGCCGGCGGTGATGCCATCGGCGGCTGCGGGGCGCTGGGCTGCGCGGGAGCATCCCAGGCGGGTGCAGGGTTGGCCGGCTCGGCCGGCGCCCCGGGCTTAGCGCCCCAGCTCGGCGCCGGGGCGGGTGCCTCCCAGGCCGGGGACTCCGAGGGCGGCTCGGGCGCGGCATCCCAGCTCGGAGCGGAGGCGGGTGCCTCCCAGGCCGGCGGGGCGGGTGGGGCCTCAGGCACAGCGTCCCAGGGCGACGGGGAGGCGGGCGCGGGCGGTGGCGCGTCAGGCACAGCCTCCCAGGGCGACGGGGAGGCGGGTGCCTCCCAGGCGGGCGCGGCAGGCGGGGCCTCGGGGGTACCTCCCCAGCTCGGCGCCGGAGCGGGAGCTGAGGGAGCCTCCCAGGCGGGGGCAGGAGATGGAGCCGGAGGAGCCTCAGAGGCGCCCCAGTTGGGGGCCGAGACAGGCGGCTCCCAGGCCGGCGCCGCGGGCGGGGCTGCGGGACCCTGCCAGGCGGGCGGGGCCTCTGGCGCGGCCTCTGGCGGGGATGGAGGCGGAGACCATGCGGGAGCAGCGCCGGCGGGAGCCTCGCCCGGCGCCGGCGGCACCCAGGTGGCGGCCGGGGCAACCGGGGCAGGGGGCTCGCTCCACGCGGGGGAGCCCTGCGCGGGCTGGCTCCACGTAGCAGGCTGGGCCCGGGTCCATCCCGCCTCGGGGGTGGCGCCGGCTTGCGTGGGCGGGATCGGGGTCGGGGCGGCCATGCCACGGTTGCGGCCACCCGAGCCGGAACGCCGGGTCGTGAGGTAGATGATCGTGGCCAGCGCAGCCAGGACCAGAAGTATGACGACCGCGATTTCTTTAGTCATGTTAGTGGCCAGGAAGCTCCATATCTGTTTGTCTTGGCGCCCGGCCGGCACCGCGCCTCAGGGCACGGCGGCCGAGATTGTGAAGTATGTCACCAGCGGCACAAAGGTCAATCAATGTGGCCGCTCAGCGACCCTCGGTCGGAGGCGCGAAGTCCTCCGCCGCAACCGCCCCCCCGACCAGGGTGCGCCCGCTCGCCAGACCGGGAACGGAGATCTCGAGCTCGAGTTCGTGCTCGCCCGGCTCGGGCGCCCCGCCCAGCTCCACCAGGAGGTCGAGCTCGCGTCCCAGGGGCAGCTCAAGGCGCCGCGGCATGGGCAGGCGCCCACTCTCCTGTTCGACCAGGAGGGCTGGATCGGTTAGGTTGCGCCCGTCGAGGCGTAGGGCGCGCATCCCGGCGATGACCGCCGGTCGGGTGCGGTTGCAGAGCTTGAATCGGACCCCGTCGGCGTAGGGGCGCAGGCTCCCCGACACCACCAGGCGCTCCGCCAGATACCGCGGCAGGAGCGGCGTGCGCCGCTCCGGTGGGGGCTCGGCCAGGACCTGGAAGGCGAGGCTGGAGATGATCGGGCTGCGCCCGGCCAGGCGCAGCTCGGCCTCCATTCGATACTCGCCCTCGGCCTCCAAGGGCAGGTTGATGACGCTGGCCTGCAGGGCCGCTTCGGCCCAACTGGGCAGGAGGACGGCGACGCTGCCGGAGAACGACTTGCGCCGGACGGCGTCGCGCAGACGCATCAGCCCCGCCTGCTCGGGCGCCGACTCTCGCCACACCGACCAGCGGATCACGCCCTCCCCGCCGACTTCGGGGTCGTCGTTGACCACGACCAGGCGCAGCGAGACCGGGACGCCGGGAGGAAAGCCGAAACCATGCGGCGCGGTGGGTGAAAATCCGATCGGATCGATGATCACGCGCACCGGGGCCATGGCCTCGCGCACCGCCGCCAGGGCCGCCCGGGGAACGCGGGCCGAGTCGAGGAGCCCGAACCCGGGGCCGGGGGTGGGGTCGACGAGCTGGTAGACGAAGGCCCCCGAGCAGGGCTCGAACTTGTGCTTCCGCATCTGGTCGATGGCGTAGGCCAGAAGGTGGGCCTGGTAGGCCTGGCCGGCCTCGATGTACTCCTCCAGGGAGTCGTGATCGGTGGGCAAGCCCACCCCGCGCTCAGCCCAGGAGGCGAGCTGGAACCCAGCGTAGAGCCAGCGCGCATCGTCTCCCGCCACCGGCCAGGCCCGGCCCATCTGATCCCAGGCGGGGGACTCGATCGAGGGCAGGGCCTGGGCCCCGAACTCGGAGACCATGCCCCGCGGCAGGTCGGAGAAGTCCGACCACGACCCCTCCCGCCACCCGTTCCAGAGGTGGGAGTCGATCTCGCCCGAGGCGGCGAGCGCGGCGCGGGAGGCGTCAAGACCCTGGAACAGGGCTCGCGCCTCCTGGTCGATGCTGTAGTTCTGGCGCACCGCGTGCACATCCGCCAGGGCGGCGTTGGCGGGGATCCAGGGGGGATCGTCGTGCGCGGTCCAGAGCACCACCGAGGGATGGTTGTGAAGTAGGGAGACGAACTCAGGGACCTGCTCGCGGACCGCGGTCTCAAAAAATCGGCTCTCCTCGGCGCTGGCGTGGTAGGCGTAGGCCAGGGTGAGGGGGAAATCGGCGAAGACCAGCATCCCGGCCTCGTCGGCGAGGCGGTAGACGAATTCGGGCAGGGCGTGGGCGTGGATGCGCAGGGCGTCGAGGTGGGCCGAGCGGGCGAGCTCGAGGTCGGCCCGGACCCCCGCCTCACTCAGGTGATCGAGGCGCAGCTGGGGCGCGTAGTTGGCCCCGCGCAGGAACATCCGGCGACCGTTCACCTGCACGCTCCAGCCGTCGCGACCGGCGTGGATCAAGGACTCCCGGAAGCCGAACCGGTCCAGGACCTCCGAACTCCGCTCGCCCCCCACCAGAACCGAGGCCGAGACCTCATAGAGGTGGGCGGGTCCAAACCTCCAGGGCGACCAGCGCCGTGCCTGGGGCACGCTCAGATGCAGCGTCAGCGTCTGCTCGGTGCCGCCTGCGATGTGGAATTCACGGCGCAGCCGGAGCGGGGGCGCCTGCGCGCGATCGGGGTCTGAGACCTCGATCAGGCACTCGCCCGACATGTTGCGGCCATCCAGGTTGCGCAGCCGCAGTTCGACCTCGAGGCGGCCGGTGTCGCCCGCCTCGACGCGCGGGCGCAGGCGCATCCAGTCCATCACCACCGCCCCCACGTACTCGAGCTCCACCGCCCCCCAAAGACCCAGGGGCACCTCCCAGCGGTACTCGGGCGGCAGGCTGAAGAAGGCGGAGGCGGGATAGGGTCGGGTGTCGCCGTCGTTGAAATTGCCCATGACGTGGCGCTTGCGCGAAAGGTCGGTCTCGATCGGTGACTCGCAGCACACCACGAGCAGGTTCTCCTCGCGCAAAAACGGGGTCACGTCGAAGCCGAAGGCGCCGAAGTAGCCATAGTGCGACCCTAAAAGGCGTCCGTTGAGCCAGACGTTGGCGGCCAGGAAGGCGCCCCGGAAACGGAGCAGCACGCGGCCGGTGTGGTCGGGGCGCGCGAAGCGGGTCCGGTACCAGATCGAGGAGTGGCCCCAGCTGGCCGACTGCTGGGCGGGCACCGCGACCGGCTCCCAGACCGCACTCCCTGCGCCCAGCGCCAGACCCTCGGCCTCGCCCTCCCCCAGCGCCTGCCAGGTGCCCTCCCAGCCCATCAGCGGACGGCCGCCGCCGGCACCCTGGTGCAGTGGCAGGAGCAGGCAGTCGTTCACCTGAAGGCCCCGTCGACGCTCTGGCAGAACAGGATCTGAAGACCGCTCAGGGCGGCGGCGAGCCGGCTCTGCGCCCCCTCCTCGAGGAGGGCGAACACGCTGCCTCCAAACCCGGCCCCGGTGAGCCGGGCGCCCAGGCAGCCGGGCACCTTCTGGGCCCGATCCACGATCGCATCGACAAGTTCGGTGGAGACCTCGAAATCATCGCGCAGGCTGGCGTGGGATAGGGCCAGCAGTGCTCCCAGGCGGCGCCGGTCGCCGGCCTTTAGGGCATCGGCGAACTCGCGCACCCGGGCGATCTCGGATTCGACGTGGCGCAGACGTCGTGGCTCGCCGGCCAGGGCCTGGGCTCGGCGCTCGGCGTAGGGCGTGTCCTGCAGCCGGCGCTGGACGCCGGAGTCGATCACGGCCAGGACCAGGCCCTCGGGCAGCGCCAGCTGACGGTGCTCAAGGCTCGAGCAGTCCAGCAGCAGGGCGTGACCCCGGCGCGCCAGCGCGCACGCAAAGGGGTCCATGATCCCGACCTCCACGCCTCGGGCCGAGCGCTCGGCGCGCTGACAGGCGAGGGCGGCGGCGACCCCGTCCAGCTCCGGCGCCAGACCGGCCGCGGCCGCCACCAGGAGCGCGGCTGAACTGGAAAGACCGGCGCCCGCCGGCAGGTCCGACTCCACCTCCACGGCCTGGGCGGGGCAGCCCAGCTCGGCCCCCAGGGCGCGGAGGTAGCGCCCCCCTCCTCCCACCCGGCTCTGCACCCGCCAGCGCGGGGCGCGACGGCCGCTGAGGCTGATCCAGCGATCGATGGCGCAGGGCAGCACCAATCCGCCCATGTAATCGACGTGCTCTCCAATCAGGTTCAGGCGCCCGGGCGCACGCCCACGCCAGGGGCTAGACGAGATCACGCAGCCTCGCGGCCGCGTTCTCGGGGCTCACATCGAGGATGTACGCACCCGCGCCCAGCTCGGAGCCGGCCAGGTGCTTTAAGCGCTCCTGGTCGCGCGCGGCGGGATAGAGCTCGAGGTGCAGGTGGTGCTGGCTGTGGCCGCGACCGGGCGGGCGTTGGTGCACGACCATGACGTAGGGCATGGGCCCAGCGAAGAGGCGGTCGTAGCGCATCAGCACACTCTTGAGGGTCTGGGCCAGCGAGTCCACCTCCGCCTCGCTCAAATCCTCCAGGCGCCCCTGGTGGCGCAGCGGGGCCAGGTGTACCTCGTAGGGCCAGCGGGCGAAGGCGGGGACCAAAGCGGCCACGTGGGGGTCGGCCAGGAGCACGTGCTCGCCGCCCAGTTCGCGCTCCAGGAGCTGGCAGTAAAGGCAGGCCCCCCAGCGCCGCCGGTAGCGGGCCTGGGCGGCGAGCTCGCGCTCCACCACCGGAGGCACAAAAGGGTAGGCGTAGATCTGGCCATGGGGATGGGTCAGGGTGACGCCGATGGATTCACCGCGATTTTCGAAGACCATGACGTAGCGCACACCGGGCAGCCGGGAGAGCTCGCGCGTGCGGTCGCTCCAGACCTCGATCAGGTCGCGGATCCGCTCCACCGGCTGGGCCCCAAGGGAGGAGTCGTGCTCGGGGGTGTAGCAGACCACCTCGCAGCGCCCCTGCTCGCCCGCGTAGGCCGGAAAGCGGTTCTCAAAGACCGCGATGTGATAGTCGGGCAGGGGAATCTCGGTCTCGCGCTCCCCCGGGCGGGTGGGGCAGAGCGGGCACCGAGCCGCCTCCGGGTGGTGGTCACGATCCTGGCGCTCGGGGGCCAGCGTGACCCATTCCTCGAGCAGGGGGTGCCAGCGCAGTTCACCCACGCTGCCGGCCCCCGGGCCAGTAGAGGATGAGGTAGCGCGCATCGGACCGAGTCAGGACCTGCCGGCGCAGGCGGCTCGGGGCCGGACGAATCCGCCCTCGGGCTGGATTCACAGCCGCCTGGGCGACGGTGTGCTCGGGGACCGAACCTGAGCGAGTGGACACTGATGCCGGAGTCTATACTGGCCCAGAAGTACATCGCCCGAGTGGCAAAAGGAGGTGAGGCCGAGTTGGATAAACCCCGTCGCGGAACCAATCGCCTCGTTAGCCCGCCGGGAGCGCTGGAGGGAATCCTCTAAAGCGCGACCGAGGTCCTGCCCCGTCTTCCGGAGTCGGAGGCGCGAGGTTCTGCGAGCAACGTACGCATCGTTTCAAGGTCCCGGACCCCAAAGTAGGGCCCGGGACCTTGATCTATTCTTCGAGCCGGTGACAGCCCTTGCCCCCTGATCCCCTCCCGGCGCGCCCGCCCAGTGGATACGAACGCCTGGTCGGCCTTGAGATCGTCTCCGCCAGCCCCCAGGAGGTGCTCATTGAGCTGGAGGTGGGACCAGAGCACCTGCAACCGGCTGGAATCGTGCACGGCGGGGTGTACTGCGGCATGGTCGAGACCGCGGCCTCGATCGGGGCCCAGATCGAAGCCCAGCGCCGGGGCCTGACGGTGGCCGGGATCGAGAACAGCACCAGCTTCGTGCGCTCGGTGCGCAGCGGCCGGCTGCGGGCGCGGGCGACGCCGGTGACCCGGGGTCGCACCACCCAGCTCTGGCAGGTCGAGATTCAAGACGCCACCGGGCGCGTGGTGGCGAGCGGGCGGGTGCGACTGCTCAACCTGGAGCAGGGCGCAGGGAGCTGAGCTGGAGATGCTCGCTCAGGCGGGCTCGGGCATCGACTCGAGCCAGGCTCGGGTGGCCTCGTCGAGGGGCAGCGGAAGGCGGACTTTGACCTCGACATGGAGGTCTCCGGCCACCCCGGCGCGGGGCCCCGGCATGCCCAGACCGCGCAGACGCAGCCGGGCTCCGTTCTGGGTCTGAGCCGGGATCGTGAGCTCGACCCGCCCCCCGCGCGGGGTGGGGACCTCGACCTTGCCGCCCAGCATGGCGACCGCCAGCGGCACCGAAACCACGGTCTTGAGATTGGCGCCCTCGCGCTCGAATTCGGGATCGGCCAGGATCCTCACCCTCGCCTGCAGACCGGGCGCCCGGAGCACGGTGCCGTCGGCCACCCCGGGCGGCACCTTGATCTCGATCGTGCGCCCGTCGGGCAGCGCGACCTGGCGCGAGGCGCCCAGATACGCCTCCCGCAGCGTGACCTCGATGTCGGCCTGATTGACGGCCGGACGGCTGCGCCGACCGGCGCCGGAGAAGCCGAAGATGCTGCCCAGATCGGCGCCCATGTCGGCCCCGAAAATGTCGCGCAGGCGCTCGGGGTCGACCTCCACCTGGCTCCGGCGATGGGCCCCCGCGGGCGCGCGCCGGCGGCCACCTGGGGGCGCGGCCGCGCCCGCCTGGGAGGCCGCCTGCCAGTCCGCCCCGTAGGCGTCGTAGAGCTTGCGCTTCTCCGGATCGGAGAGCACGTCGTGGGCTTCAGACACCTCCTTAAAGCGCCGCTCGGCCTCCTTGTCACCCTGATTGAGGTCGGGGTGATAGCGCCGCGCCAGGTTGCGAAAGGCACCGTGAATCTCCTTCTTGGTCGCCTTCGGCGTCACCCCCAGGGCCGCGTAGTAGTCGCTGTTCACCGCCATCTCAGATGCATTCTTACCCACCGGCGGGGCCGGACTAATCGAGTCCCACGATCTGGCACTCGATTCCTCCCGGCGACACCTCGACCAGAGCAAACGATGCCCGGGGCCGATCGCGGCGGTGCCGGATGACCTGAAGCCAGGCCCGCTCAAACCAGTTCGGGTGGCGCTGCAGGCGGGCGTGGGCCGCCTCGGCGGTGACCACGTAGACCGCCCCCGGATTTAAGACCACCTGGGCGCCGCGGCGTTCGATCGCGGCTCGGTGGGTGTGGCCATAGACGATGAGGTCGGCCCCCGGAAAGCGGGCCCGGAGCCAGGGCGCGGAGGCCGGACGGGGCCAGAGCAGTCCCAGGGTCAGGCTACCGATCAGCGTCACCGGCTCCTCGATCAGCCGGGTCCGGTTGCCGTGGGCGACCGCGATCCGGATCCCACCCCAGTTGAGGAGCAGGCTGGGCGGAAGCCCGCCCAGAGCGCGGTCGTGGTCGCCGCGCACGGCCTTGACCGGCGCCAGGCGGGCCAGGGCGGCCAGCGTGGCCTCTCCCCCAGGGCCGCCCACGTCCCCGCAGTGGATGATCAGATCGACTCCCGCCAGGCCCTCCAGTAGCCGGTCCGGCAGTTCGGCCAGGAACTCGGGGCAGTGGGTGTCCGCGACCACCCCGAGGCGCAGGGGGCGTGCGCCCGAACCGACCGCGGGCGGCTTGGGCGCCCTAGAGCCGGCGGGTGATGGCGTCTCCAACCTCGGCCGTGGACAGGGTGCCACCCAGGTCTGGGGTGCACTCGCCGGCCCGGATCGAGGCCCCCACGGCGGCCTCGATCGCCTTCGCCGCATCCCCCAGGCCCAGGTGCTCGGCCATCAGGCCAGCGCTCAGGATCGAACCCACCGGGTTGACCAGGCCGCGCCCAGCGATGTTGGGCGCACTGCCGTGCACGGGCTCGAAGAGGCCGCGGCCGGTGAGCGGATTCACGTTCGCCGAGGGCGCCACGCCCATCCCACCGATGAGCGCGGCGGCGAGGTCGGAGAGGATGTCGCCGAACATGTTCCCGGTCACGATGACCTCGAACTGGGTGGGGTCACGGACCAGCTCCATGGCGGCGGCGTCGACGTAGAGGTGACGGGTCTTAAGGCTCGTCTGGCGCCCGCAGAGGTCACCCCAGACCTGCTGCCAGAGCGCGCCCGAGATGTGCATGGCGTTGGATTTGTCGACCATGCAGAGGCGCTCGCGGGCGATTTGAAAGCCGTGCTCCAGGATTCGCGCCACCCCCTTGTGGGTGTTGACGTCCTCTTGGATCGCGACCTCGTCCGTGGTTCCGGCCTTGAAGCGTCCGCCCGAGCCCACGTACAGCCCCTCGGTGTTCTCGCGCACGATGACCATGTCCACCGCGCGGCGCTGGGGGTCGCGGAGCGGGCTCAAGCGCTCGTCGTAGAGGCGCGCCGGACGCAGGTTGACGTAGAGGTCGAGCTCGAAGCGGAGCTTGAGCAGGACCATGGCGGCGTAGCCCACATCGGGGATGCGGGGATCCCCGATGGCCCCGAACAGGATCGCGTCGGCGCCGCCGAGCTGATCGAAGACCGCATCCGACATCGCCGGCTCGCCCCGAAGCAGGGGAGCCGCTCCGACCTCGAACTCCTCGTACTCAAAGGGCAGCCCGAGCGCGCGCAGCACCTTTACCGCCTCCGGCACGACCTCCTGGCCGGCCAGATCGCCGGGGACCACCGCCACGTGTTTGATCATCGAGGCAAAAGGCTATCCGCTCGGGGCCCCCCGCTGCCAGCGACTGCTAACCTGCGGCCATGCTCTTGGCCCAGGTCATGACCCAGACCCCCTCGGTGCGAAGCTTCAAGCCGGACCCGGTGCCCGACGCGGTGATCGAGCGGGCGCTGGAGCTGGCGCGCTTCGCCCCCTCGGGCGGCAACCGCCAGGGCTGGCGCGTGATCGTGGTCCAGGACCCAGAGCTGCGCCGGCGCGGAGCCGAGATCTACCGCCCGCTTTGGGATGCCTACGAGGAGCGCGGCCGGAAGGCGGCGACGGGCGACCCCAGGCGCCTGGCCCAGCTCGCTCGCAGCCGCGCCATGGCCCTGAGCCTGGCGCAGGTCCCCGTCCACCTCTGGATCTGCGTTGAGCTGGGCGCGCTCCACATCGCCGATCGCGACCTCGATCGACCGAGCATCGTGGGCGGAGCCTCGATCTACCCCTTCGTCCAGAATCTGATCCTGGCCCTGTCCGACCAGGGGGTGGGCTCGTCCCTGACCACCCTGGCCATCCCGGCCGAGCCCGAGATCAAAAGCCTGCTCCGGATCCCCGCCGGTCACGCTCTGGCCGCCTTTTTGGCCGTGGGCTGGCCCGAGTCCCCCGGGCCCCGGCGGCTGCGGCGGCGGGCGGTGGCAGAGTTCGCCACCCGCGACTACTTCGACGGCCCGCCCCTGGTCGGGGGCGGAGAAAGCCAGGGCTCCTAGCGCGGTCGGATGAGGTCGGCGAAGTCGGCGCCCTCGATCCCGCTCAGGAACGAGTGGTGGTCGCCGGGCAGGTCGACTGAGGACTCGTAGACGAAGGCGTAGACGTTGTCCAGGTTCCACTCCCCGAAGCCACGCATGGTGAGCGCGGCCTTGAGCTCGGGCTCGGCCTCCCCCGCCCGCATCAACTCCTGGGCCCGGCGGTAGAGGGCACGCAGGATCTCGAGCTGCATCGACAGCTCCCGGATCTCGACCTTGTCCTCCTCGGCCAGGACCATGGCCTGGACCTGAGCCTCCAGATCCAAGACCTCCTTCTCGTATTCGTCCATGGCCCCCAAGATAGCCGCCGCGGCGGCGCTCCCTGCCTGTTGCCCGAACCGACCCCCGGGGGCCGGATCAGTGCATCAGGCTGTGGTTGGCAACCCCGCTGGCGATGAGGATGGCGATGATGTTGACGACCTTAATCATGGGATTGATGGCGGGCCCGGCGGTGTCCTTGTAGGGGTCGCCCACGGTATCCCCGGTGATCGCCGCCTTGTGCGGTTCTGAGCCCTTGCCGCCCAGGTTGCCCTCCTCGATGTACTTCTTGGCGTTGTCCCAGGCGGCCCCGCCGCTGGTCATGAACAGGGCCAGGAAGAGTCCGGTGATGATGGCGCCCATGAGCATGCCGCCCAGAGCCACCGGGCCCAGGATGAAGCCGACCGCGATCGGGGCCACGACCGGGATCAGGCCGGGCAGGATCATCTCCCGCTGGGCGGCGGCGGTCACGATGCGCACCGCCGGACCGTACTCGGGCCGCGCGGTGCCGGCCATGATGCCCGGAATCTCGCGGAACTGGCGCCGCACCTCCTCCACCACCAGACCTCCGGCGCGGCCCACGGCGAGCATGGCCAGGGAGCCGAAGAGGAAGGGCAGGATGCCGCCGAAGAACATGCCCACGATCACGCGCGGGTTGGAGAGATCGAAGGTGGAGGGATGGCCGGCCTTGGTCAGCTCCTGGGTGTAGGAGGCGAAGAGGACCAGGGCGGCGAGAGCGGCCGAGCCGATGGCGTAGCCCTTGGTCACGGCCTTGGTGGTGTTGCCGACCGCGTCCAGAGCGTCGGTGATGGTGCGCACGTCCTCCGGCAGCTCGGCCATCTCGGCGATGCCACCGGCGTTGTCGGTGATGGGTCCGTAGGCGTCGATGGCGACCACGATGCCGGTCATCGAGAGCAGCGAGACGGCGGCGATGGCGACCCCGTAGAGACCGCCCAGGTTGTAGCTGATGAGGATCCCGATCCCGATCGTGAGCACGGGGAGCGCGGTCGCCATCATCCCGATCGAACTCCCGGCGATGATGTTGGTTGCGTGCCCGGTCACCGACTGGCGCGCGATCAGGTGCACCGGCCAGTAGCGGGTCTCGGTGAAGAACTCGGTGATGGCGACGATGAGGATGGTGATGACCACCCCGACCAGACCGGCCAGGAAGAGGTTGTGGACGTTGGTCACGTGGCCCTGGGCGGCGTGGGCGAACCAGCCGTTGCTGGCGTACAGGTTGGTGACCACGTAGAAGCCGCCCAGCGCCACCACGGCGGCCACGATCAGGCCCACGTAGAGCCCGCCCATGATCCAGCGCGGGAAGTACACCCGCACCGCCAGCGCGCCGAGCACGGAGCCCACGATCGACACCGCCCCCAGCATCAGGGGGTAGGTGACCCAGCCCAGCTCGGCCTTGAAGAGGAGCGAGCCCAAAAGCATGGCTGCGACCATGGTTACCGCGTAGGTCTCAAACAGGTCGGCCGCCATGCCCGCGCAGTCACCCACGTTGTCGCCCACGTTGTCGGCGATGACGGCCGGGTTGCGCGGGTCGTCCTCTGGGATGCCGGCCTCCACCTTGCCCACCAGATCGGCGCCGACGTCGGCGGCCTTGGTGTAGATGCCACCACCCAGGCGGGCGAAGACTGAGACCAGGGAGGCGCCGAAGCCGAGTCCGACCAGGGCGTTCAGGTTGCGAGTCAGGTAGTAGGAGAGCGCCACGCCCAGAAGGCCCAGGCCGACAACCATGAAGCCGGTCACCGCTCCACCTCGGAAGGCGACCGACATGGCCTGGTTCAGGCCTCCCCGCGCCGCCTCCGCGGTGCGCAGGTTGGAGCGCACGGAGACGTTCATGCCCACATAGCCGGCGGCGGCCGAACAGGCCGCACCGACCAGATAGAGGAGGGCGGTGACCCAGCCCAGGGTGAGACCGATGATGATCGCGACCACGATTCCGATCGCGCCGATGACCAGATACTGGCGATTCAAATAGGCCGCCGCCCCCTCCTGGATGGCGGAGGCGATTTCGATCATGCGATCGTTGCCGCGAGAGCGGCCCATCACCCAGGCGATCAGCCCGACCGCGAAGACCACGGCGATGAGCCCGCCACCGACCGCCCAGAGCACTATGCTCGCATCCATCAACTTCCCCTCTTTCGCACTAAGCTCACCCGCTCGGGCTCGGACCCGGACCGATCGGCGGTAGGACCAGGGTCCGGTCGATGGACTCGACCGCGACCGCAGGAATCACCACGACCCGGGAGTCACCCGACCGCTCGGCGTAATAACCCGCGCCGCCAGGGCTCGGATTGCCGACCGATAGGTTATACGAACCGCCGCCCTGAACGCGGCACATGACCTGGAGCCGGGGAGGCGTCAGGCCCCGGGCGCGGGCAGACCCTGGGGGCGGGGAGCTGGGCAGGATGAGGCTCAGGTGGTCCAGCAGTTCATCCACCCTGACCTGGTCCGCCAGATCCGGGGTGGGTCCGCCCACGGTCCACGGTGAGTTGAGATCGGAGCGATCCAGAATCAGGCTCCGACCGCCGCCGCTGAGCGTCAGCGCCAGCGTATTGAGAGTCCCGCAGGGCAGGTAGATGGGCTCGGGCTGGCTCTGGGTGGTGCGGCTGAGCACGATCCCCACGACCACGGCCAGGCCTAAGAGCAGGGTCAACGCGGGGCGGAGACGCCACCACCGCGCCATCCCGCCTTAGACCAGAGAGCGGGAGCGGCGCCGGTACCAGACCATGAGACCGGCGACGAGGACCAAAAGTGGAAGCAGCCCCAGAGTGAGCACGTAGTTGAACTCGAGCTGGCCCTCGGTCAGGCTGAGCACGGGGTTGGTGACCGGCTGGGGGGAGGCGCTGATCAGCGCGTCCTGCTCTGAGAGCCACTCGAAGGTGGCGCGCAGAAGGGCGTCGTTGGCGCCCCCGGCGTTGGGCGGCAGGGCTCGATTCTCGGCAAAGGCGGAGGTGCCCACGAGCGCGATTCGGGTGGTCTGCCCCCCGGACGCAGGCTGGGTCAGGGTCTCCATCAGGGTGAACGGACCTCCGCCATCTCCGGCCTGGCGGGCGAGCTGATTGCGCGGGGTCTGGATCTCGAAGGCGGAGCCGGTGGTGGTGATGAAGGGCACCGCGGTGACGCCGTTGGGGGCGACGCCGACGATGGCGGTGGGCTGGGGCATGAAGACGTACTGCCCGCCGAGGGCCTTACCGATGGGCGAGGCGCCGAAATTGAAGGCGACCGGAGTGGTCGGGTCCTGGACCGCCATGTGATTGGCGTCGCCCTCCTCCACCAGGCCCCCGCTGAAGGAGTATCCGTAGGGCTTGAGGAGCGAGTTGACCGAGTCCAGGGCCTGGTTGTCGGAGCTCACCCAGGGATCGAACGCAAGCAGCAGCTTGCCCCCCCGGCCGAGGTAGGCGGCGATGGCCGACAGGGCCGGCGCCGGGAACGGCTTGAGGCTACCGACCAGCGCCAGCACCTGGCAGCTGGCAGGGATCGAGGGATTCTGGGATAAGACCACGTTGGTGAGGCTGAAGTTGTCCTGCTGAAGCACGCCTGCGGCCTGGGCATAACCCCCGGGATCGGTGGAGTCGGACAGACTGCGCTCGCCCTCCCCCACCTCCCAGCAGATGTTGACCGGTTGGGTGGACTCGAGGCGCTGAATGGCAGAGGTGATGTCGGACTGGGTCTGAGCGCTAAGGGCCAGAACCTGGGGCGCTCGGTTCTTGTACTGCAGGACCAGATCGCCGGCGGTTCCCGCCCCCAGCTGGGAGGCCAGCACCGGATTTGAATTGGGGTCCAGGAAGCGAACCTTGACGTGCGCGCTCTGGGCCCGGTAGAGGTCTAGGAGCTGGGCCATCTGCTCCTGGTTGGTGGCCTCGGCCGGGGTGTAGAAACCGGTCGCGGTGAGGTCGGAGGTGAGACGCCGGGTGATCACAACCGATTGCGGCGCCAGCGTGAACAAGCGCGCCTGGGTCAGATCCCAGGCCGCGGTCCAACCCGAGGCGGCGGTGTTGAGGGCCAGGATGGCGCCCAGCGCGACGGCGGTGACGATGGCACTGGCCGCGCCGCTGCGCGCGCGCGGACTGCGGACTGCCTCCAGCAGGGGCTCGGGGTCGAGCGCGACCGCGCTCACGATCAGGGCCAGTCCGATGAGGACGCCGTAGCCGGTGAGCTGAGCCCCCGCGCGGTGGAGCAGTGCGGCCGCCCCGGCCAGGATGAGCAGGCTGACACCGGCCCCCGCCCCCAGAGTCGAAAGCCGGCGCCCCAGTCCGCTCACCGGCTCCACCGCCGCGATTCCAGGACCCGCGCGCTGAGCAGGAGAGAGCCTAAGACCAGGGAGAGGAAATAGACCACGTCCTGGGCCACAAGCCGGCCCTGACTGAACGACTGCGCCCGATTGCCCGCGCTCAGGTAGTTGAAGAAGTTGCTCATCTGACCCGGTACGACCAGCCCCAGCGCGCCAGCCAGGTACTCAAAGAAGACCAGCAGGCCGATGCCGATGATGGCCGCGATGATCTGGTTCGAGGTCAGGCTGGAGGCCAGGAGTCCGAGCGCCACCCAGGCCGCCCCGACCAGGATCAGACCCAGGTAGCCGGTCAGCAGGGGCCCGGGGTCAAGGCCCGGAATGCTGATCTGGTGCCCGGCCACCAGGTAGTGGGTGCGAACCGGATCGTAGATCGCGATCAGGACCGGATAGACGAGGGTGAAGGCGGCGGTGGCGAGGTAGAAGACCAGGCCCGCCAACCATTTCCCGACCACCACCTCCCAGTCCCGGACGGGGGTGGTCAAGAGCAGCTCGAGCGTTCCCGAGCGCCTCTCCTCAGCCAACAGACGCATGGTGTAGAGCGGGGTGAAGAAGACCATGAGGAGGGCGAAGAGGCTGAACACCGAGTCCATCCCGATCGGACTCTGGAGCACGATCTGGGACAGGTAGCCGAGCAGCGAGACCACGATCATGAGCACGGCGGCGACCACGTATCCGATCGGGGAGACGAAGTAGGCCCCGAGCTCGCGTCGTGCGATCACGGCCACTTTGGGCAACCCCGATCGGGCCAGCGGGCTGAGCTCCCAGCCGACCTGGGAGTCGAGGTCAGGATCTAGGTCCAGGTCTAAATCGGAGTCCAGGTCCAAATCCGCCGCGCGGCCCTTGGGCGCGGGCTCGGGCTCGAGCGTGGGCGAAGCGGTCGGAGTCGGATCCGAAAGGCTGGGGCGGGCGGCTGGGGCAGCGGTCCTGGGGGTGCGCCGTCGGCGCGGGGTTGCTGCCCCCGCGCTCTCCGGCTCGGCCTCCGGCGCCGCGGGCTCGGCGGGGCCGGGCGGGTTCGATGTCATCGCCGGGGGGGCATTCTTTGGGGTCCGCTTCCGGCGCCCTGCGCTGGGCGCGCCGGCCGGGAGCGAGCCGGCCTCGGGGCCCAGGTCGGGGGCGGCGCCGGCAGTCTCGGACGCGGCCCCGGCGGGGGGCGCAGGGGTGCGGCGCCGACGTGGTGGCCGAGGCTCCTGGGACATCCTCAGTCCTCCTGCTCCAAGGACTGGGGCCCGGGCTCCACATCAGGGCCCGGTTCGGGCTCGGCGTCAGATCCCGATTCCCCCTGGGTCAACTCAAGGTAGACCCGCTCCAGGCTGGGGGCGCCCAGGGCGAGCGAGCGCAGGCGCAGCCCGGCTCCGAGCACGGCGGCGGTGAGTTGATCCTGGAGCTCGTCCGAACCCTCGCGGATCGAAACCCTGTGCTCGCCCGCGGCCAGGTCCTCGATCCGGATCCGCTCGGCATCCACGACCGGCGCCAGCGCGGCTCGGAGGCGCTCGCCGTCGCCGGCCACCACCATCTCCAGCTCCCTGGCCCCCCCGCTCAGGGCCGCCCCCAGGTCGGCCGGCGACCCGTCCGCCACCAGCCGCCCGCGGTTGATGATGACCACCCGCTGGCAGGTCGCGCTGACCTCGGAGAGGATGTGGCTCGACATGATCACGGTGTGGGAGTGTCCGAGCTCGACGATGAGATCCCGGGTCTCTCGGGTCTGCCCCGGATCCAGCCCGGCGGTGGGCTCGTCCAGGATCAGCACCGGGGGATCGTGCACCACCGCCTGGGCCAGCGCCACGCGCTGGCGCAGACCGCGCGAGAGCTGGCCGATGATCTGAAAGCGGCGATCGGTCAGGCCGCAGGCGCTGAGGGCGAAGTCGATCCGGTCCTGGCGCCGCGCCCGCGGCACCCCGCGCAGCCGGCAGAGCAGGTCCAAGAAGGGCTGGACCCGCATCTCGCTGTAGAGGGGTGCCGACTCGGGCAGGTAGCCGACCCGGCGCCGGACCTCAAGCGACTGGGTGAAGACGTCGAAGCCGGCGATACGGGCGCTTCCCGAGTCCGCCCCCAGGTAGCCGGTCAAGATGCGCATGGTGCTGGACTTGCCCGCCCCGTTGGGACCGAGCAGCCCCAGCACCTGCCCGCGGGGGACCTGGAAGGAGACGTCCTCCAGCGCCAGGCGACCCTGATAGCTCTTGCGGAGACCTTGGACATCAATCAAAAGACGGTCCCGAAGTCTACCCGCGGCGCCTTGCCGGGCGCGCGCCCGGCAAGG
>DATLSE010000027.1:0-37485 GCA_035534295.1 Nitrosotalea sp.
TGAAGAGCACTCCGATAGTGACTCCCCGCGGTCCGGTCAAGCTGAGTCCGGTGACGATGTCTCCGATCCAGAACATCTACGCCTGCCAGGTCGAGAGCGTGAACGGAACCCTGCGCAACGTGCCGATCAAGACCTTCCCCACCCAGCAGCCCTGGGGCGCGCTCTCCCAGAGCGAGTGGAAGGCCGAGTTCCAGCGCGACAGCACCGGCCGACCACCCGGCTAATCCCGCTTCCGATCGGACTGCCGGGGGCCCAGTATCGGGTCCCCGGCAGCGCCGGTCGCGTGGTCCTTACCCGGCGTGTTAGCCTCTCCTGCCAGAAGAGGCACGCCCTGAGCCGGCCACCGTGGTGCGGCACCCTGGGCACCCGTCTATAGCCGTTCCCCGTCGCCCGACCCGGGCGTAAACACTGGACAGGAGCTCGATCGATGCAAGTCAATCCGCTGCCGACCACGCCGCGCTCCAAGCCGGCCCCAAGCACGTCTCACTGCGGGCTGCACTCGTGAGTCTTCAAAGAAGCGACCTGGGCCAGTTCGCGCACGGCCAGTTTCGGGTCGACTATGAGGATCGGCCGGACGCGCAGCGCCTGCGCGAGAAGCGCGTCGAGCGGGTGCGCCAGGCCATGCGCTCAGCCGGACTCGACGCCCTCCTGCTCTGGAAGAACGAGAACGTCCGCTACGTCACCTCGCTCCGGGCCCAGATCATCGCGGGCAAGAGTGCGGTCCTGAACGGCTGCCTGCTCCTGCCTGACGCCGCGCCCATCCTGCTCGCCTCCGGGGGCGAGGTGCAGCGAGCCAAGATCGTGATGCCGTGGATCGAGGAGATCCACGCCGTCCCCATCATGGAAGCGCGGGGCCTGGTCCGGGGTATGACCGAATCAACGCTCAAGCCGCTCTTCGAGCGCTTCAACCTCAGCTCGGCGCGGGTCGGCCTGGACGAGTCCGGCTACGTGCTGGTGCAGGCCCTGGGTGAGCTGCTGCCCCAGCTCCAGCTGGCCGATGGGGACGCCGTCATGCACCAGGCGCGCTTGATCAAGCTGCCCGAGGAGTTGGCGCTGATGGAGGAGGCCGCCGCGATCGCCGAGGCGGTGACCCAGACCGCCATCGACGCCGTGCGCCCCGGGGTGCGAGAGACCGACGTCGTCGCCGAGGCGATGCACACGCTGTTCCGGCTGGGTGGTGAACAGGCTCACGTCGATACCCCGTTTGTGGCCTCAGGGGAGCACATGGCTCCCCCCAACCGCATTCCCTCAGACAAGATCATTCGCGATGGCGACCTGGTCTTCATCGATATCGGGGCGGGCTGGTCGGGGTACTGGGGCGACATGGGCCGGACCGTGATCTGCGGCCGGCCTGCGCGGCGCCAGCAGGAGGTCTACACCGCGGTGCACGAGGCCCTGGCCGCCGCCACGGCGGCGATGAAGGAGGGCAACACCAACGACGACGTGGCTCTGGCCGTGCGCCAGGCCGCCGCGAAGCACGGCCTGGAGGATAACTTCATCAGTCTGTTCATCGGCCACGGGGTCGGTATCGGCTCCAACGAGCCCCCCTACATCGGCGAGGACCTGCCCGGAGCCGAGACGGTGGTCCTGAAGAGCGGCATGACCTTCGCGGTCGAGCCCTTGATCTGGGTCCCGGGCGTGCGCGGCGGGGCCGGAGTGCGTCTGGAGGACACCATCGTGGTGACCGCCGACGGCGGGCGGGCGCTGACCCGCACCGCCTTCGACGATCGGCTTCTACTCAGGAGCTGACGGGCACCACCTTTGATTCGCGCACCGAGCGCGCGATGGCGTCGGTGAGCTGGACGCTGCGCAACCCGTCGAGACCCGAGGGATTGGGCTCGCGGCCGTCGAGGATGGCCTGGCTGAAGGCCGCGACGGTGCGCTGGTAGGCGTCCCGGCTCGTGTAGTGCTCCGTCGTCTCGGAGGACTCGGTCACCACGCGCATCTCGCCATCCTGGCCCGGCCGGGTGACGCCACGACCGTCGATGCGGCCCTTGGTGCCGTGAATCACGATCTCGTCCAGCGGCTTGGCCGTGAGCTGATTGCCGTTGGCGTAGGCCATGGCCCCGTTGGCGAAGCGCATCAGCACCATCGGACAGAGCTCGATCGCCGGCTTCTGCCCAGTCTCGAACATGGCCGCCACCTCGGTCACCTCCGATCCCAGCAGGAAGCGCAACACGTCGTAGATGTGGACGGCGATGTTGTTGACCGCCCCGAGTCCGGCCAGGTTCGGATCCAGCCGCCAGCCGCCGGGTGGGCGGCCCCCGTTACCGGCGTCGATCTGGACCACCACGACGTCGCCGATGGCGCCGGAGGCGATGACACGACGTGCCTCCTGGAAGCAAGCGTGGTGCCGGGTCTGAAAGTTGAGACCCAGCTTGACGCCGGCGGCGGCGCAGGCGTCGATGACCTGCTGGGCCTCCTCGGCGCTGCCGGCCAGAGGCTTGTCTGAGAGCACGTGCTTGCCCGCACGGGCGGCGGAGATGGCCTGGGCGGCGTGCTGGGCGTTGGGCGTGGTGATGAGGACCACGTCCACGTCCGGGCGGGCGAGCATGGCCTCGTAGTCAGTCCCGGCCCAGGTCGCCCCGTGCTTTTGGGCAAACTCATCCGCCCGCCCCTGATCGCGGCTGACGACGGCCGCCAGGTGGCTGTTAGGGTCGGCCGCGATGGCGGGCGCCATGGCGCTTTGCGCGATGCCGCCCGGTCCGATGATTCCCCATCCCAGAGTCATGTGCCCATCTCCTTGCGTTTGTCCGCTGCCGACAATCTATCGTCTCCTACCCGCCCCGGCCATCCCCTGTGGTCAACCCGACCAGATCAGGTGCAGGTGTACCCGCCGTCGACGAAGATGGTGGTCCCGGTGACGTAGCTGGCCTCGCTCGAGGCCAGGAAGACCGCCGCCCCGACCATCTCCTCAGGCTCGGCCACCCGACCCAGGGCCACCATCCGCCGATTCGCCTCAGCGACCTCTGGGCGTGAGAAATATTCTCGATTCCCGGGGGTGAAGGTGGTTCCCGGCGCGATCGCGTTGACCCGGATGCCGTGCTCGGCGAGGTCGACAGCCATGCCCCGCACGAGCTGGCGCACGGCCCCCTTGGCGGCGGCATAGTGGGCCAGCCCGGGCCGTGTGACCTCGCTTAGCTGCGAGCTCGTGAACACGATCGCTCCCCCTCCCTGCCGAGCCATCTGGCGCGCGAACACAAGGCCACAGTTGAACGCGGTCGACAGATTGCGAGCCAGCATGCCTGACCAGATGCTCCAATCCAGCTCCAGGAACGGCACCGTCTCCCCGCGCGATCCGCCGGCGTTGGCGAAGAGCAGGTCCACGCCCCCCATGAAATCGAGCGCGGGCTCAAGCAGAGCCTGCACGGCCTCAAATTCGCTCAGGTCGGCCTCGATTGCCAGTGCCCTCCCGCCGGCCGCGATAACCTGCTCGGCGCAGGCCCGGATTCCGGGCCCGTCGCGATCAACCAGCACGACGGTGGCGCCCGCGGCCGCCACTCCCCCGGCCAAGGCCTGGCCGATGCCACCTGCCGCCCCGGTCACTATCGCGCGCCGACCCTCAAGCCGTCCACTCACCGGTTGACTCCTTACCTCGCTCCGGCCGGTTACAACCTCTTGCCCGCCCGTCACCGGGAAGCCACGCCCGGCTCAGGCGCCCAGACGGTCCGCCAGCCAGTCGGAAAAGAACGCGGTGGCTGTGGTTAGCTGGTCACTCTGACAGTGCTGGGCTCCCCCGCCGGCCGCCTCAAAGACGTGCAGGGTCTTGTCAGGCGAGCCGCTCGCTGCCAGCAGCTGCTGGGCCGTGGCCAGCGGTACCTGCTCGTCGTGCTCGCCGTGCAGCACCAAAAATGGGCAGCGCATGCGCTCGACAACCCCGTCCAGGCGAAAGTCCTCGAGCTGCCTTAGTGCCGATTCGGTCGAGGACGCGCCCAGCACCCACTGCAGGTGGTGACCGGGAACCGATAGCGAGCCCGCGAAGTTGGACTCGATGCGCTGCTTCCAGACCTGGTGGTAGTCCCATATCGCACCCCAGGCCACGGCGGCGGCGAACCTGGGCTCGAGCGCAGCACAGCGCGAGGCGTAGTAGCCGCCCAGGCTGATCGCCATTACCCCGACCCGGGTGGCGTCGACGTCATCTCGGCCCTGCAGATAGTCGATGGCGGCGCTGCCAGCGAGTTCGTAGTCATAGCGCAGGGGAAGACCGCGAAACCGGATGCTCTCGCCGTTGCCCGGGCCGTCGACCAGGAGCACGCTGACGCCACGACGGGCCAGCTCGGTGGCGCCGCGCTGGAAACACATCTCCTTGGTGATGTCGAGTCCATCGAAGAACACCACCACTGGCGGACGCCCGCCATCCCTGAGCTCCGCCCCCACCAGGTAGGCGGGCAGTGAGGTGTCCAGGTAGGGAACTTCGACCGATTCGATGCGGGGCCGGTCGGTCAGCCGCGCGAAGTCCTTGAAGGTGGTGAGGGAATCCCGGTAGCAGTCGAGCGCCGCCTGATCCTTGGGCGTGCGAAAGCGCTCTCCGATCTGATAGTAGGTGGTGGCGCGCAGGTAGCAGGAGGAAGCCGTCAAGCGGTGTCCTGCGCCTTCAGCCTGCTGCCCCCGGGCTCGCAGCCGGTCACCCTCCTCGCGCCAGACCTCAAACCAGGCGTCATCGTCGCCCAGGTGGGCTCGCAGCTGCCGCCCGGCATGATCCGCCTCACCCAGATCGGAGGCCCCGTGTGAGGCCACTCCCAAAACCAGGGCCATGGCCGCAGACCAGCGATAGTCCTCGGGAAAGTAGGCGAACCAATCGTCGTAGCGTGGCGGGTTGAGCGGCGCGACCGTCATGGTGCGGCGTGAGCCGGCGATCTGTCGCGGGAGACCTTGGCGGCCAGTTCGTCCACGGTCAGGACCCACCCCAGACAGCGGCTGATGTTCTGGAGCCCGAAGTAGTGCAGGTCATCTCCATACATGGAGTGCACGCAGTCCGAGATCACGATCGTGGTTAGATCCCGATTCAAGGACTCAAACGCGGCGCACATGACGCAGGTGTTGGTGTTGATGCCGGCCAGGACCACGGTGTCGATCCCGAGCTCGCGCAGAACCAGATCGAGATCGGTGTCGCGATAGATGGAGAGCCGGCGCTTGGTGTTGATGACCACGTCGGTGGGGGCGGGGCCCAGCTCCGGCATGAGCTGGGCTTGAACCGACCCGACCAGGTTGTGCCGACTGATGGTGCTCTCGCGCTCCGGAGTGAGCCTCTGGTTGGCCCCCTCGACCGCCGCCCAGAATGGATTATGCATGGGCTCCGAGGTGCCGTCGGGAAGGATGCGGTTCTGCAACATGACGTGGATCACCGCCATCGAGTTCGCACGAGCCAGCTCGACCAGGCGAGTGGTGGCCGAAACCACCGCCCGCGCCACGTCGGGGGCCACGGGCATGGTCGCCACTGCGGGATCCAGATGTCCGCGGTGGCAGTCGATGGTGATCACGGCGGCGCGCCTGGGGTCCAGCGTCAGGTTCTGATTCAGGAGCGCCAGCATGGCGCTGCGATCGACCGCCGGAGGCGGCTCCATCGGGCTCATACGTTGACCGTGGGCATCTGGGCCAGCGCGTAGCGGGTACCGGCTCCGGCCCCGACCGGAACCGCGTGGTCGAGCCGGTCAAGCTCGGCGGGACTGAGCCGGATGGCGGCTGCGGCCACGTTCTGCTCCAGGTAGGTACGCCGCTTGGTGCCCGGAATCGGGATCACGTCCTCGCCCTGCGCCATCACCCAGGCGACCGCCAACTGAGCCGGAGTACAGCCCTTCTCCGCCGCCAGATCTTCGATGGCCTTGACCAGACGCAGGTTCAAGTCCAGGTTCTCGCCCTGGAAGCGAGGATGATTGCGTCGGTTGTCGCCCGCCTCGAGCTGGTCCAGCTGGCGCACCTGACCGGTGAGCAGGCCGCGGCCGAGCGGAGAATACGCGACGTAGCTCACACCAAGCTCGCGACAGGCGGGCAGGAGCTCGAGCTCGGGCTCGCGAAACCACAGCGAGTACTCGGTCTGCAGGGCCACGATCGGGTAGACCTTGACCGCGCGTCGAAGCGTGGTCGCGCTCGCCTCCGACAGCCCCAGGTAGCGCACCTTGCCCTCCTCGACCAGGCGCGCCATCGCGCCCACCGTCTCCTCGATGGGCACGGTCTTATCCACGCGGTGCTGGTAGTAGAGATCGATGACGTCGACCTGGAGCCGACGCAGGCTGGCCTCACACGCCTCGACGACGTATTCGGGACGTCCGTTGACCCCGATCGGACGTCCGTCGGGACCGGTGACGTGGCCAAACTTGGTGGCCAGAAACACCTTGTCGCGGATTCCCTTCAAGCCCCGGCCCACCACCTCCTCGTTGTGGCCGGCGCCATACATGTCGGACGTGTCGATCAGATCGACGCCGAGTTCGACCGCGCGGGCGATGGTGGCGATGGATTCCGACTCGTCCGGGGTCCCATACACCCCCGACATGCCCATGCAGCCGAGCCCGATAGCCGATACCAGGGGACCGTTGCTTCCGAGCCTGCGCTTTTCCATGTCGTGATTAGACCCCCAGATGCATCTGCTTGATATCCTCGGCCGCCTCCAGATCCTTGGGGGCCCCGTCCCACACCACCACCCCCCGCGAGAGGATGTGCACGTGGTCGGCCGAGTCGACCCCCAGATGGTAATTCTGCTCCACCAGCAGAATCGAGAGCTCTTCGCCGCGCAGGCCGGCGATGATCTCGCCCAGGCGGTCGACGATGACCGGGGCCAGCCCCTCTGAGGGTTCGTCCATGAGCAGCAGGCGGGGGTTGGTCATCAACGCCCGCCCGATGGCCAGCATCTGCTGTTCACCGCCCGAGAGCTGACCGGCGCCGTTGCGGCGACGGGCCATGAGGTTAGGGAAGAGATCGTAGATGCGCTCCAGGGTCCAATTGCCCGAGCTCGAAGCTCCCCGACCATCCACCCGGCGCGCGGCCAGGGTCAGATTTTCCTCCACACTCAAAGAGGGGAACACGTGTCGGCCCTGAGGCACCAGCGCCAGGCCGGCACGTGCGATCTGGTTGGGCTCTTTGACGTCGATCCGCTCGCCGTCAAAGGTCACCGACCCTGACGTCAGAGGGGTGAGCCCCATGACGGCGCGGATGAGCGTGGTCTTGCCCATGCCGTTGCGCCCCAGCAGGGTGGTGCAGGCGGAATCAGGAACGGTCAGGTTGACCCCCTGCAGCACGTAGCTGTGGCCTCGGTAGGCGTGCACGTCTTTAACTTCGAGCACGTTCAGGACCTGCTTCCGAGGTAGATCTGGCGCACCTTCTCGTCGGCTTGAATTTCGGCCGTGGTCCCGTTGGCAACGACCTGGCCAAAATCGAGCACGTGGATGCTGTCCACCACGTCACGAACCAGCTCCATGTCGTGCTCGATCATGATCAAGGTGAGGTCCGAAGGGAGACGCTTCAACAGGGCTCTCATGCTCACCCTCTCTCCAGGCGACAGCCCGGCGCCGGGCTCATCCAGGAGCAACAGGCGGGGCTTGAGAGCCAGGGCCAGGGCAACCTCAAGCTGGCGCACCTCGCCGTGAGAGAGGTCGGCGGCCGGGCTGTCGAGGCGCGGGCTGAGCTCGAACTGATCGGCCAGCTCGGCCACCGCGGCCGAGACATCGCCGTAAGTCTTCCAGGGCCGGAGCATCGAGAACTTGTGCCGGCTCAGGCCGTTGACCGCCAGGCCCAGGTTCTCACGCACGGTCAAGGTGGGGAACGTTCTGGTGATCTGGTAGGTGCGGCCCAGGCCCCTGGACACCCGTCGCACCGAGGACATCCTGGTCACATTGTGACCGAAGAGATGGATGTTCCCCGAACTGGCGGCGAGCTCGCCGCTGATCACATTGAACAAGGTGGTCTTGCCCGCGCCGTTGGGACCGATGATCCCGTGCCGGGCACCGGCCGCCACCGTCAGGCTGACCCCGGATATGGCGGTGACACCCCCGAAGCGACGGTGTACGTCGTCTAGGACCAGGGCCGGCGCCGAGCCGGCATCCCTCTGAGCCTGGTTGGCACTCATAAGATCAGTCACCACTGCCGGAGGCGGCGTCGACCTCGGTCAGCGCCTGGCTGGTTGAGGCGCCCGAGGTCGGCGGCTCGCCCGCGCGGACCCGCAGCCAGCGACCGAGGTTGGCCAGTCCCCCCCAGAGTCCGCCGCGTGCAAAGAGCACGGTCAGGATGAAGATGACCCCCAGGACGGTCTCCCAGCGCGGGACGTAGATGCTCACAAACTGCTGGAAGAAAACGATGACACCAGCCCCCACCAGCGGCCCCCACAGCGTCCCCAGCCCGCCCACCACGACCATCTGGACCACCGTTCCGTTGTGGGCGAAGTCGATCATGGTCGGGCTCACGTACAGGTTGTAGAAGGCGAAGAGCACGCCGGCCACCCCACCGAACATGGCCGAGATGATGAAGGCCAGGTACTTGTGGACGACGACGTTGTAGCCCAGCGTACGCATCCGGGCCTCGTTATCCCTGATGCCCCGCAGCGACAGCCCGAAGGAGGAGTGGACCACAAGCCACATCACCAGCACGCAGAGCACGAAGACCACCAGCACCAGGTAGTAGTAGGAGGAATCGGCGCTGAAGTCGAAGGGCCCGAATGAGGGCCGTCCGGGCACGGGGAGGCCGTTGTCCCCGCCGCTCACGCTGACCCAGCGGTAGGCCAGGCCCCACACGATCTGGCCCAGGGCCAGGGTCAGGATTACGAACGTCAACTCGCGCACCCGGACCGCCACTAGTCCGAACAACAGCGCGGTCACCAGCACCGCCACCAGGGCATACCCGATCGCCGGAATTGGATCGAGCCCGATCTTCAACGCATATGCGATGCCGTAGGCCCCCACGCCCAAAAAGGACGCATGACCCAGGGAGATGAGACCGGTGTACCCGGCCAGGACGTCGAGGCTGATCGCCAGCAGGCCGTAGATGAGGACGCTCAAGGTGAGCGAAACGTAGAAGCTGGAGCCGAGTTGGGGAATGATGGCGGCCACGACCAGGGCCACCACGACCACTCCCAGCTGCACGCTCCGGCGACGCCTGACCACGACGTGGACCAGGGCACGGAGGCCAGCGTTCACGCGACTGACTTGCCGAACAGGCCCTGGGGACGCCAGAGCAGGATCAAGACCATGGGTGCGAAGAGCGAGAAATAGGCCAGCTCGGGGAAGTAAGCCTTGCCGTAGTTGTCCAGCAGACCGACCACCAGGCTGCCGATCACGGCACCCTTGAGGGAGCCCATGCCACCCACGATCACCACCACCAGGGCGTAGGTCAGGATCTCCGAGTCGGCCCCTGGGTAGAGGGTCAGCAGACTCGCGCCCAGAACGCCAGCCAGTCCGGCCAGAAATGTGCCCAGGATGAAGACGGCGGTGAAGACGCGCTTGATCGGGATACCGAGGGCGTCCACCATCTCCCGGTCGTCAACCCCGGCCCGAATCATGGCGCCCGCCCGGGTGCGCCCGATGACGACGTACAGGATCACGGCCACCACGATCGCCACCCCCAGGATGAAGAAGCGCTCGTTGGGGTAGGTGATCGGACCGATCAGGGTCGATTTGTCGAGCCCTCCCGGCATCCTGACACTGAGCGGGTTGCCCCCGAATATGGCCAGGGCAAGGTCACCCATGACAAACGAGACGCCCATGGTCAAAAGCAGTTCGGAGATCGGCTGCCCGCGCACCTGGCGCATCAGTCCGCGCTCCAGGATGACGCCGAATATGCCCATGGAGACCGCGCCGGCGAGCAGGGCAAGGATGAAGTTGTTGGTCGCCGCCATCACCGTGTACCCGATGTATCCGCCCACCAGGTAGGTTGAACCGTGGGCCAGATTCACGATCCGCATGAGTCCGAAGATGAGAGTGAAACCGCTACCCAATAGGAAGAGAAGACCGGCATAGGTGACGCCGTTCATCGTCTGCTGAATAAAGTTCTGCACCCTACTCTCCCCAAATTGGTGTCAGCGGCAACCGAGCCGGTGCACGGGGCCAAATCTTAATCTGGGTTCCCGCGCATCGTCAAACTCGGACCTTCCCTAATCTCCGATACGATTCTGAGGCATGAGAGCCCTCAGCATCAGAACCTGGGCCGGACAGCTCGAACCGATGGACAAGCCCGAACCCGTCCCCGCCGACGGGGAGGTGGCGATCCAGGTGTTGGCCTGTGGCGTGGGGATGACGGTGCTCAACTGCATCCGCGGGGACCTGGGTCAGGATCCCTCCCACCTGCCTCTGACGCCCGGCCATGAGCTCGTCGGCCGGATCAGCGCGGTCGGCCCGGGCGTGGACCCAAGGCGGGTGGGCGAGCTGGTCACGGCCTATTTCTATCTCTTCTGCGGCGCCTGTTCCCGCTGCCTGGCCGGGCAGGAAGACCTCTGCCTCGAACTTTCCGGCTATCTCGGCGTCGACCGCGACGGCGGCTATGCGGAGCGGACGGTGCTGCCGGCTCGCAACGCCATCGCGCTCCCCCGAGGAGCGGACCCCGTCCTCTCCACCGCCGTCCCCGACGCCATCTCGACCCCGGTCCACGTTGCCCATCGGGCCCAGCTCGGTCCCGGGCGGCGGGTGGTCGTGATTGGGGCGGGTGGTGGCGTGGGCGTGCACATGGTCCAGGTTGCGCGGGTCTTCGGGGCGGAGGTGCTGGGGCTGGACGTGAGTCCCGACAAGCTCGACTTCCTCGAACGCGAGCTCGGAGTGCGAGCGGAGGACTCCTCCGACCTCGGCCGCATTCCGGCGTCGGCGACGTGGGGCTCCGATGGAGGCCCCGACGTCGTCGTCGATTTCATCGGTTCACCCGCAACCCTGACCTGGAGTCTGTCCAGCCTCGCCCCTGGCGGGCGGTTGCTGACCCTGACCACCTTCCGCGACGTCGCTCTGGAGGTCAGCCCGCGCGAACTGGTCCTGCGCGAGATCTCGGTCCTGGGCTCGCGCTACGCCACCCGCTCCGAGCTGTCTTTGGCGGCCGGGCTCGTGGCCTCGGGTGCAGTGACCCCAATCGTGGGCAGGCGCGAGGGTCCGGACCGCGTGCTTCAGATCCACGACGACCTGGCCGCAGGCCGACTCCTCGGGCGCGGAGCGCTGGTCTGGTGAGCGCGCGGGCCGTCGGCACTGCGCTAGAGTTCCGCCATCCATTTTTCGACAATCCCAGCACCTGTGTGCACATCCAATTCAGGAGCCAACCATGAGCAGCGACGCCCAGCTGAAGACCCTCCCCCACTACCCCGACCTGGAGGGCAAGGTGGCAGTCGTCACCGGAGGCTCAAAGGGCATCGGGGCGGCGACCTGCCGAGTCCTGGCCGCCAACAAGGTCAAGGTCGCGGTCGTCGCCCGGGAGCAGTCCAGCATCGACAACATGGTCTCCTCCCTGACCGCCGGGGGCGCCGAGGCGATCGGGATCAGCGCCGACATGGTGAGCTTCGACGACATCGAGCGCGTCCGTCTTAAGGTGGAGAAGGAGCTCGGACCGACCGACATTCTGATCCCGTTCGCAGGCGGGTTCGGGCGGCCGACCCCGATCTGCGAGATCACCGAGGAAGAGTGGCATTTCGTCATCGAATCGAACCTGACCTCTACATTCCTGTCGTGCAAGTCCTTCCTGCCCGGGATGATGGAACGGGGCCGGGGTTCGATCGTGACCATGGCCTCCAACGCGGGCCGGTACCTGGACATCACGCTGACCGCCTCGTACGCGGCGGCCAAGGCCGGCATCGTCATGTTCACCCGCCACGTCGCCAAAGAGGTCGGGCCGAGCGGCGTGCGCGTCAACTGCGTGGCGCCGGCCACGACCATATCGGAGCGGGTGGAGAAGATCATGCCTCCAGAGCGCCTTCAGGCCCTGGCTGACATGGCTCCGCTACGTCGCATCGGGATGCCCGACGACAGCGCCCTGGCCACTTTGTTCCTGGTCTCCGAGTCGGCCTCCTGGCTGACCGGGATCACCATCGACGTCGCCGGGGGGCGAATCCTGCTTTAGCCCTCGTCGGTGGACGAGTGCGGGCCCAGGCCGATCTCGTCCAGGATCTCGGCTCGGTGCTGATCGACATCCGGCAGACGCCCGGGGCCGATCCGGCCGAACGCGCGCTCGGCGGCCGAGCGCGGCACCTGCGCTTTGAAGCCATCGGCGAAGATCACGGTCGAATGCAACTGCAGATCCTCCTCGACGGCGTGCCCCCAGACCGCTTCGATGCCGTTGATGATCCCGAAGGCTATCCCCGCCGCCTCGAGCCTGGATTGCCACTCCGAAGCCGGGTGTAGCGCAAACTCCCGCTCTACCTCTCCCTCCACCTCGGGGCGTCGCTCGAGGCGTTGCTGATTGTGGGCAAGGTCCTCGCGTGCGGCAAGGTCGGGGCGGCGGATGACCTCGTGGCAAAAACGAAGCCACTCGGCGTCCTGCTCCACGGCGATGGCGATGTGGCCGCCCTGGCAGGGGAATACCCCGTAGGGGACGATGGCGTGGTGGCGCGAGCGATGCCGGGCGTGCTTGATGCCGGCATTGGCGTAGGCGGTGAGATTGGGGGCGGCGAACTCGGTCATGGCCTCGAACATCGAGATGTCGACAAAGCGGCCCTGCCCGGTCCGGGTGCGCTCGTAGAGCGCGGCCAGAATCAGGGACAGAGCGTACAGGCCGGTGCCGATGTCGGCCAGAGAGACCCCGATTCGCACCGGCCCAGCATCGTCCCCGGTCAGGGCCAACGCGCCGGTCTCCGCCTGCAACATCATGTCGTAGGCGCGCCGGTGCCGGCTCCGTCCTACCCGGCCGTAGCCGCTGATCTGGCAGGTGATGAGCCGGGGATGATCGGCCGTCAGACGCTCGGGCGTGAGCCCCGCACGCTCAGCCGCGGCGACTGCCAGATTGAAAACCAGCACGTCACTGGACTCGAGCAGGCGATCGAATATCGCTCTCTGTTCAGGTTCACGAAGATTAAGCGCGATACTTCGCTTGCGCCGGCTGAGCCAGGTGAAGTACGAACTCTGACCGTGCACGTGGGCGTCCCAATGGCGGGAGAAGTCGCCCTGCAGCGGCTCGACCTTGATCACGTCCGCGCCCATGTCAGCCAGCAGGCGCGAGGCGAGCGGCCCCGAAACCGATTGCTCGAGGGCGACAACGCGGACACCCGCCAGTGGTCCCTGGGGCTCCTGGGGCGCCGCCGAAGGCGCCGGACCGGATGGTGAGCTCAAACCCGCCGGCCGCTCAGGCCTCGAGCACCACCTGGGTGCCTGTGCAGTTGAGCAGGAATCGGTCCGGGATCGCGGCCCGGATGTCCATCATGGCCTGCATTCCGGTGCAGTGCATGGGGCACAAGAGCTCGACGTCGATGTCCTTCAGTGCCTCGATGGTCTTCTCGGTCTTGCTTTGGGGCGTGCCCGGGAAACCGAGATGAAAGCCCCCGAACACACCCATCACCCGACTGCGCCCGCTGAGCTCGATGGCGTGGCGCACGCTGTTGACGATGCCGGCGTGAGAGCAGCCGACAAAGACCAGGATGCCGTCATCGCCGACGTTGACGACCATGGCCTGATCGTCCGGCACGGTGTCGGGTCCAACCTCGCCGTCGACGATCTGGATCAGTGCGTTGGGTGTGGTGAGGCTCTTGCTCGGCATCTCAAAGTCCACCTTGCGCGGGATAGCGCCGGTGGCGATGGTGGCGGGACCGATGTCCAGCGCGCCCCTGTGGGTGACCACTCGACCACCTGACGCCTCCAGTACCGACTCGGTCAGGTCCTGGTTGTAATAGGGCGCGACCTGCCCCGATGCAAGACGCACATATCGGGGGAGAAACGCGGCCTCGCCAACGGAGATCGGGACCGGGGCGGGGCGCTGGTTCAAAACGTCGAGCAGGCCACCGTAATGGTCTGGATGGCCGTGACTGATCACGATGTGGTCGACGTCCTCCAGTCTGACACCCAGGGCAGCCGCGTTGTGAAGCATCACCTTGCCCGACATGGCGGTGTCGAACAGAAGGTTGTACGAGTAGCGATCCCATTCGACGTGAACATGGAGCGCAATGCCGTTCTCGCCGATCGGATTTTCCTTCTTGGGATCGAAGTGATGAGCCAGTCCGGCCCGGGTGACCCCGGGTCCGTCCTCCAAGAGCATGTCGACGTGGTTCTCGACCAGAGTGGTTATGACGACGCGATCAGCTCCTAATGCCATGGCTCGACGAGATCATACCAGCCGAGGCCGCGCCCCTCGGGCGGCCAGCCGGACCGAATGCGCTTAGCCAACCTGAACATGGGTCGGTCGAATCGACCATCCATCAGGCAGGAGCGTAGCTCGATGCGACGCGACGAGCTGTAAGGTGCCGGCGCGGGGATTCGAACCCCGGACCATCGGCTTAAAAGGCCGCTGCTCTACCGCTGAGCTACACCGGCAGTAGGTCTATTGTGAATTACCGCCCCACAGGCGCCGGCACAACGCCAGGACCCCGCGCCTAAAGTTCTCCGGCAAAGTGGCAGGCGGCGACATGACCGGAGCCGGCGTGCTCGATCAGGGCGGGCTCCTGATCCGCGCATATGCCCGGCGCGCGCGCGATCGGACAGCGGGTGTGGAATCGGCAACCTGATGGAGGGTTGACCGGGGAAGGGATCTCGCCCTTGATCAGGATCGGAGCGCGGTCGCGCTCCTTGGCTGGATCTGGGATCGGGATCGAACTCAGCAGCGCCTTGGTGTAGGGATGCTGTGGGCTGGCGTAAATCGATTGCCTATCGGCGATCTCGACGATCTTGCCCAGGTACATCACGGCCACGCGGTCGGATAAGTGGCGCACCACGGCAAGGTCGTGGGCGATGAAAACGTAGCTCAGGTCAAAGCTGCCCTGCAGGTCCTGGAGCAGGTTGATGATCTGGGCCTGAATCGATACGTCCAGGGCCGAGACGGGCTCGTCGCACACGATCAGGCTGGGATTGAGGGCCAGGGCGCGGGCGATTCCGATGCGCTGGCGCTGGCCACCCGAGAACTCATGCGGGTACCGGTTGGTGAAGTTGGGGTTGAGCCCCACGATGTCCAGCAGTTCCTGGATCCGCCGCCGACGCGAAGCGCCGCGCGCGAATTTGAAATTGTCGATCGGCTCGGCCAGGATCTCGCCCACCGTCATGCGGGGGTCCAAAGAGGCGAACGGATCCTGAAAGATGATCTGCATCCGGCGCCGAACACGGCGCAACTCACGGGCGCCCATGGCGGCGAGATCGCGCCCCTCGAATATGACCCGCCCCGAGTTGACGTTCAACAGGCGAATCAAGCAGCGGCCCAAGGTGGACTTACCGCAACCGGACTCTCCCACCAATCCCAGGGTCTCGCCACGCTTGAGCTCGAAGCTGACCCCATCAACCGCACGCACCGTGTCACCGCCGAGGCCGCCGAGCGGGAAGTGCTTATAGACGTCTTCCACCCGCAGGATGGTTTCGGGGTCGACCCCTGGAACTTGCAGCGAGGCCTCAGCCGACAGCGCCATCGGCCTCCCCCGCGCTCAGCAGAGTGGCCCGAGCAGCGCTCGGTTCGATTCGATCCTGGGGATTGTCACCAAGCGTTCGCATCAAGACCCAACAGCGTGCCTTCTGAGCGCTGGCCACCTCGGCCAGCGGCGGCTCCTCCTCCCGGCAGCGCGCTTCCACGAAGGGGCATCGGGGGTGGAACTTGCAGCCCCCGGGCAGCCGGGAGAGGTCGGGAGGCAATCCCTCGATGCTCACCAGCCGCTCGCGGCGAGCCTGGTCGACCCGAGGCACCGAGCGCAGAAGCGACCAGGTGTAGGGGTGTTGTGGACTGGAGAAGATCTGCTCCACCGGGCCCTCCTCCACAACCCGGCCCGCGTACATGACCACTACCCGATCGCACAGGCTGGCAACCAAGGCCATGTTGTGGGTGATGAGCATGATGGCGGCTCCCATCTCGGTGTTGAGGCGCTTGAGCAGATCGATGATCTGGGCCTGAACGGTCACGTCCAGCGCCGTCGTGGGTTCGTCCGCGATCAGCAGGGCGGGCTCGTTCGACAGTCCCATGGCGATCATCGCGCGCTGGCGCATGCCCCCCGAGAACTGGTGCGGGTAATCCTGGGCTCGACGCTCGGCGGAGGGCACGCGGACCCGAGTGAGCAATTCGAGCACACGCTCCTTGGCGATCTGCTGGCTGAATTTCGAGTGGGCGGTCATGGCCTCCTCGATCTGCGAGCCGACCTTGGTCACCGGGTTGAGCGAGGTCATCGGGTCCTGGAAGATCATCGCGACCTCGTTACCCCGGAAATCACGCACCTGCTCGGGACTCATCGCTGTCACGTCCCGACCCCGGAACAGGATCTGGCCGGCAGTGATGCGGCCCGGGTCTGGCAGCAGGCGAAGGATCGACAGCGCCGTCATCGTCTTGCCGCAGCCGGACTCTCCCACAACGCCCAGAACCTCTCCCGAACGCACCTCGAGATCAACCCCGTCGACCGCGCGGACCAGTCCGCGCGAGGTGGGGAACTGAGTGTGCAGGCCCTTGACCTGGAGCAGAGCGTCGCTCAACTCAGGCCGACCGGAGGTGACCAAAGGTTCAGCGCCGCATCCGGGGATCGAGCGCGTCGCGCAGGCCATCCCCGATAAAGGTGAAGGCCAGCATGGTGAGCCCGATGGCCAGGGCGGGAAAGACGACCGAGCTGGGATTGGCGTAGACCGCCTGGTAGCCGTCATTCACCATCTGGCCCCAGGTCGGAGTCGGAGGCTGGATGCCGACGCCGATGAAGCTCAAGGTGGCCTCAAGGAAGATGGCCTGGGGAATGCCGAACGTAAGGGTGACGATGATCGGGCCGAGTGCGTTGGGCACCAGGTGTCGGAGGACGATGCGAAGCGGCGGAGTGCCGGTCGCTCGAGCCGCCTCGACGTACTCCTTCTCCTTGATCGACAGCACCTGGCCGCGCACCAGGCGGGCCAGATTGACCCAGTTCACGATTCCGATGGCGCCGAAAATGGACAGCAGGCTGGGCCCGAAAACCGACACCAACACCAGGACGAAGATGAGATCGGGGAAGGCATACCAGATGTCGGTGAATCGCATCAGGAGGTTGTCTACCCGCCCCCCGACGTAGCCCGCGGTCAGTCCGATCGTGCCCCCGATGACGAAGATGATGCCCTGGACCAGAATCCCGATCGTGAGAGAGATCCGGGCCCCATACATGAGCCGGCTCAGGGTGTCGCGCCCGAGCTCATCGGTCCCCAGGAGATGACCGAAACCGCCCGGTCCCACCTCGATGTGAGCCACGTCCTGCTTGATGGGATCGATGATCACCCCCAGATGCACCAAAAGCGGCGCCGTGAAGGCATCGATCAAGAGCAGGATGACGATTACGAGACCAACCACGGCCAAGCGGTTGCGGCGGAATCGCATCCAGGCGTCGCTCCAGAGCCCGATCTGCTCAGGACTATCCCACTCCGCCATCTGAGCCGCCGCGACCGCACTCGCCATCAGGACAGTCGGACCCGGGGATCGATGAACACATAGAGCAAATCGACGACCAGATTAGCCACCGCAATCACGATCGAGAACAGGATGGTGGTGCCGAGGATCATGGGATAGTCCCGCGACTCCACCGCGGTGACAAAGGCTCGGCCAACGCCGGGAATGGCAAAGACCGTCTCGACGATGACGGATCCGGTGACGAGGAAGGCGAAGGTTGGTCCCAGAGCCGTCACCACCGGAATCAGAGAGTTCCTGAGGATGTGACGTATCACGACCAGGCGCTCTGTCAATCCCTTGGCCCATGCGGTTCGCACGAACTCCTGGCGCAACGTGTCGAGGGTGCTGGCGCGAGTGAGGCGCGCAATGTAGGCGGTAGGTAACAGAGCCAGGGTTACGACAGGCAGGATCAGGTGATCATCGAGTCCGAAGCCGGTCACGGGTAGATAGACGTTGCCGCCGGTCACGTTGTACAGAACGACGCCGAAGACGATGATCATCAGCATCCCGACCACGAAGTTGGGGAAGGATGCGCCGAAGGTGGCGAAGCCCATGGTGAGATAGTCCACGCGCGTGTTCTGACGCAGCGCCGCGACGATGCCGAGACCGATCCCGACCGGCACAACGATCAGGAAGGCGAGCGCACCCAGGGTGAAGGTATACGGCCAGCCGTTCAGGATGAGGTAGCTGACCGATTTACCCTCGTACTGATAGGAGAGCCCGAAATCGAAATGGGCCGCATTCCACAGGTAGAGCAAAAACTGCTGCCAGCCCGGCTTGTCGAGGCCGTATTTGGCGTTTAGATTCGCCACCACCGCGGGCGCGAGTTGACGCCCTCCGCCCCGGTCCCAGGGACTACCGGGGGCCAGATGCATGAGAACAAAGGTGATGAGAATGACGAAGAAAACCACCGGGACCATCCAGAGCACCCGGCGCACCACGTAGAGTCCCAGGCTCACCGCGCGCGTGCGCGGCACTTTGATCCGAAAAGGTAGAGGGGCGCCCTTTGCAGGGCGCCCCTCGGCTGTTACCGACATGAAGACCTAGTGCTTGGTGATGTACGCGCTTTGGTAATGCTCGTCGCCCGGAACGTACTCGTCGTCGATCGGGGTGATGGTCAGGTTGGCGACCCAGGGCTGGATCAGGTCGTACTCGTACTGCTGGTAGAGGAAGCCCACCGAAGCGGTGTCGATGAGTTGCTTTTGAGCCGTCGCGTAATCAGCCAGCCGGGCGCTGTTCGACTGTGAGGCGTCGGCCTTCTGGACCAGAGCGTCGTATCCGGGAAGCGTCGGGCAGCCCCAGTTCAGTGCATGGCAGGAGCCGCTCTGGAAAATGTCGAACCAGTCCTGCGGGTCGGGATAGTCGGCGCCCCATCCATCAGGACCGTAGATGTCGAAGTTGCCCTTTCGAATCATGCTCGTGACGGTCTTGCTGTCAATCACGTTGAGCTGGATGTTGAGGCCCAGGTTGGTGTTCCACTGCTGCACGATGAACTGATTGATGGTCTTGCTGCCGGTAGTGTTGCGGGTCAGCAGCGTCATCTTGTTGAGATCGGCGGTGCTAACTCCTGACTTCTGCAACAACTGCTTGGCCGCGGCCACATCAAAGCTCTGTGTCGTATCCGAGGTGTCGTAGCCGTTCATGCCCTTGGGGATGAACGATTCCAGGGGTTGATCGGTGCCGTGAAGCACGTTCTGTGTCAGCTGATTACGATCAATTGCCTTGGACAGCGCCATGCGCACGTCCTGGTTGTTGAGCGGTGCTTTCTGGGTGTTGTAGGCCATCCAGAAAGCGGTCAGCTCAGGCAGGAGCTTGGCCTGCTTGCTGAGCTTGGCGTCGCCCCGCACCACGGTCACGTCGGCAACCGGCACGTTCAGGATGTCAAGACCGCCGGTGCGGTACTTGGCGAACGCGGTGTTGCCGTCGGCGATGAAGTAGTAGATAAGCTGCTGGATCTTGGGCGAACCGGCCCAGTAATTGGCGTTGGGCACCAGGGTCACGTGGTCCTTGGGCACGATCTGAGAAAGCTTGAAGGGACCGTTACCGATGATCGTGGAGGGGCTGTTGGCCCAGGCCTCTGCCTTGGTGGCGTCGGTCGAGGGGAAGGGTCCGCCGGCGGCGCTCTCCACCACGTCCTGACGGATGGGGGCCCCGACCCACAGCGTCGCCACCCACTTGAAGTAGGCCGCTGGATGCTGCAGCTTGACTACGAACGTGTTGGGGTCAGGCGCCGAAAGCCCGAGCCCGTTAAGGAAGGCATCGATGGCGGAGGCGTTCTTGGGATCGACGTTGGCGTAGTTGGCCGCGCCAGCGATGTTGGTGTCAAAGAAGGGGTCGACGTATCCGGCAGCCAGGGCCGGATTCAAGAGCCGCTTCCACCCATACACGAAGTCGGCTGCGGTGACGGGCTTGCCATCGCTCCACTTGGCGTTCTTGCGCAGGTGGAAGGTGTAGGTGAGGCCGTCGGGCGAGACGTCGTAACTCGATGCAGCGGCGCCCTGGACGTCGCTAAGGTCCGGCTTGGGCTTAAGGAGCGGCTCAAACACATTGCGCCCCACCGCGGCCTCGTAGGTGTAGGTCTCCTGTCCGGGGTCATAGCTGTTGGGCTCGACTCCGGTGTTGATGCGAAGGATCTGCTGGCTGGCCGGCGCCAGCGAAGACGAAGTACCCGTCGTGCTGCTGCCACACGCAGCGGCGACCGTGGCGATCGCCGCGCCGAGGGCCAGAACCCGGCCGAGCCGGAAATCGAACATCGATCGGTGCATTTGTCTCCTCTCTCGTCCTAAATAGATCACAGGATCGGAAGTTGGTGCGCCAAGCTGTGGCTGCCGCGGGGGCAGCTTACCACTTCATGACAACCTTCTCCGCGGTCAATTCTGGTATCACAAATCGTGACGGGACACCGTCCCACCCCGCGCCAGGCCCCGGATGGCGCGCCGGGTTAAGCATGCGGATTCGCGCGCGCGACCCGGAGGCCGAGCTGCTCGTGGATTTCGCGCGTGGCGGTCGAGTTGTTGAGTGTGTAGAAATGGAGCCCGGGTGCCCCCTGGTCCAGGAGGTCGCGACAAAGCCGCGTGGCGAGCGCGATCCCCTCGCGCCGCACATCCTCAGGTCTGCCCTCGCGCGCCTCAAGGCGCCTCACCACCCCCGCGGGGACCTCGGCTCCGGACAGCTCGGCCATGCGCTGAACCTGCTTCAGGTTCGTGATGGGCATGATCCCCGGAACTATCGGCTTGTCGATGCCCAGCCGGCCCAGGTCGTCGACCAGACCCAGGTAGTCATCGACCTGAAAGAAGAACTGAGTGATGGCGAAGTCAGCCAAATCGAGCTTGGCGGCTAGGTACCGGCGGTCGCTGGCCAGGTCGGGGGAGCTGGGATGCCCGGCCGGATGGGCAGCCACACCGATGCAGGCCACGCCCACGCTGGATGCCAATTGAACGAGCTCGATAGCGTGGAGCAGGTCCCGGCTTCCCTCGCCGTCGGGTAGGGGATCTCCACCGAGGGCGAGAACGTTCTCGATCCCCGCCCGTTCAAAATCAGTCAGGATCTCGACCAGTTCATCGCGCGCGTGCGCGACGCACGTCAGGTGGGGCATGGCCGTGATCCGGCGTTCCTGCACCAGACCGCGAACGACCTCGGTGGTTCGCTGGCGGGAGCTGCTGCCGCCACGATAGGTGACCGAGACGAAGGACGGGCGCAGGGGTTCAAGTTCGCGTATCGCCACCTCGAGCCTGGTTTTCTCGGCCTCGTCCTTGGGAGGAAAGAACTCGAACGAGATCGTGATCCCGTTGGTCAGCAGCTCTGCTATACGCGCCATTTCAGCCTGGGCCGGCGCGCAGACCGAGCGCCACCGCACCCAAGGGCGAGTGCGAGTCCAGGCTAAACGGTCGGAGGCGGTGGGCGCGGCAGGGCACGAAACGAAAGTCTAGGAGCCACCCAAAGGCGCGGGCGCAACCAGGTGGCTCAGGCGCCAATATTCCCCCCAGCACCGAGGCTTACAGATCAGTGATGGGCGAACTGTTGAGAATCGAAATTCCCCGCGCCCGCCTGCATGGCAAGCATGATCGGCCGCGCCCATCTCGCCTCAATCGCCACTGCTTCCACTCGGCCGTCTCATTTCCGCAAATCGGCTCTCTTCATAACCGGGGTACGTGGGCAGGCGGGAGCCAGTCCACCTGAGGCGACAGGACGGCAAGGGAATCCAGATGGCGGGAGCACTATGGTCGAACCTCTGCGGAGCCTGCGGCATTGAACTCACCCTCGAAGGAATCCGTGGCCTCCGGACTGAATTGGCCGCACTCCATGCTGGCGCATCAGAGTGACCAGGTGCGTGTGCTGAAAGTAGCCGAGGCGAAGGAACCGCCTCGACGGCCTCGAGGCGCTGGGTCTCAGGGGCCGGGCGCCCGCAACCACCCCAGCGGACCAAGCCGTTGCAGTAGGACTTGATCCGCTGTGATGAGTTCAAGGCCGGCTGCCTCAGCCACGGCCGCGTAGAGCATGTCGTAGACCGCGTGATTGTCGTAACGCCGTGAGAGCTCCCAGGCTCGGGGCAGGTGTCCCCAGTCGCTCACCAAGCGAATCGGCAGCGCGAACAGGCGCCCATATGCCGCATCCGCATCCGCGCCCGTCCACCGATTTCGCCGTACACCTGCAGCAAGCACGTTGGCGCATTCGAGTTGAAGTAACTCAGGGGCAACGACGGGCTCAGCCTCGCGCGACAGCCGGCCGAGCGTTTGCATCGCCGGGGACGCAGGATCTGCCCCCGGCGCGACCCAGTCGATCACCACGCTGGCATCAACGACCGGGATGACGGCTCACCTCGACGTCGCGCCTATGTCGCTCTTCGAGGACGAGATCGGCTGCGGAGCAGTACGGACCACCGTGACGGCGGAGGGCGTCTTCCGCCAGCTTGGCCCACTCCGGTAGCGAGAGGGTGGGCTCGCCTCCCACAGCCGCCAGCGCCTCAAGGTCACCACGCCGAACGACCAGACGGTTACCTCGCTTGCGGGCTGACAACTTGCCGGCCCAGACCCAGCGCCGGATCGTTTCGGGCGTTCTTCCGGCTACCTTCGCCGCCGTTATGACGTCGAGTTCGTCGGCGGCTGATGCACTCATCGACGCAGCCTACTACGCCTGCCGCACCGACGGTGTAGAAGTAGCCCGGGCGGGATCCGAAGTGACCCCAGCGAAACCGAGGATCGACTTCAGGTAGTCGTGTTGCGAACGAGTTGGACGAGGCTCGATCACCCCGTCGAAGCGCGACCCCGGCGTCCACCACCGCCCGGTGCGGATGTGAACGGGTCGACGACCTCGATGTCCGCGTATCGACGGAGCCCGGCGTCCCGGCTGTAGATCCGCCGCACACCGTGCTGCCGCATCAGAGCCACCAGGTGCGCGTCCGGGACGTCGTTGCCGCGCGCCTGATCGCGACTGGTGCTTCGGAACAACTCCCAGAACCCCTCCACCTCGCCAAGCGAGCGGACGTGTCCCCGCCTCAGCAGAGCTTCGACGTTGCCAGCAGCATCACGCGGGCTCAGCGGCCTCGGAAGAATCGCCGAGTGGCTGACGATTCGGAGATATCCAAGTACGACAGGCCAGAACAGGTATAGAAGGTCCGGTCCGGCCGCCAGGACCTGAAGCAGTTGTCTGGCCTGCGCATGGACGGGGTCGCCTTGATTGCTCGCGTAGACGAGGATGTTCGCGTCGACGGTCGCGCTCATTGAAGCGCGCTCAGCAGGGCTCTAATGGCCTCTTTGTCCTCAAGATCGACATGGGGCCGCCCGAGATCCTTGGCGACCCACTCCAAGTCCGGCTGGGCCTCGAACAGGCCCTCCTGCTCTCGCAACGACGTGGCCAGTAGCTCCGATGCGAGCCTGCCCATGCTCTTGCCGGCCCCCTTGCTGCGAAGCTTGAGCTCCTTGACGACCGCTGGATCGAGGTCGATCGTGGTTCGCATGATGCGTGATGCTATCACCTGGCGCATCAGATGAAGTAGCCCCGGCGGGATTCGAACCCGCGATCTCAGCCTTGAGAGGGCTGCGTCCTAGTCCACTAGACGACGGGGCCATCGGCAACTGGTGGGCGGCGCTGGTTTCGAACCAGCGACCTCTTGCGTGTGAAGCAAGCGCTCTCCCGCTGAGCTAGCCGCCCGCGGTCCGCATTCTATCCAACGCCCGGGCGGCGCCCGCCGCGACGGCTCTCGCCAAAAGGTCGCTCTACGCCCTTCCCCTTTGACCGCCGGTTTGCCATCATGGTCGCACTGTGCTCATCTACTGCTGGCTGTTTCACCGCGCGCATCGCCAGGTTCTGCTTCCCGGGGTCCTGCCCTGGGGTCTGGATGCCGTCGTATTCTGCTCCCGCTGCGACCATGCAGGGGGAAGAGGAATCCGGGTTCTGTCCTGGGTAAGAGGCACCGCCTAGACCCAGAGTCGGTCCGGCGCCGGCCCCAGGCGGCGTCGAGTAAGCGCTTCCCTGCCGCCGCGTTGTGTGTCAGAATGGGTGCGCCGCCGCTCGTCGGCTGTATTTGCAGCATGCGTCGCACTCAATCAGCCGTCCCCCGAACCGGGTTATTGTCGCCAGCAGGGTGCCTGCCCCGGCGCGCGAGGTTCCTCGCCCTCCTGCTCCTCCCGCTACTGGCAGCGGCCATGACGGTAAATCTGGTCCGTCCACTGCCCGTCCGGGCCGACCAGACGATCGGGGGACTTCAACAACAGATCCAACAGGATCAGACCCTCCTCAACACCATTTCGTCCCAGCTGGCGGCCAACACCTCGTCCATCGCGTCCCTCCAAAACCAGATCAGCCAGACCCGCGCCGTCCTGGCCAAACTGGATGCCCAGCTGGCGTCCACCCAGGCCCAGCTGGCGACGGATCGGGGCCAGCTCGACCAGCTGGTCGCGCGCGAAAACCAGGAGAAGGCCGATCTGGCCGCCAACGAGCAGAAGCTGGCCGCCCAGGAGGCGCTGTTCGACTCCCACGTCCGAACCCTTGACAAGGTGGAACGAATGCCGATTTTCGAGATTCTTCTCACCTCTCGCAACTTCTCTGACTTTTTGGGTCGCGTCATGATCGTGAAGGAGATCGTTAACAGCGACTACCAGCTCGCGACGGAGCTCAAGGCGACCCGGGCCCAGATCAAGGCCGAGGTCGCCCTGCTCGATTCGCAGCGGGTGCAGCAGGCCGGCATCGTGGCTCAGGTGACCTCGCAGGACCAATTGCTCAGCGCGGAGCAATCTCAGCAGTCTCTGGCCCTACGGAACATCGCCTCCGCCCAATATCAGCTCCAGGCCGACGACGCAGCCCTGGCCAATCAGCAAAGTAGCGTCAACTCGCAACTCGCCGCAGACCAGGCCCAACTACGCCAGATGGAGCAGTTCACTCAGGGCAGGGTCGGGAGCGGGGGTGCGGTTCTATCCCCCGAGTACGACAGCGATTCTTGGGGCACCTATTACAACCAGCGCGACGCACGCTGGGGCAACGATTACATGGGGGCCAGCCCGTATCAGGTCTGGGAGATCGGATGTCTCATCACCGACGTGGCCATGGTCTACACCCACTTTGGCGAGGGCTGGGTCAACCCCGGAACCATCGCGCTCAACACTGCGAACTTCACCTCCGGCGGTCTCATGTACAACTCGGTCCTCGACATCCCAGGCCATGCGCCGAGCATCAACTGGTCCCCCACCAGCGCCTGGATCGACTCGTACCTCGCCACCGGCGGCACCGTCATCGTCGGCATGTACATCGGGGGAGGCACCCACTTCGTGACCCTGACCGGGATGCGCGGTGCTTACGACTACTGGATGAACGACCCCTGGAACCCGTACGCGATGCAGGTCTCGTTTGATCAGTCGAACGTCACCGGCCCCATCTTCGAGGCCGTCGGCTACCACTGATCACCGCCGCCCCAGCCGCGGTGCCCGCCTCTCCTCCCTCCCCACTCCGCGGTCATAAAGCCCCGGGCAGCAGGTGGCTCAGGTCGAATCCACCGCCGTCTCGGGCACCCCGCCCGAGGGTTCGTCGGCCTGGCGCACGAGCCAGAAACCGGTGACTAAAATCACGACACCCGCGCCCAGAAATACCAGGAAGGCGTAGCGCAAACCCTGGGAGAGGGCGGCGTGGTGTCCGCCGAATCGGCTCGGCCGGAAGACGAAGTACTGCACCACCACGCCCATCACCGCCACCCCAATGGCGCCTCCCAGGGACCGCGCGAGGAGGCTCAGCGCGGTCGCCGCGCCGCGTTTCTGCCAGGCCACCGCGAGCTGGATCGTGATCATGGCCGGAGGCACGAACAGTCCCATACCCAAGCCCAGCACCGCCGAGCAGACAGAGACCCACAGCACTCCCCATGCCGACGGCCCCAGATAGAGCATCAGTCCGCCCAGGGTGAGGAACGCGCCGCCCCCCAAGACCAGCTTGCTATACCCCAGCCGCAGCATGAACCAAGTTCCCACCGACTGGGCCAGAGTCATCGTGGCTGAGCTCGGAATCACAACCGCACCGGCGGCAAACGCGCTGCCGCCCAGAGCTTCCTGCACGTAGAGAGCGCCGTACGGAGGCACCCCGTACTGGATCATGCCCTGGAACAGGCCGACCAGCACCAGGGGCCCGATCACGCGGTGCGAGAGGAGGGCGAGAGGGACGGTCGGATGCGCGCTCCGGAGCTCGACCAGCACGAACGCGACCAGCAGAACGGCGGCCAACAACAGAGCCGGGACGACGGGCTGGGCGGCCAGGCTGCCGGTTCCCAGCCCGATCAGAAGCGCCGTCACACCAAAGGTGAGGAGAATCACGCCGCGCGGATCGATTCTGTCGGCAACGGCTCGCTTGGGTACGCGCTCGCGGTAGCCGATGAGAAAGGCGGCCGAGATGATGCCGATGGGCAGGTTCACGATGAAGATCCAGCGCCAGCCCACGGTCGACACGAACAGGGCGCCGAGGACGGGACCCAGCATCGCGGCGGCACCGCTGGTGGCGCTGATCAGGGCCTGAATACGGGTCCGCTGCAGGGGCGGCAGGACATCCGAAGCGATGGTCAGGGCCGTGGACACGACCGCGCCCGCGGCCAGGCCCTGCAGGGTGCGGAAGACGACCAGCGACAGCATGCTGAAGCTGGCGGCGCAGAGCGCCGAGGTGATGACAAATCCCAGGACCCCGATGATCAGCACGGGACGCCGCCCGAAGATGTCGGATGCGCGGCCCCACAGGGGGATGGTGGTCGTACTGGTGACCAAATAGCCGCTGAAGATCCAGGCGTAGAGCGAGAAGCCGCCGAACTCGTGCGTGATGGTCGGCAGTGCGGTGCTGACTATGGTGGTGTCGACCGCGGCGGTGAAAAGGGCCATGACCAAGCCCGCGATGAGCCGAATCAGACTCGGAGTCCAAGGTACGCGGGCGGGCAATTGGCCGCCGAAGTCAATGTGGGCGCCTTGCGGACTGAGCGCGCTGACGCCGGAGGCTCGGCGCCCCGTGGGCTCCGCGGGAGGGCTCTGCGTCCCTTCCCCGTCGGACGGTGGTCCGGTCCGGCGCCGGCGCGGTATCAGCAGCTTGCCTGAGCGAGGGGCCGTGCTCGGGGGAGATCGTGCGGGGCGGCAAGGCAACTCATCGCAGGCCAGTATGCCCGTCACCAGACCGGACCTGGGTCCAGCCCCCTAGTCGAGCTCGGCTCAGCCGCCTCCGATCCAGGACCGAACGCGCAGGGGTGTGATCGGCAGCTCGTCGACGAATGCGTCCGGGCGAATCAGGCGCAGTGCGCTCTCGACCGCGTTCGCCACCGCCGCCGGTGCAGGGATCGTGGCTCCCTCCCCGGCCCCCTTGATGCCCTCAGGGTTCGCCCGGCTCAGGGTATCGAGGGATCGATGCCGCGGCACCAGGGCGAAGTCGGGTGCGCTGGCGATGGAGTAGTCGAGGAAGGTGGTGGACAGAAATCCGCCGTCCTGGTCGTAGAGCGCCTCTTCGAGCAGGGCGTAACCCAAACCGTGGACGAGACCGCCGTGGAGCTGGCCCTCGACCAGGCGTGGATTTATCTCCCGGCCGGTGTCATGCGCGATGGCGTAGCGAAGCACGCCCACCGACCCGGTCTGGGGATCAAGCTCGATTACCGCGACGTGGCAACCACTGGCGTACACGGTCGGGCTGTCGGTGACAAAGGCCTCCTCAACCGACAATCCAGCCGACGGGATGAGGTCGGCTGCGCTCAGCGAACTCGCCGGCGCCCCCCTGACGCTGACCACACCGGATTCGAGCTCGAGGTCTTCAGGGTCGACCTCGAGCCGCTCGGAGGCGAGGCGCAGGAGCTCGGCTCGAGCCTTCCGCGCCACCAGAGAAACCGCGTTGCCGACGTGGACCGCGCTTCGGCTGGCGGCGGTCACCCCCCCGCGAGGCAGCTGGCTGGTGTCCCCGGCGACGACCGTGATTCGCTCCATCGGCCAGCCCAATCGGTGAGCCATGATCTGCGCCGCCATGGTCTGATGGCCCTGTCCCCCAGGACTGGAGCCGATGTACAGGCGGACCTGCCCGTCGGGCCCGATGTCGGTCCGCGCTGGCTCGCCGCTTCCCGTGCCGGTGCTCTCGACGCAGAAGGCGACGCCGACCCCAACGACCGTGCCATCGGGCTGGATTCCGGGCCTGAGCTGGTCGAGCTGAGCCAGCTCGAGTGCCGACTCCAAAAGCCGAGGGTAGTCACCGCTGTCGTAAACCGTGCGCAGGCCGCCACGCGAGTGCCCGGTGTCATAGGGCATCTGGGAGGGCTGGATCAGGTTGCGCCGCCGCAACTCAGCCGGGTCCAGGTTCAGCTCCAGAGCCAGGCGGTCCATCATCCGCTCGGTCGCGAAATTGCCCTGGGGCCGACCTCCCCCTCGGATCGTGCCGGTCGGAGTGGCATTGGTAAAGCAGAGGTCGTAGTCGACCCGGAACGCCTCCAGCACGTAGCCGGACAGCATGTGAGCAATGATGATTTCAATTATTCCGGCCCCGACCGAGACGTACGCGCCCAGATCATGCTGGATCCGCGCCCGAAGCCCGCGCAGGCGCCCGTCGGGCTCGGCGGCGAGTTCGATTTCGATACCGCTGCCGTGGGCCTGAACCGTGGTCGCGGTGTCCTCGCTGCGGGTCGCCACCCACTGCACGGGCCGGCCCAGGCGGAGCGCGGCGAAAGCGGCGAGCAACTCTTCGGGATAGACCCTGCCCTTGGGCCCGAACCCACCGCCCACGTCTTCGGCTCGCACCAGGACCTGTTCCGGCTGGAGTCCTAAAAAGGTCGCGGCCTTGTCTCGAACCCCGAACACGTGCTGGGTCGAGCACCAGATCTCAACTCCATCCCCACGCGGCGCGGCGGTCACCGCCCGGGGCTCAATCGCGGCCCCGCAGACCCGGTTGGTGAAGAATCGTCCCCGAACCACGACCGGGGCCCCATCGAAGGCGGCATCGATGTCCCCGTAGGAATTGACCCCGCTCAGGGCGACATTGCGATCGAATTGCTCATGGACCCGGGGAGCGCCGGGCAGCGTGGCCCGATCGACCCCCGTCACCGCCGGGAGCGGCTCGAGGTCGGCATACAGCTCGGAGGCCACGTCCTCAGCGACGTAGCGGGTCTCGGCGACCACGACCGCTATCGCCTCGCCCTGGTATCGGACCACGTCGGGGGCCAGCACGGGCCGGCCGAATCCCAAGAGCTCGGGCGGACCCATGTCCTCGCGAATGAGGTTCGGTCCGCGATCCAGATCGGCCGCGGTCAGAATAGCCAGGACGCCGGGCCTGGAGCCGGCTGCGAGGTCGATGCCGAGGATGCGGGCATGGGCCAGCGGCGAGCGCACGACCGCCATGTAGACCTGGCGCTCGAGCCGGAGATCGGAGGCGTAGCGACCCCTGCCGGTAACGAGTCGAGCGTCCTCGACCCTTCGCAGCGGGGCGCCGAGCACGTCGCTCACGGCTGCGGCCGGGGCGACAGGCGGATCAGGCAGTCCGACGGGCCGAAGTCAATCTGCACCCTTAAACCATACGATCCCGCCCAGGACACTGTTATGGGGGTTCGCTCGCACTTGACACTCAGGTCCCCTGGGCCTGAAGGCTCAGCACGTCATGCCAAGTACCAGAGACCGCTGTCAGCGCGCAAGGCGTGGTCACGCAGCCTGACACCAGAACCGCAGCCTGGTTGCCCAGTCCGGGTTGCGTCACGACCGTGACTCCTGGGCCCGACAAGAGCGTGATCGGAGCGTCAAAGCCCGGCGCGCGGACGACGTCGACGCACACCGGCTGGCTGGCTGAGTCGCGCACCGGGCGCAGGGGCACAAGCTTGAAGGTCCGTATCACTAGATCGACGCGGCCGGCATCCTCCTCGCTGAAGTACAGATTGTCGGCGCCGTCTACCGCCAGGCCCTGGGGGGCCAAAAGGCCGTCGGCCAGATCCTTGAGTGGTCCCGGGGCGATCTGCACCAACCTCCCCCCGGTGATCACGGGGGTGACCACGAACACGTTGCCCTGGGAGTCCTGAGCGATGTCGTCGACTATGGGCAGGCCGCGCACCAGATAGGTCCGACTCCCGTCGGGAGCCAGCTCGAGCGCCGCGTTGCCATACTCGTCCGCTACGAGTAGCGACCCGCCCGGAGTGACGAAGACGCCGGTCGGACGCACCATGCCGCCAACCTGCTTGGTAATGCGGCCGGTGCTGGGATCCACCCAGTCGATGACGCCCCGGGGACTGTCGGGCACGATCAGCATGCCGTCCGCCGCCGCGATCCCATCCACGCCATCCTGTCCCGGCACCGGGTTCAACTGGAGAACGAGCCGAGCCTGGCCGGCCGTCAACTCGTAAATCGCATCCTGCGCCTGGCCGGCCACGTAAAGATTGCCGCCCAGGTAGACCATGCCCTCGATCGTCTGCACGTGCCCGGCGAGAGCGGTAGGAGGCAGGCCGGGAGACAGAGCCTCGATCGATCCTGTACCCAGGACGGCCACGAGCAGAGTTCCGTCCGAGACGAGGAGGTCGTCCGGACGATTGAGCCCGGAGGCGATGGTCCAGATCGGGTCCGCAGCGCGGGCACCACCTGGAGGCAGCATCACCTGGGAGGCGGGAACGCACGCGGGGAGCGGCGCTGTGGTCACCGTCGGGGCGGCGGAGGCCAAGCTCCGGTTCACCGTACCGCGCGGCGTGGAGCAGGCCGCCACCAGGACTACCAGCGTCAAAAGGGCGCCTGCCCGCCCGAGGCGGTGCCCCGCGGTCGACCTGGGACTCATCACGGCGACAGATCTCCTTTTCCGAACGGCGGGGCGCGGATGTCGCGGGTCGCGGACCCAGGTCCCGGACCGGTTGAAGCCTTCCCTTGATTAGGCCAATCTAACCAGTAAAATGACCATATGGTCAGAACACTAACGGCAACCGAGGCGAAGGCCAAGATTCTGGCATTGCTCGACGATGTGGCCGCGGGCGAGGAGGTGAATATCACCAAGCATGGTCGCACCGTCGCCCGTCTGGTGCCGGCGTCGGGACCATCGGCCCTTGAAGGTGCGTTGGCGGGCGTCGCCATGACCGCGGCCGAGGATGACGACCTGTTCACGACGGGAGCAGCCTGGGAGCTGAATTGAGAACGGTCCTGCTCGACAGCCACGTTGTCCACTGGTGGTCGGCCGAACCGGATCGCCTGAGCGCAGCCGCGGTGAAGGCGGTTCGCGAGGCCGAGGAGCTCGCTGTCGCGGACATCTCGTGGTTCGAGCTGGCCTGGCTGGCAACCCACGATCGAATCAGACTCACGATTCCGGTCTCAGCCTGGCTGCAAGCACTGTCGGCACAGGTAAGGACGCTGGCGGTCACGCCTGCGATCGCAGCCACCGCGGTGGCGTTGCCGTCATCCTTTCCGGGCGATCCTGCTGATCGACTAATTTACGCGACCGCTGTCGAGACCGGGTCGCGACTCGTGACCAAGGACTCTCGGCTCCGTAACCACCGACACCCCCGGCCACTGACGGTTTGGTGAGAGGACTTCAGTAGGACTAGGTGAGGCGACCGTCTCGAGCCGAGGCGCTGAAATTAGGGTTGTAGATCCAACTCCAACTCCCCGTGTGGTGACGAACTTGTTCAGCGGGCCCCCCGAGGTGCCGAGGCCAAGCAGGGAAACCCGAATCCCGGTTGGCGTACGGGTTGGCGTAAAACGGGCTGGCGTCGGGGCTAATTGACCGGCCAACGGGCCATTTTGAAGGCGAATTGTGGGAGCCGGCGACAGGAATCGAACCCGTAACCTGCTGTTTACAAAACAGCTGCTCTGCCAATTGAGCTACGCCGGCGTGCCCGAAGCGTAGAGGAACCTTCTCTGATCGCGGCCTGCAGACCAGCCCCGAAACCTAAACGTCGGCACCCCCCGGCGGTCTCCATCGGTCCGCTCAGGCACCTTCGATGGCGCCTGCGGCCGGCGGGCGAGTCCCCGACTCGATGGATGGCTTCGGGCTTCTCCCGGAGATCGGCGGGAGGCGTGGCGTTCTGACCGTGTCCTCGCCGCGTGCCGCGCGAGAGACGCCCGCGAGATTCCAGGGACCAGTCAATAGGCCTCCTGAAGACCCCCTCGGCGGGCGCGGTTCTCCAGCAGGAGCAGCAGGGCGTAGCCGACCATGGCGTAGAGCACGCCCACGGCCAGTTCGCCGGCCAGAAGGGGCAGGATCCTCTCCAAACTCTGACCGGCGACGGCCAGCCGCGCCGCCTCGATCCCGCGTGTCATGGGAATCGAATAGGAGACGAGCTGCAGCCAGTGCGGCAGCCGATCGACCGGAATGTTGACTCCGCAGACGACGAGCATCAGGTAGTAGACCGTATTGCCGACGATCATGACGTCGCGCATGATCAGGCCCACGCTGCCGAACATCAGCCCCAGGCCCGCGGTCGTGAATGACACCAGCACGATGCAGATCGCCAGGCCGCCGATGTCGGCGTGGCTTAAATCCAAGCCGTAGAGCGCGACCGCGATGATCAGGCCGACCACCACCCCACTGATCCCGTCAAGGATATGGATGGTCGCCCGGCCGAGAAAGCTGACGAGGCGGTTCTGCGGCGCACCCAGGAGCAGAGGCAAGGTTCCGTATTGGCGCTCGTTGGCAACCGTCATGACGACGCCGAAGACACCGTTTATCGCGGTCAGTTGAATCGCGTTACCGAGCGCGAAGTAGAGCGCGTGCGAGCGACCCTGGGCGAAGATGCCGAGCTGGGTGAAGAACAGGATCTGACCCACCGGCTGCAGCAGCTTGTAGGACAGGTACCCGATCGGTGTGGCCCAATTGAACATGGCGCGGTACTGAAACCAGCAGCTGCGGGCGAACGCGCCCAGGTGCGCATTCATGCCGTCGCCAGCTGCCCCGTCCGCCGGGCATTCTGCTCCACCAGCCGAAACAGAAGACGGCTCAACAGGAGGCAGACCAGGCTGAGCGCGATCGAGCGCGCCCACCAGCCGGCGTAGTCGGCTCGCCCTGCCTGTCCGGCGGCGTGATAGAGCGCTCGGGTGGCCCAGGACGGCGGCACAAACCAGGCCGCTCTCTGCAACCAGAGCTCGAGGCGGTCAACGGGGAACATGAAGCCGCCGAGCACATAGACCCCGAGCTCAAAACCGTTGGTCAGGGAGAAAGCCCAGCGCCAGAGGGCGAACAGAGGGGCGAAGGCCATGGCGATGGCGAAGAAGGAGAAGGTGAGGACCAAAAATGAGACCAGGAAGGGCCCGGCGTCGATCTGCAGGGGGGCGATCCTGAATCCCAGGTAGGCCAGGGCCAGAGCGGGGATGAAGGAGATGACGCCGAGGAGCAGCGCGGCCGTGATCTTGCCCACCATGACGACCCAGATCGGCGTGGGAACTGCGAGTAGCGCCTCGAGTGTTCCCTCCCACCGCTCCGACCCGATCGAGTTGCCCCCGTCCAGGTAGGCCGAGGTCCAAAACCCGATCAAACCCCCTCCCAGGGCGGCGTAGGCGTCGTGCCCGGGAGTGCTCGAATGGCTGAAGACGAACAGCCCGACGCTGGCCAGGATGAGCGGGAAGGCGATCCAGTTGAGATAGGTCCAGGGGCTTACGACGCGGTTCTTGAGCGAGACCTCAAAGGCGCGTAACCCGGCGCGCAGAAGCGGGCTCATTCCGCCACCAGGCGCACGTAGGCGTCCTCCAGGGTCGGTTGCCGGACCGCGGCGCGGCGAAAGTTCAAGCCTTGCAAGGTGGATGAGAGCGAGCCCAAAACCTCCGCCGGTTGGCTGCAATGGATACTGACGAGCTGGGTCAGCTCGCGCTCCTCCAGGACCAGGGAGGCGACCCCGCTCAGGGCGCGCAGCCGCGCCGCCAGCTCGTCGCTGAGCCCGTCGACCTCAAATTCGACGATCCCGCCACCCTCGACCTCGCGCTTGATGCTGCTGGGGCTCCCTTCGGCGACCACCTGGCCCCGCTTCAGGACCGCGATTCGGTCGCACACCTCGTCCGCCTCGAGCATGTAATGGGTGGTCAAAAAGACCGTCTTGCCCTCCTTGACCAGACGCCGGATCAGGGTCCGCAACTCGCGGGCGCCGACCGGGTCGATGCCTAGGGTGGGCTCGTCCAGAAAGAGGACCTGAGGGTCGTTCAGGAGCCCGCGCGCCAGGTGCAGGCGCTGCTTCATGCCCCGTGAGTAGTGCTCGACCCGGTCGCCCTCTCGACCCTTGAGGCCCAGCATCTCGAGCAGCTCGGGGATGCGGCGCCTGGAGACGTCCGGTGGCACCAGGTACAGATCGGCGAAGTAGCGCAGATTATCGAGCCCGCTCAGGCGCCAGTAGAGGCCGCGCTCCCCGCCGAAGACGAATCCAATCCGTCGGCGCAGCTCGCGGGTTGAGCGAACCACGTCCAGCCCCAGCACCCGAGCCGAGCCGGCGCTGGGTAACAGGAGCGTGGTCAGGATCTTGACCGTGGTGGTCTTGCCCGCACCATTGGGGCCCAGTAGACCGAAGAGCTCCCCCGGCTCCACGCGCAGATCGATGCCGCCGAGGGCGACGTGCTGCGAGCGATTGCGGCGCCTGAGTCCGCCCTGAACGTAGACCTTCTGCAGGCCCAAGACCTCGATCGCCAAGCCTTCAACAGAGCCCGCCACGGTGGACGAGTTTATCGGGGCCCCACGGCTTCGACGCTTTAGCGACCGCTGGGGCTCACGACGAGCGCACGATGATGAGTCCCGGGCCCGGCCGCTGGATCTGCCAGAGCCCCCAATAGGGCAGGTAGAAAGAGTCGAGAGGGTCGTAGACACCTCCCCAAGATCCGGCCTGAAATCGAACCAGAACGGGATCGAGCGTGGTCGGGATCGGGGCCTGCTCGGGCGGCCCGGAGGCGAGGATTGAGTAGTCGGCGGGTGAGGGTGTGATCCGGTAGCGCCGGGTGTAAAGACCCTGGGCAAAGCTGGCAGCCAGGGGGTCGGAGACGTAGCGCAGGTTGGCCTTGATCTGGAAATCAGAGTAGAAGGGAGCGGCGTAATAGGGACTTTTAATCGAGGTCCCAGGGGCCAGGTGGGAGCGAATCCAATTCGCCGCCTCGATTCGCGTGTCGGTCACCCCCAGCAGGCGATCGGTGGCGATGCTGACGTAGGCGCCGGGCAGGAGCAGGAGTAGAAACACCCCCCAGGCGGCGAACTCGGCGGGACGAGCGCCCCGCGCTCGGCGCCGGGCGTGGGCGGCCAGCGCACCGGGGACCGGGCCCGCAAGCAGGGCCAGGGCGGGAACCAGGGGCAGGGCATAGCGGTAGAAATCCTCGTGCCCAGCACCCTGGACCACGTAATACGCGGCTGAGAACGAGATCAACGACAGCTCCCACCAGGTCCGGCTACGAAGCGCAGCCGCCAGGCCGATCACGACCAGGGGATAGGCCCCCAGGCCGAGGCCGAAGGGTAGCGACTGGGTGACCATGAACTCCCATCCCCAGGGCAGGCCCCGTCCTCGGTCAGCCGCATTCCCGCCCAGGAATAGAAGCCCCCGGACGTAGGCAGGCAGGTCAGCCAGCACCGGGACGAAGACGAGGGCAAAGAAGGCACCTGCCACCAACAGGGGAGCCAGCAGGCTGCGATTCCAGCCCCAGCGGCGAGCCGAGGCGACCAGCACGGCGATGAGCACCAGTCCGCCCGAGTATTTGGTCGCGCCCGCCAGGCCGGCCAGCGCGGCGGCCAGCATCACCCCGCGCCGCCCCCGGCTATAGGCGAGGGCGCACAGGCAGCCGGCGACGAAAGCGGTCTGGATCATGTCCGTGGTCGCGAAGTGGGCTTGGCGGACGGCCAGGGGAGCGCTCGCCAGGAGCAGCCCCGAGACCACGGCGGCGGCGATGCCGTGTACCCGCCGGGCAGCGACGACGGTGCACGCCACGATGAGCGCAAAGGCCGCCAGGGAGACCTCGCGACCGGTGAGGTAGGCGGCTGCGGCGCCGCTCCCGGTGAGTGGGCCCGCAACGTTCCCGGCGAGCTTTTCCGCCAGCGCCATCAAATCGAACGCAAGCGGCGGGTAGGCGGCGAAGAGTGGGTCGAGTGAGCCCCTGGCGGCCATGGTCACCGCGCGGCCCACCACCACGTCCTCGTCCGGACGGAAGAGAAAGGGCAGCGCAAAAGCGAGATTCCAGGCTCCAAGCGCAAGTGCAGCGAGCAGGGGCAGCAACAGAGCCGCCCGCGCACCGGGGCGGCGCCGGGCGAGGGGAGTCACGGTTCCGGCCTCCGCTCTCACCCGACCATGTTGATCCGTTGGACGCTCGGGATTCCTCCTGGGCGAGCTCCAGGGTAGGCTAAACGCGTGGCAGAGCAGGCCCGAATGGGCCCGGCGGGAGCGCCCCCGGCGGCCCCGGGCGAGATCTTGTCCCGGGCCCGCGAGCTCGCCGCCGACCTGGTCGACAGAGCCGATGAGCACGACCGCGAGGGCACCTTCGCGAGCGAGAACGTGGCCGCCGTCTGGGCGGCCGGATTGGGCCTGCTGACCGTGCCACGCGAGCTGGGCGGAGCCGGCGCCGACCTGACCACGACGCTGCGCACGATCGAGATCCTGGGCGCCGCCGACGCCTCAACCGCGCTCGTCATGTGCATGCACTGGAACCATCTGTCCCAGATCGTCGCTCCCGCTACCCCCTGGCCTGAGCCCCTTCGTCAGCTGGTGATTGAGCGCTGCCAGGCCGGACCGGCGCTGATCAACAGCGCCGTCGTGGAGCCGGATCTGGGCTCACCCTCGCGCGGCGGAGTCCCCGCCACCCGAGCCCGCCGATCGGGCCCCGGGGAGGCCCAGGAATGGGTCCTTGACGGGCGCAAGACGTTCGTCACCGGCAGCGTCGCGCTGGCCTTCGTCGTCGTCCGCGCCGCGACCGTGGCCGACATCCCTGAGCAGGTCGAGGTGGGCTCGTTCCTGGTCGCGGCGCCTGGGCCGGGGCTGAGTGTGGTGCCCACCTGGGATCATCTCGGACTGCGCGCCAGCGCCAGCCACGACGTCGTCTTGGAGAACGTGCGGATTCCCCTCGCCCACGCCTTCGCGCTCCAGCCCGCCTCCTCCCCACCCGAACCGATAGGACGCGCGCGATCGATCCTGATGCAGACGAGCGTCTACACCGGCGTGGCCAGGGCCGCCCGCGACTGGCTGGCCAAGTACCTAAACCAGCGCGTTCCGTCCAACCTGGGTGCTCCACTGGCCAGTCTCCCTCGCTTCCGCGCCGCCATGGGCGAGATTGAAGCCCTGATCTACGCCAGTGAGCGCCTGCTCCACGGCCTGGCCCCCGAGGTCCAAGCCGGCACGGCCGACGGACTGGAGGCCGCCACCGTCAAGCGCCTGGTCACCGCCAACGTGATGCGCTGCACCGAGCAGGCGGTGGCCCTGGTCGGCAATCCCGGACTCAGCTACCACCATCCGCTCCAGCGCCATCTGCGCGACTCGCTCTGCAGCCGAATCCACGCCCCTCAGGACGACGTGACCGCGAGCGAACTGGGAGGCCGCGCTCTGGACCGCGCATCGTCCTAGAGTCGGTCGCCCCCGGCTCCGACCGGCTCGGCGACGAGAATCGAGCCGTCGTGGATCCGGCGCCAACC
>DATLSE010000028.1:0-10841 GCA_035534295.1 Nitrosotalea sp.
CGCCACGCTACCAGAACGTCCCACGACCACGGCCCCGTTGGACCAGCCTGCCGTTGCCCTGGTTGCAGTATGGGTTGCAGTACGCTGAGATCAGCCGACGGGGAGATTCGAACTCCCGGCCAGCGGTTTACGAAACCGTAGTCTCCGAGATCAAATCGAAAGTCCGCTGATCTCAGCCTTACGGTAACCTTACGGTAACCGACCTAGCCCGGCCGATCTAAAGTGGCGATGATGGTTGTCGCTCAGCTCGTCCTATCGGCCCTTAGCTTCGTCGCTCTGTTCGGCATCGCCCTGCTCACCTATCGAATCGAGCAAAGGGCCGTCCGAGACGCGGCTCGCGAGAATCTCATCCGTCGCTTAGAGGACGTCTACCGAGCCCTGATGGAGCTATGGGATACGTTCACGCGACCCATCGATCCGATGATCTGGTCACCCGGGGTTGTTCCTAGCCCCCCATCCCCTGGGAGCTGGACCGAAATCCTTCGGACGCGAGATAGCACCCGAGGCTCTTTACAGGTGTGCTTGGCTGCCGTGCCGAATGCCAGCGAGCTTTTGCCCACGGCTGCCTCACTGGTGCTCGGCATGGATGGGGACGAAACTCCGAAGCAAATAAACCGGGCGATGAATGAAGTGCATCTCCTCCTGATCGAACTGTCAGAACCAATGGCTCGCGTCGGGGTGCTGGCTCGTCGACGGGGGCAAAATGGCCGGGCTGAGGTTGCGGAGCCTACCCTGGCCGAGTCAGGAGACGCGCCAATCGGTCACTCGCCTGACGTTTGAGGGATGGCGCGACCCCGGCGTATGTGGACATGGTGAGGCTGACCGAGCTATGTCCCATGAGAGCCGAGACGGTGCCCGAGTCAACCCCGCTGGCAAACATAAGCGTGGCGAAGGCATGGCGCAGATCGTGGAAGGGCATCGGTGCTAGGTTCGCGGCTGCCAGAGCGTCCGCGAACTGGTGCGTGATCGTGGTCCCGTTGCGTGGCTGACCCGTCGCCGTGGTGAAGATCAGGCCAGGGATCGGTTCGTGCCAGCGCGACCCGGCCCGGTCGCGGGCTTCGGCTTGGGCCTCCCGTTCGGCGGCCAGCACGTCCACCGCTGCCGGTGTCAGCGGCACGGCGCGGCGGCTAGATCCCGACTTGACCTCCACCAGCCGGTAGGCTCCGCCGATCCGCTGGAGAGCTTGGCTGACGTGAAGCTGGCCGCCCTCCCAATCAACGTCACTCCACACTAGCCCTAGCAGCTCGCCCTGGCGCAGACCGCTATGGACGGCGAGCGTGGCGACTCGCTGAAGTTGGGGATCTTGGATAGCGCCGAGCAGTCCCCAGGCCGCATCCGGCGAGAGAATCCGTAGCGGCACCTTCGCGACCCTGACGGGTTCAGAGAGTGTGGCGACGTTGCGGACCACCTGGCCGCGCCTCTCGGCCGTCCCGAGCGCGGCCCGGAGTACCGCCCGGACGTGGCTAGCCGTCCGGGGGGAAAGACCCTGAGCCTGGAGCCGAGTAAGCATCCGGTCCACGTCTACGGGCTGGAGCTTGGCAAGCTTCACGCGCCCCAACTCGGGGATGATCTGGCCCTCCACGATCCCCCTGTATCGGGCAATCGTCGCGGGTCGGAGCTTGGGCCGCTTGGTCTCCAGCCATCCGGTGAGGTAGGCCGCGACGGTCCCGCGCTGATCGACGGCGGGCAATCCCCCGGCAGCCTGAGCTTGGAGGACTTGGAGCTTGTCGACACACTCAGCCTGAGTCCGCGCGTAGGCGGTGCTGCGCTTGCCGTCAACGGTGATCTCCCCCGCCCAAGTGCCGTTGGCCCTCCGGTAGACGGTCCCGCGCCCCATGACTCGCTTGCTCGGCTTGGTGCTCATATGATCGCCCCCCTAGCAGCTTTTTCCTCGGAGTCGCGCTGGCGCTTCGCTCGCTGAACGCACGTGTTGGAGCAGAAGAGCTGGTTCGTCCTGGTGGGCTCCAGCCAATTTAGGCACGGCCCCCAGGCGCAAGGCTGGAGCGGCCGGGCCGGCCGCTGGCGCGGCTTGGTTCGAAGCTCGCGATCCAGTTCGAGGTATAGGGCGCCGAGCAGCGTGGCGGGCACGATGCGGGGCGGCTGGGCGATGCGCCCGGCGTAGTCGTAAATGACGCCTACATGAGCGCCCCACAGGCGCCACTCGATCGCCTCTTGGACGCAGAGCCGCGCGAACCTGACAAACGCCCGGGTGGCTTTCACCAGGGCCACGCCGTCCGTGATTGTCCCCAGCTCGCGGTAGCCGAGCCGGGCGGCGCGCCCCGGCTCGAAGGGCACCATCCTCAGTCCGTAGGTATAGACCACCACCCGGTTATCGAATCGGCGACCCATGAGGCGGCGCGACAAAGCCACGTGGCGAAGATATTTCGTCTTGAGCGGACCCGCCGCTAGCGTCTCCTCATAGGGCAGATGCCTGAAGCGGTTCGCCAGCGCCGCCGTGGGACCGGGGTCGTATAGCACGGCACTCGCCGCCTCATCGAGTGTCCCGGCCAGGTCGCGCACTTCGGCGATCTCCTGGCGCCACAGCTCGAAGGGATCGCCGAGCGGGTTCGCCAGCGATCCGTAGTCGTCGGCGAACTCCCGTATCTGATCAGGGGAGTCGGGGTCGAGCCGGGTAAACCTGCGCAGAAACGTCTTTCCTCGCGGCGGCCGGATTGCCCCACTGACCATGCCGGCATCGGTCTGGAACTCGAAGAACTGTCGCATCGTGCCCCTAGGGGCCGGTGGCCGCCCTGCGCTGACGGCACCCTTCGGGACCAGACCCCGGCCCGCGCCGGCGCCTTGGCCGTCGGCCGATGGCTCGCAATCGTCGCGCCATTCATAGCCGGAGCTGGACCGTGGCAGAAGTCCTGCCGGATATCTCATGTCACTGGAAAACGTCACCGCTAGCAGTATAGACCGGCTCGGTTCGGAACGGTTCACTTATCCCCATGCAACCGCACCGCGAATCGCTCTCGGAGGGTCTAGCGTGTCCGAACTGCTGACGCTCCCCGAGACGGCAAGGCGTCTCGGGGTAGGTGAGACATGGCTGTGGCAACAGACGGCCAAGGGCATCCTGAAAACGGTTCGCCTTCCCGGCGGGCGCCTGGTGCGCGTCCGGGAATCGGACCTCGAAGCGTTTATCGACCAACACGTCGAGGGCGCCCCGGTAGACGCCGCCGGGACCGCCGCAGTCCCGGCAGCGCTGGAGGGCCGGCGTGCCACCGCCAACCGCTCAGCCCAAGGATAACGGCGCCACCGGCGCGTGTCCGGTGTGCGCTGCCGTTTTAGGGGTGTTCATCGCCGCAGCCAGCTTGGCGGCCGAGTTGGACCCGCGCGCCGATCCGCTCGCGACCCCGGCTGCCCGCCGCATGGCGCAGAGCTGGGCGGCAACGTACCGCGAGGTGCGCGCGCGGTGCCGACCTTGAGCGCGCCGGTAGCCGATGTCACCTTGGAGCAGGGCGACCGCCTGGCCGAGGCCATCCTGGCAGAGCCCGAGCTTGGTAGTGGAATCCGGCTAGTGTCGGCCGCCGCCGTCCGGCCCGAACGGGTGCGCTGGGCCGTCCAAGACCGCATCCCGCTGGGCATGGTCACCCTCCTGGTGGGCGAGGGCAAGGTGGGGAAGTCCACCGAAGGTTTTCGATACCTAGCTGGACTGACGCGGGGAACAGTTCCTGGAGATCTGTTCGGCCAGCCCGTCAAGGTGGCGATTGCCTCAGCCGAGGACCACCGTGCAGCGGTGATCGTGCCCAGACTGATCGCAGCCGGAGCCGACTTGTCGAGAGTGACGTTCGTCGAGCAGCTCTACGAGGGCGAGCCCGGCGACATTGAACTGGACGGTCAGGTGGCCGAGCTGGAGCGAGCGCTGGCCGAGGCCAACGTCCGGGCCTTGTTGATCGACACAGTGGTCGCGCATATCCCCGGCCGCGTCGATTCGTACAAGGAGCAGTCGGTGCGCGCCGTTCTCAAGCCGGTATCACACATGGCGGAGCGGCTCGGCGTGGCGGTGGTTGGAATCATGCACATGAACCGGCGCGAGTCAAAGGATGTGCTCACTCGGATAGCGGGCAGCGGTGCGTTCGGCAACCTGGCCCGCTCGGCGCTGCTGTTCGGACGCGACCCCGAAGACGCCGACCCCAAGAGTCCATTTCGGATCGAACTGGTGGCGCGGTCCAACGTCACCACTGAGCCGGACCCGATCCGGCTTCGGGTCGAGCCCTTCCTGATCCCTGCCCCCGATGGAGGGCAGTCCATCCAGACCTACCGGCTCGCGGAGGTAGGGACCGCGAACTGCTCTGAGGCCCAAATGCTCAGCCCCACGGACCAAGAGGACGCGGGGGCTGAGTCCGAGGCCCGCGAGTGGCTGGCCGACCTGCTGGCACACGGCCCCGTCCCGGCGGGCGAGGCGCTGCGCCAGGCGCGCCAGGCGGGGATCGCAGAGCGCACCCTGCGGCGGGCCAAGAGTGACCTGGGAGTGCGGTCGGTGAAGGCGGGCATGGGGGCGGGCTGGGCCTGGACGCTGCCGCCCGAAGGCTGCCAAGCTCCGGAGTCCGTCCGAGATCAAACCCCCGAAGACTGCCAAGCAGTCACTGCTGGCAGCCTTCGGCAACCTTGGCAGCCTTCGGCATCATCCGAACTGCCCGCCGCCGTCCCCGCGCGGCCAGTCCCGGTGCCCGAGTCGGTGGCCGCCGCGTTGCACGTCTTCCCCACCGCGAAGGTGACTCGTCTACGAGGCCAGCCGGTCCCGGCCAATCGTCCCGATGGCGACACCGGCCAGCCCTGGGATGACGGCCTGTGGGCCAGCCTCGCTCACGGGCGCGACGCATGACGTCAGAGAAGCAACCCGCAATCGTGGGTCAGAACACAGGAGGACAGGCGATGATCGAAGCGACGGAAGCACGCTACCAGATCCGCCCCGAGGCGACCGGCATGCTGACGCGGTACAGCTGCGAACTCTGCGGCGGTGAGCGCGGGCTGGAGAAGTCGCCAGTCCTAAACACCTTCGCCGACCAGGACGGCGACCGGCATGTCACCTGCACCGACTGCGCCTTCGCGGCTCCGGATGAGCTTAGGCGCCGATTACTCGCCAGCGCCGATGAGGCTGCCCGCGTCGGGACTTTGACGTCGGCCAGCCTTCGGGATCTGGCCGCGCGCATCGTTCCTTCTGACCGTGCGGAGTACGACCGCCTGGAAGCCCAGTACGACGCCTGGTGGAAGGCCGAAGAGCTGGGCCTCCACGACCCCAGCATCGACCGCGATGGCGAGTGCTGGAAGGGAACATGCCACCACGAGATTCCGGCCAAGACCGCGCCGATGAACTCCGGACGTCCCGAGTCTCAAGACCCTGACAAGTGCCCGTTCTGAGATGAAGCGCACAACCAAATCTTCCGACGCGGCGGCAGGCTGCCCTGTGCCCGCTGCCGCACTTCGGGGGCGGGACGGAATCCTCCGCCGTCTCGCCCCACCTTCCGTCAATCCGACAACGCGCAATAGATGAGGTGATCTAGGGGTGAGTGAAGTAGATTCGACCCGACCGGTTCCCGATTCCGACGATGGCAGCTACCTTCGGCCGCCGTCGGTCCAGCAACAGATCGCCGAGAAACTCCGGAGGCTGCCGCGCGTAAACCACGACGGCCACGAGCTTCTGCCGGCCACAGCCGACCCCACCGTCGCCCCGATCGTCGATCCTGCTGCGCCGGCCGCCCGACCGGCCATGCAGCCGAACCCGCTGCAAGGTATCGCTGGAGGCGCCACGGTCCCGGCTCCGGCCAGGGGAGGGACCCTTGAGCATCTTGCGGCCCAACTCGCCGACGGCGACGCGCCCTTGATCCCCGACGCGTACACGCCCGCCCCGCCCCGCTGATCAATCAATCATTCGAAAGGAGCTGACATGGGAGTTTTAGAGGCAACGCAAGAGGCCCACCGGCGCTACGCAGCCGAACGCGCCGAGCGCCTGGCAATCGAGCAGGCGGCCCTGACCGCGAAGCAGGCGGAAGCCGCCGAGGCAGAGCGGAATAAAGACCGAGATGAGCGCCGCGAGTCGGCCCGTCGGGATGCCCGGCTCAACGCCGTCACGACGGCCTCGCCGCTGGATGCGACAGCAATCGCGGCCAATTCGGCGGCGGCTGCGTTCGATGCCGCACAGAGCGACCCCGCCGCAACGGTGGAGACCTTGTTCTCCGCCTTCGTCGCCACGACCGCCACCGCGGCCGTCCACTCAGCGACGCGGAAGTTGGTCGAGCAGTACCGGTTCGCAGCCGCGAATCCAGGCCAGCCCGTCCCGGCAAGGTACATCGACCGCACGCCACAGCCGAGCTTCTCCGAGGTACTCGATCGGGTGGTCGCGGCTAGGGCTGCGGCGGCTGCCGCGCTCGCTGGGGTGCAACCGGAGCTGTTCTCCAAGGCCGACGCTGCCGGCGAGCGAGCGGCGGAGGCGATTGAACGGTGAGCGCGCCGACCATGGCAACTGCCCACACTCAGCACCGAAGCGAGCGAGCGGACGACGCACGCCTCGTTCATGCGAAGGCGAACGGCAAGGGGGTGGGCGCGATACCCTAAGCCGATTTTGGGCCCTCTCCGTGCCGTATTGCGGAACAAATCCGCGCGGCTCTAGAACGGTCCCTACGCGCGCGCGTGAGCGCTTAGCGCTTAGCGCTAGCTGAACCAAACGGAGGCAATCCCCGATGAACACCGCGAAAGCACCGAAGGCGCCCGCCGGGCTCGCCGTCGCTGGGCGCAAGCTCTGGCGCGCGGTGACCGACGAGTACGACCTGCTCGCCCACGAGGAGCTGCTCCTGTTGCAGGCGTGCCGCTGCGCGGACCACCTCGACCGGCTAGCCGATGAGGCAACCCACGGAACCGTCACCGTCGAGAACTTCAGGGGCGACCAGGTGGCGAATCCCGCCATGGTGGAGGCTCGCCAGCAGTCGATCACCCTGAGCCGTCTGCTCGCGTCGCTCCGCTTGCCCTCGGGCGAGGAAGAGGGCGAGTTCCGGCCTCAGCGTCGTGGGGCCAGTCGGGGCACCTATCCGCCCCGGCTGATGCAACGATGAGACGCCATGCCCGGACCGCCGAGATCCCCGAGGATTTGAGGACTTACGACCCGGCCAGGTGGATTCAGGACGCGGTAGACCACGACGACCCGTTCCTCTCGCCAGAGCTTCGTGCCCTCACGCCCGCCGAGTTGCAGACGCACTGGTACGCGCTCAAGGTCCTGGCTCCGGCCCGCTATCGGGCGGCGCTGTGGGAGGCCGTGGGCCAGCGTCGGGGCGACGCTCACTTTTACGGCACGCTCAAGGTTCAGGGCGGTACCGCCCCGGCCGTCTGGGCCGATCGCTAGATGCCCAACGCACCTGACCCCCGCGCCGCCCAACCGATCCTGACTGGTCCGCCAAGCGACGACGGGCAGCCTACCGGCCCCGGCGCCTTGCCCACTGGCGCGACCTAGGGTCGGCCACGAGGCTGCCACTGCCGCCCGAGGCGATCGCCACGACACCAGTCGAGTCCGCCCACCCACCGGGCCGGGTTTGAGGCTCGGCGCCGCCGCCGCTCGGCTCGGAGACCGCCAAGCGCCTCCGGGCTGGGCGCGGCCACTAGGTCGAGCTGGCGCCGCGAAGTCAGATCCAGCGCTTAGAGCGGGCGGTGCGAATTGACCGGCTACTTTCAGGCGGGATCCGGTTATGCTGATCTCCCTCAGGAGGACCCCATGGCTATTGATCTTGAAGCCGAAACGAGAGTGGAAGCGAGCGCGGACCTAGCGGTCGATGGCCCAACCGCGGCCAGCGAACCCCTGACGGCGATCACGGTCTACGACGGCGAGTGGTGGATCTCCGTCTGTCGAGATCTCGGAATCTCGACCCAGGCCACGAGTGCCCAGGATGCGTTCCTAAGGCTCAGATCCGCGGTACGAGAAGCCACAGAGGTCGCCGCGGAGAATGGAATTGAGCCGGGAGAGCCGATGACGGATGCCGAAGTGGAAGCATTCCTGCGTTCCCATCAGGGCACAAGTTCCATTCAGATCGCTCGGATCCTCGACTAGGGCAACGCCGGGGCGGACGTGTCGACGTGGTCTTCCGACGAAATGGGAGCGTTCCTGGAGTCGCTCGGATTCCACCTGGCCAGGCGCGAGGGCCACGACACCTACGCGAAGGCGGGGCACCCGCGGATAGCGAGCGTCCCTCGTAACGAGAGATCGATCGCCAAGGGCACCGTTGGCCATATTCTCCGCCAGGCGGGAACCACGGCCTCCGCGTCACGCGCCTGGAAGGAGGGGTCGAGGTGAAACAGCTGGCGCATTTCCTTGCCGAGAAGGCCAACTTCAATTCCGACGGAACCTTCACGGTCTACCGGGCCGGGATCACCGAACTCAGGGCGATTGCATTCCCGGCCCTATGTCAGTTCTCGCTGATCACGCGGCTGGAACTCGATGAGGGAGAGGCTGCCGGCCTGCATCACCTTCACGTCGACGTCCAGTTCAACGGGACGATCGCAGGCAACGGAATGGAGATTCCCGTCGCGGTCCAAGTTGTGCCTGGCAGGCCCTCCTATGCGAACGCTATCGGCAACTACAGCCTCGCTGTGCCGGCCGTTGGAGAACTGCTTGTCGTGGCGAGCTTTGACGAAGGCGGCCTCCCCTTCCTGCGCCTTCACGTGGTACATCCGTAGCCTCGCTCCGGCACTAACGACTCACGATGCGACCGGCGAGCCATCATCCCTGCCAGAATTCCAGCACGGAGGGCGGTAAGCACCTCGAGCCAGTCGCGCAGCTGTCTGCTCGCGAGGCGCGGGATTCGCCGGCGGACCCAGCCGCCCACGTGGAGGCTAGGCGGGAGTGGAGGTTGAGGGGCGAAAGTATCGAGGATCTGTTCCGCGCTTGGGTCGCGGAGCGGAAGTTGGACGCCGGGAAAGACCTTCACTCGCTACGTCTACAAATCAAGCGGGATATCCCTCGGGACAGCCCACGGAACGGTGTTACCAGCGCAGGGCAACTACACGTAGGAGTCGGATCTTCGGTGGATACGGAGCTTCTGAGAGGAGCAAGATCACCACGAGTGGCGAAGGGATGAGGGAGCGATTTGGGCGCGAGCTGGCCGCAGTGATCTCGGTCGCGGCGGTGCTGAGCGTCGGGCTGGCGATTCCGGTGACGGCCAAAGCGCATAAGCCAACCGTTGAGTCGGCCTGGTGCTCACTCAAGATCGGTCAGCCAGCGGCCAGAGCGGCCGCTGAACTCGGGAGGCCTCACGGGAGCAGGGCCAAGTCCCTCATCAGGGCGATGACTCGCGTGCAGAGCGGCCTGAAGGCCGAGGAGTGGGATCAGTCCTCCGGCAAAATGGGGCCGAAGCCGGTGCTGCTAGTAACGCTCTCCTCGGGACATATCGCCAAGCTTCAGGCGTACGGAGACTGGCCGAAATATCCAATCCCGGCGACGGGGCTCTCGTGCAAAGCCTTCCGGACAAGTCCGCACTCGACCGTGCGCGGTCCCAAGGTCTACGCAGTCGGGCAGACCATGACCAACGGAGCGCATCAGAGGGTCACGGTCACAGCCTTCGCTCAGGGGGTGGCCGCTTCGGCGTTTTCGACGCCAAGCCCTGGCGATCAGTGCGTCAGCGTTCAAGTGGCGCTGTTCAACGGAGATTCATCACCGTGGGATCTCCCGCTGTACGAACTGACGGCGGTGGACGCAAACGGGCAGTCGTATGACAGCTACAGCTCCTTTGACTGCCCATCGTCGGACTCGATCGACAGCCTCGTGCCCGGCGGGCGCGCCTCAGCCACGCTGTACTTTGAGGTGCCGCTGTCGGGAAGGCTCCTCTTGCAGTGGACGCCGAGCTCGCTCAACCCCAACAGTGTCTACAACACCGAACTCAAGGCGTCCTGACCAAAGATCACCACGACCAATCCGGACGGAAGCCAGACCGTAACCAGGGCAGCCCGCAAGTCACCAGGACCTCCCGTGCGCGAAGTGGGATGAGCTGTATTCGGCCTTCGAGTCTGTCGGAGGCGATCAGAGTCAGGCAAGCACCACAGACTGGGCGCCACCGTAAGAGCGCACTAGAGGGGCGAGCGGGCCGGCTAGGGCCTAGCCATTGGGCTGGACGTACCAGCGAAATTCGTTTCCTTGCGACCGCAGAACGGTCAGTTTGAAACTCTCGTGGTTCGCGAAGCACTCAAAGGTGTTTCCGGGAGTCCACGATCCGGGCATATTGCACGTCACGCCGCTGACGTTGTAGTGGCTGGCTAGCCAGCTCTGCAGCTGGCCCGCACTCGGACCGGGTCCGTGACTCAGGAGCAGCACAACTAAGGCGACGACGATCGCCGTCCACACAACACTCGCGATGCTGAGCCACTTCGCCGCGGTGCGGTAGCCTTTGCGCCACGCCACAATCGCCGCGCCAATTCCTCCAATAACGCCTAGAAGCAGAATGGCGACGGCCGTGCTTCCCCAGAACCCAGGGTTAGGTTTCCCCTGAGGACTGACAGGGGCCTCGGTGCTGCTCATTCCCAATCGAACCTCCTCCCCCACGAAGCTGAGTGGTCATCAGCCACGCTGCCTTTCGCTCGTTGGTCCGGACCGTACCACGGGCAAGGCCGCTGTGGCGCTTCGGTCAGTACTTACTTCAGGACCTTCGGGAGATCCCTGGCGGCTAGACTCAGCCCACCGCTTCGGGCACCCCCCTCGGCGGTCACCAGGGCCGGACATCCCCATGTCGCGGCCCTTTCTGTTCCAGCCGCTAGCCTTACGGTAACCTTACGGTAACCGTGCCGAATCGAAGTGAGTCTTAGCGAACCTCCCTGAGATCAAATCGAGCAGCCGACGGGGAGATTCGAACTCCCGGCCAGCGGTT